>JAIRWF010000043.1 GCA_031253335.1 Streptococcaceae bacterium
CGCCAACCCAGAGTTTGCCTACCCAGTCGCCGACACCTTCCGCGATATCATGCGCCACAGTCGCGATTTCCAGGATACTTTGAAGAAATAATCGGGCTACGCT
Source organism: Streptococcaceae bacterium (assembly GCA_031253335.1). Classification (GTDB taxonomy): domain Bacteria; phylum Bacillota; class Bacilli; order Lactobacillales; family Streptococcaceae; genus Lactovum. The sequence continues at coordinate 104 of JAIRWF010000043.1, forward strand.
CAAATAAAAACTCAAAAGGGGAGGTCGGTAAGTACAGCAGCGCAGGACGTTATTGTTTTCCAGCGGAATTAACTCGCCTGTCGCAGGTTATTTGGTGGTGAAAAGAGGAGTGGAAATTGAGGCCCTGCATTTTGCCTCGCCAGAGCGGGTTGACATGATGGCTGCAGGAATCATTGATCCTGTCAAAGTAACACGTTCGGCTTTACAAAATGGTTCAAGTGTTGCGGCAATGGTCTTGACGACAGAGGCAGTTGGTGCTGAAAAACGGAGTTGTAACCGGCTGCACCCGCAACGGATCCATCAATGATGGGCGGCAAAATGATGTAATAATTTAGTAGATACATATCTACTATGAAGATAAGAAAAAAGCGAGAGGAATCTCGCTTCAGACTGAAGACAAACCCTATTTTGGACTCAAAATAAGGTTTGTCTTCGCTTTTTGAAATTTAGGAATGGCTTAGCCGTAGGCTTTTTAGAATCAGTTTCCTATTATTTTATAAAGGACGTGTCTATCTGCGCCACTTCGTGTCGGGCTGTCCGCTTTGATAACCCTACTAGCATCGCTGTAAGGTGCAGACCGCACCAACAGCCATACTATCGCTAAGGCGCTTTAGCACCTTAGAGCGAATGGACATGCTTTAGCTAGACGAAAAAGCAGGGAGTTGCCATGCGACTTGCCAGCTTTGCTGGCTTAGCGAGCATGGACAGCGCAGCGCAAAGCGCGGAGATAGAGGTAACCTAAAAATACTTCTTAGTTTTTGACTTTGTCTACACTCTGAGGCCTCCTAAGGCCTTTTTACTTTTCAAAGTCCATATTATTGCGAGAGCGGGAGAGGGCAAAAAGCATCTCGCCGGCGGTATAGGCGAAGACAAAAGGCGGGTAAAACCAAGCAATCACGAAGGATATTGCAATGCCAAAGGCAAAAAATCGCCGTCTGAGGTAGCGATAGACTTCCATTTTGGAAATCAAATCGCCCTTTTCGCCAGGATTGTCCGCGATAAAGACTTTCGTCATATGGAGATAGGCGTAGCCCCAAAGGCAAATCATGAGGAGAAAGAGCAGGGCTGGAGCCTTGGGACTTCCCGCACCGAAGTTTTTGAAAAGGTTGATGGTTCGCCCCGTCCAAGCTGCAAGCACCGGCAAAAGGCTGAGGGAAAGCACCCAGAGCATGCAGGCGATGTAAATGCGTCTGGTCACGCGCTCCGAGTGCCGCATCATATATTGTTGATTGTACCAACTCACGACGACATAGATAAAGCTCAGGATGTAGGCGATCGCATAGACGAGATTTTCCTTGAGAAATGAAATCACCGAGCCATCAGAGGGGATGCGGAATTCAAGGAGCATAATCGTCATAATCACAGCGATGACGCCGTCAATCAAGCCAGATAAACGTTCTTTTGAGACCATAGCTTTATTGTATCAAAAACTATGGACTTCAGGAACACAAAAAGCCCTTTCGGGCTTTATTTCATCAAGCAACTAAGGTCGCCTCAAGCGTAATATCCACGCCTTTCAGTGCCTTTGACACGGGACAATTCTCCTTGACGACATTTGCGATTTCTTGGAATTCGGCTTCTGTCAAGCCGTCAATCCATGATTTATTGATGAGTTTAATCCCTGTAATCGCAGGACCTGCGTCAGTTACGTCAAAAGTGACTTCAGCACGCGTCTCGATAGACTTTGGTGCAATGCCTTTTTCCTGTCCCAATACTAAGCTAAATGCCATGCTGAAACAGGCTGCGTGTGCTGCACCGAGCAATTCTTCGGGTGAAACAATACTGTTTGATCCCTCTAAACGTGCTTTAAAGTCGTAAGGCGCATCTGTGAAAAGTCCTGATGTATCAGCATTGATCGTGCCTTTACCTGTTTCGAGGGCGCCTGCCCATTTTGCGGATGCCTTTGATGTGTTTGCCATATTTTTCCTCTTTCTTTTTCTTGACAAGCTCTCTGTCAGATCTGACAAGCGCTTGCAGAAACTTTTGCCAATCCCTACAAGCCTGTCAAATTTGACAAAAATGTCAAATACTTTTTACATTTCCCATCATACACCTTTCTTGCACAAAAATCACAAATTTTGCTCAGAGCCCAACCCTTTTCTTTTAGCAAAAGAGTATAATATAGGCGTAACATTTGCATTTTAGAAAGGAGTTCCACCACGCCCGACAAATCCACCAAAAAGCCAGACGTTTTCGTCAATCGCGAGATTTCCTGGCTGCAATTTAACGAGCGCGTTCTTGAAGAGGCTGAAAAGAAATCAAATCCAACCTTCGAGCGTGCCAAATTCCTAGGCATTTTCCAGTCCAACCTCGACGAATTTTTCCGTGTCCGCGTGGGTATGCTTGCTGATCAGCTCTTGCTTGACGACGACTGGAAAGATACCCAGACGAAGACGAATGTAGCAGATCTTCTCGCCATGGTGCTCCGCAAAACCAAACGCCTCGTTGCACGTTTCAACGACGCCTACCAAGAGGTCCGCAAAGACGTCGAGAAAATGGGACCTCAACAAATTACCGCAAAAACCAGGCTTGAGAAAAAGGATGAAGACTATCTCAAGAGCATTTTCAAATATAAAATCGCCCCCGAAATCATTCCCTTCATCGTTGAGAAAAAGCACCCCCTGCCTTTCCTAGAAAACGATAGCCTCGTTGTCGCTGCCACACTGCGCACCAAAAACGGCAACAATCGTTTTGGCTTTCTCCCCATCCCTGATAATGTCGATAAAGTCTATCGTCTTCCATCTGATCCTAATCGCTTTATTATCGTCGATGAGCTCGTAAAGAAATTTGCCGACCGTGTTTTCCATAAGTTTACAGTGGAAGGCAAGCTCATCTTTTCCATCGTGCGTAACGCCGACATTGATGAGTCAGACGGGCTCTACGACTACGACCCCGATTTTGCAGAAACTATGTCGAAAATCATCGAGGCACGTGCCTTCCGCGCCCCCGTCATGCTCAAGTACCATACGACGGATGAAACGCCCAAACTCCTCAATTACCTCGGCAAAAATCTCGCCCTCCGAAAATCACAACTTCTGCATTTCGAGTCCCCTCTTGATTTCCGCTATTTAGGTGACATTAACGACCTCATCCCTGACAAATTCCGCAAGAAGGCTTCTTACCCTGCGCACACACCAGCATTGAATCCCGCATTGGACGAAAATGGCGACATCATCGAGCAAATCCTTCAAAAAGATATTCTCATGAGCTATCCTTTTGAAAGTATTTCAGGCATGGTCACACTCATCAAGCAAGCTGCCAAGGATGACCGTGTCTCTGCGATTTCCATGACCCTCTACCGCGCTTCCAAGAAATCACAGATTGTCGCAGGCCTTTCTTCCGCAGCCAAGCACGGTAAAAAAGTCAACTGTGTGGTGGAACTTCGTGCACGTTTCGATGAAGAAAATAATATTGACCACTCGGAAAAGCTCAAGAAATCTGGCGTCAATGTCGTTTATGGCCTGCCCGACTACAAAGTCCACTCCAAACTCCTCTTAATTGAACTCACCGACGGGCGAAAGATTGCGCTCATTGGGACGGGGAATTTCAACGAATCCACTGCCCAATTCTACACAGACGTTGCACTCATGACAGCAAACCCAGCAATTACAGATGACGTGAAAGCGGTCTTTGACAATACAGAAGCCTCAACCTTCGTCCAAACCTCAAATGAACTCCTCGTTTCTCCGCTTCTCATGAAGCCGAAACTTTTGGAGCTCATTGAGCATGAAATTGAAAAAGCAAAAGTCGGTGAACCTGCCCGCATCATCATGAAAATGAACTCCCTGACCGAAAAAGAAATGATGGAAAAACTCGTCGAAGCCTCAAAAGCTGGCGTCAAAATCGACCTTGTCGTGCGTGGGATTTCCTGTCTTGTCGCGGGCATTCCTCATGAGACGGAAAACATCAAAATTCGCTCAATCGTTGGACGCTATCTCGAGCATTCCCGCATTTTCGCCTTTGGTGCAGGAAAAAATGAGCCGATTCGCTATTTCATTTCCTCAGCGGACCTCATGAGCCGCAACCTCACGGGACGTGTCGAAGTGGCTACCCCCGTTTATGATAATCTTGCCAAGAAAAAGCTCCAAACTATTCTTGATCTCTGCTTGAAAGACAACCTCAACGCACGCATTCAAAAGCCAAGCGGTAAATATGTCCCAGCTAAAATCAAAAAACTCAGCCGGAAAATAGACAGCCAAGCAGAACTTGCCGAGCAAGCGACCAAAACAGCTAAAAAGTAAAACAGATACGACCCTACAGCTTCTAAAAATTGCTACAATTAGATTAATTTATTTTAGAAAAGAGATTCAACTATGCGAAAAATTGGGATTTTAACATCTGGTGGCGACTGTGCAGGGCTCAACCCCGCAATTTATGCACTCGCAAAGTCCCTCTACTCACGATTAGACAATGTGGAAATTATCGGCATCTATGACGGCTTCACAGGTCTCATTGACCTCAACACCAAAGTTTTAGGCCCCGACGATTTCGATGGTCTCCTTGATCAAGGTGGTACCTTCTTGCGTTCCATTCGGCAAGGCTTTAAGACCATGGAAATTCCCGACGAAAAAGGCGTGACCAAAGCTGATAAGATTGTCAAGAATTACAAAAAGCTCGGGCTCGATGCCCTCGCAGTCCTCGGCGGAAACGGTTCCCATAAGGTCGCAAAGCTTTTGAGTCAACGAGGTCTCAACGTTGTCGCACTTCCCAAGACGATTGACAATGACATTTTTGGTACTGATGAAACTTTTGGTTACGATACGGCGATTCAGACAGGGGTCAATTATATCGCTCATCTGAAAACCACCGCTGCGTCACACTCGCGCGTCTTCGTCGTTGAAATCATGGGGAATAAAGTAGGCTGGCTCGCACTTTCTACGGGCGTCGCTGCAGGTGCTGATGTCGTGATACTTCCCGAAATTCCTTATGACATTGACAAAGTCAACAAAGCCGTCACTAAAGCTTTGAGGCATCGTAATTATGCGTTTGTTGTCGTCTCTGAAGGCGCCTATAGCAAAAACGAGCCTCAGAAAAATAAAGAACGTGCCTTCACGCGCGAATCCACAGGCTTCCATGGTATTGGCGAGCAACTCGCCAAAGAAATCGAGGCAGGTACTGGTCGCGAAACGCGTTCTGCCGTCCCAGGACATGAGCTTCGTGGCGGGACGCCTTCCGCCTTTGACCGCCTTTACACCATGCAGCTTGGGAATTATGCGGCCAAACTCATCCAAGAAGAAAAATATGGTCTCACGGTTGCCCGCGTCAAAGGCAAAATCACCGCCAATAAGCTCGAAGACGTCGCAGGGATTTCAAAGCCCGTTCCCCTCGATGACCGCTTGATTAAAGCAGCTCGCAATACAGGCATTAGTTTCGGAGATTAAAATGGCAAAATCTGATAAAAAAATCCTCGAGCCCAACTGGCTCGATACCCCTGAAAATCATGATTATCCTGCAGCAAAGTCCTACTTATCCCTTTTGCTCCATGATGACGATGTCAATCACCTTGTAGATAAGCTCGACAAAGCTGAAACGACGCATTTCAAGGCCAAAGATATTTTGCGTGCTTCACGGCTTGACCTTCTTCCCAAAGAAAATCTCCATGTTGCAAAAGACCTGAAGAAAATCGCAAAAGGCACTGCGCTTTCACCCGTCCTACTTGTGCGCGGAGACCTTTATCATCAAGTCCCTCTGACTATCGCCGACGGCTACCACCGTGTTTGTGCCAGCTACTGGGTGGATGAAAACACGGATATCCCTGTGAAGATTGTGGATTTATAACTTAGAAACTGAGGCAGCACATGACTCTGACACAACTTGCACTAATAATTGGCGTGTCCTTGATTGGACCGCTTTTTGCCTGGTCAGACAAAGCGAAGATTCCTGTCGCCGTGGGTGAAATGGCCGCAGGTGTTCTCATTGGTACGACGGGCTTCCACCTAGTTGATGCGCACAATAGCACCTTTACTTTCCTAGCAAACATTGGTTTTGCACTTGTCATGCTGGTTGCAGGATCGCACGTTCCCGTGAAAGATAAGGATTTGATTCGTGGGATTCCACAAGCGCTTGTGAGACTTTTAGCGATTGTGGTGGTCTCGGTCATTCTCGCCTTTATTGTCACAAGCACTTTTCATTTGGGTCATCCTGCGATTTACGCAGTTCTTTTTGCAAGTTCTAGCACGGCGATTATTATGCCAGTCATTCAGGGACTTGGCCTCACTGGACCAGCCGTTACTCAGCTGATGCCCCAGATTGCCATCGCAGACGCAGGTTGTATTGTCGCTGTTCCATTGGTGATTGACCCTGCACATGCTCTACAAGCGCTTATCGGCGTTATCATCATGGTCATTATCTCAGGTCTTCTTTTTGTCCTCATCTGGCAAGCCGAGAAGCGTGGCCTGCAAGCCCGCATTGAAGCACGTTCCGCAGAGCGTAATCTTGCCTTGGAATTGCGTATCAGTATTTTGCTTTTACTCTTACTTGCAGCGCTCGCACAAGCCAGCAAGGTTTCTATCATGCTCGCAGGCTTCGGCTTGGGAATTGCACTTGCGGCTTCTGGTGAACCCCGACGACTCGCCCAGCAACTTTTCGTCGTCTCAGAAGGCTTCTTCTCACCCTTATTCTTCGTCTGGCTTGGTGCTTCGATTAATCTCCGCGACTTAGGCAGTCATCCCCAAATGATTCTACTCGCAGTCGTCGTTGCTGTCGCGGCCATCCTTGCCCACCTCGTTGGTCTCTTCTTTAAGCAGCCTTGGCCACTTGGCGTCATGTCTGCCGCACAAAACGGTGTACCCGCAGCCATTGTCGCCTTAGGGATGTCACTAGGTATCCTAAGCCCTGGTGAAGGCGCAGCACTCCTCCTAGCAAGCCTTCTCACCGTCGGTGCCACCACACTCGCCGGCCGAGTTCAAAGCAAACAAAAAACCACTCCATGAGCGGTTTTTCAATTCTTATTTCACTTCATTCCCCGCTGCAAACAGGTCATTGAGCCCTTCGACAAAGGTTGGATGGGTGAATATCTGGTCACGAAAGACCTTATAAGGTGTATGCATTTTCATAGCGAGGCTCAACAGATTGATATTTTCGTGCGCTTCTGGCGCGTACAAGGTTGCGCCGAGGATTTCATCGGTCTTGGGGTCCACGAGCGCTTTCATCAAGCCACGTGTGTCTTCGATAATTTTGGTTTTCACAATCGGAGCGACCGCCATCTTAAAGAGACGATAGTTCACACCTGCCGCTTTCGCCTGTTTCTCGTCCAGTCCCACACGTGCCAATGTTGGGTTAATGAAAACGGCGTAAGGCACATTCACGCGGTCGCTGAGTTTTCTCGTATACCCTTGCGTGCCCCAGAATTGATCGGCAATAATACGAAAATCGTCCGTCGAGAGATAGTAAAATTGCCCGCCACCACGCACGTCGCCCATGGCCCAGACGTTCTCCGCCGTCGTTTTCAGGTCATCATTGACTTTAATCGCGCCACGTTCCACTTCAATCCCCGCCGCTGCAAGATTCAAGTCGTCAATATTCGGTTTACGCCCCGTGGCAATGAGGACTTTATCTGCTTTGAGGAGTTCGCCATTGACGATTACGCCTTCTTCCGTGATTTCGCTAACTTGGACGCCAAATCTGAACTCAATTCCAAGTCCTTTCATGTCCTTCAAAATCTCAGACGCCACATCTTCGTCCTCTCGCGGCAAGAAGCTATCGTAAGTCTCAAGCACCGTGACATGCGCACCAAAACTATTGTACATGCCCGCAAACTCCAGTCCGACATAGCCCGAGCCGATGATGACAAACTCTTTAGCGAGCGTGTCCGCATCAAGTGCTTCTTCTGAGGTAATGGCATACTCTACGCCTTTGATATCAGGAATGACGGGCGTTGCGCCCGTATTGATGAAAATCTTGTCTGCGGTATAGACATCCTCGCCCACTTGCACGTGCTTTGCGTCAATAAAGCTTGCGGTAGCCGTTATCGCAGAGGCCAAGGGTTCATTCAGCGCCATCCCCGTTGCGCCTTTTCTCAGAAGCTCACGCTCTGCCCGACGACGATTAATGGCCTCTTCCCAGCTGCGCCCAGCAAGTCCTGATAAAATCAGCGATTTACTTGGCAAACAGCCAACGTTGGGACAAGTCCCGCCATACATCGCTTGGTCGCGTTCCACGATGAGGACTTCTTCTCCATGGCGTGAAAGCTGCTGCGCCAAGGCGCGTCCGGCCTTCCCGAAACCAATAATCAAATTTTGAATGTGTTTTTCTGACATGTTAAATCTCCTTATATTTTTTCAATCAACAAATTTGGTGTCAAAAGGCCTCCACTTCCCATGAGTTCGTAGCCTGAATATGCTGCTTTTCGAGCGTTCATCGTCTCATCTAGGAAACGCGCCCCAAAGCTCTTGAAATAAATCGGTCCCAAATCACTCTCCACTGTTCCATCAAAGGATTCTGGTAATTGCGATTTTTCGACCACCAAGAGGCGAATTCGGCCGACTATCGCACAAGCGTCCGCGGGGATTCCCGACTCACCAACTGAGTCATCATAGTCCAATGCCAGCACATGCTGTCTGTCTTGCAAAGACATGACCATCTCTTTCACTGCAGCATCTGTTGTAAGTTGCATTTAGTTTCCTCCTTTTAATTTCTCTAAAAATCCTGGCAAGAATTTTTCAAACTTCGCTCGGTTGAGGCTAATAAACTTTTGCCTACCCTCTTTTCTCACCGTGCAGAGTCCTGCCTGATGAATAATATTGCGATGGTGGTTCGAGAGCGAGTCCGACAAGTTCAGTGCTAGGTTCAAATCAGCGACTGCTGTCTCCTCATGCATTGAAAAAAAACGTAGAACAGCAAGCCGAGTCGGCTCCCCAATCGCTTGCAAAATCAAAGCAAATTCTTCATCGTCAGATTTTTGATATTCTTCAATACTCATACAAGCATTGTAACATATTCTAAAAAAATAAGCAAGCCATTTACTCACTTATCTAAATTCTGGCCGTGCATAACTTTCAATTAGCTTCTCTGCACATTTCAGGCCATCAATCGCTGCAGAGACTATACCCCCTGCAAAGCCAGCTCCTTCGCCTGCGGGATAAATCCCTGTAACAGATACCGATTGCAGGCTTTCTTCATCACGATTAATGCGCACAGGGCTTGAACTTCTTGATTCAACACCTGTCAAGACCGCATCGGGCATTGCAAAGCCGTGTAATTTTTTATCTAAACCAACGAGTGCTTCCTCCAAGGAATCATTAACAAAATCTGGGAAAAGAGCGTGGAGTTCTGTCCACTTGACACCCAGCGCATAGCTTGGTCTGACATTTCCACCATGCCGTGAGGCTTTCTTTGCTAAAAAATCTCCAACGAGTTGTGCAGGCGCTTGATAGCTACTGCCACCAAGCTCAAAGGCTTTCTTTTCCAAATCACGCTGAAAAGCGACACCCACCATGGGATCATCGCTATTCCCCAAATCTTCAGGGAAAACTTGCACAATCAATCCAGAGTTAGCATTTTTCTTATCCCGTGCGTGCTCGGACATCCCATTCGTCACGAGATGGCCTTCTTCCGAGGCGGCCGGCACTACCACGCCGCCAGGGCACATGCAAAATGTATAGACCCCGCGCCCCGTGGAAGACTTATAGGTCAGACGGTATTCTGCAGATTTAAGGCGAGGATGACCTGCAAATTCTTTGTATTGAGATTTATCTATCACTTCCTGAGGATGCTCAATCCGCAATCCCACTGCAAAAGGCTTTGCGGTCATCTTAACTTCTCGCGTTTTCAAGGTCTCAAAGGTGTCACGCGCACTATGACCAATTGCCAAAATTGCATTTTCTGTCTGGAAATGCTCTCCATTTGCTAAAGAAATTCCTGTCAACTCGCCATCAGTGAGCTCAAAGTCCGTGACCTGCGTATTAAAGCGGACTTCACCTCCTAATCGAATAATTTCTTCACGCATTTTTTTGACAATCCCGCGGAGCAAGTCCGTCCCAACATGGGGATGCGCTTCATAGAGAACGTTTTCGGGTGCTCCAGCTGCAACAAATTCACTCAGGACCTTACGGCTTCGCAAATCCCGAGTCCGTGCGGTCAATTTTCCATCGGAAAAAGTCCCTGCGCCGCCTTCCCCAAACTGGACGTTCGAGGCCGGATTGAGCTTGCCTTCTGTCCAAAAGCGGATAATCGACTTTACCCGCTCATCCACCGCCTCTCCACGCTCCAGTACAATCGGCCGGTAGCCTTCCTGTGCCAGCAAAAGTGCCGCAAAGAGACCTGCTGGTCCAAAGCCAATGACGACGGGACGATGTTTGAGCAGTTTGATGCCTGGCTCTGGACGTTTGTAGTCTAAATCTGGTGCCAGTGAGACATTTTTGAGCTTTAAAAAGCGTTTTTCACCCGCAATCGCCAAATCTACCGTATAAGAAAAGTGTAGCTGCTCACGGCTTCGCGCATCAATTGACTCCTTATAAATCCGAAAAGCCGTGAAGTCCGATGACTTCACGTGCAAAACTTTCGCAGCGAGCTCTGGGAGTTTTTCAATCGGCTCGTCAAGGGTTAATTTTAATTGGGTCAGTCTAAGCATTCTTTAAATTTGCCAAATTCTCCGTCTGATCGGCTAAGACCAGAGCGTCCACAATTTCGTCGAGTTCGCCTGCGATGATGCGGTCGAGTTTTTGAATAGTGAGACTGATGCGGTGGTCGGTGACTCGGTTTTGCGGGTAGTTGTAGGTGCGGATACGCTCGGAACGGTCACCTGTCCCGATGGTGGATTTGCGCTCGGCATCATTTTTGTCTTGTTCGATTTGTTGGAAATGGTCGAAGACCTTGATCGTGAGGAGTTTAATCGCTTTCTCGCGATTTTTAATCTGTGTGCGTTCTTCTTGCATCTCAACTTTTATGCCTGTGGGGATATGCACCATACGGACGGCCGTCGCGACTTTATTGACATTCTGTCCGCCAGCGCCAGAGGCATGGTAAATATCCGTGCGGATGTCGGTCGGATCTAGCTTGTAGTCAAATTCCTCAATCTCAGGCATAACGAGAACGGTTGCGGTGGAAGTGTGGACGCGGCCCTGGGTCTCGGTCACTGGGACACGCTGGACGCGATGAGCACCCGATTCAAACTTGAGCTTACTATAAACAGAAGCTCCAGAAATCAGCACAGAGACTTCTTTGAAGCCACCGATGTCATTCATCGAAGACTCCATGATTTCAAACTTCCAGCCCTGGGACTCGCTAAAATGTTGGTACATATTGAGTAGATCTGCGGCAAAAAGCTGTGCTTCGTCGCCCCCAGCTGCGCCACGGATTTCAAGGACGATATTTTTGCCGTCGTTTGGGTCTTTGGGGAGCATGAGCACTTTGAGGCGATCTTCAAATGGCTCTTTTTTGGCTTTTGCTTCAGCAAGTTCTTCTTTAGCGAGGTCTGCCATTTCGGGGTCATTCAAAAGTTCTGCGGCATCAGCGATGGCTTGCTCATTGGCTTTATAGTCCTGATAGACGCTGACGAGCTCACGGAGCTCTCCCTCTTCTTTCATGAGCACCATGTAGCGGGCGTTGTCCGCAACAACTTCAGGGTCAGATAAAAGTTCTTGGAGTTCTTCGTAACGACCAAGAACGGATTCAAGTTGATCAAACATAGTCTTATTATACTAAAAAACCAGCCGAGGCTGATTTTTATTTTGAAAACCGTTTGATCATACTCCCCATGACTTTTCTGAAAATCCGTGGGTGAGCTTTGCCGACTCTCACCATCATGCGATCACTAAAGGCGTTAAAGTAGCGTAATTTTGGCTTTGCATCTGTCGCAGCCTGATAGAAAAGCGCTGCAAGATCTGCGGAAGTTGCGCCGCCACTTCCACTTTCAAGGCGTGCCATCCCACGTTTCAGGTCTTCCACCGCTTGACGATAAACAGATCCTTCTTTGAGATTATCAATCGCATTTTGCATCGCAATTTCACCCCAGGCAGACTGTGTTCCGCCAGGTTGCACGATAAGACTACGTACTCCAAAAGGTTCAACTTCCATATCGAGTGCGTCTGACCACTGCTGCAGTGCACCTTTTGTGGCATGGTAAAAAGCACCAAACGGCATATAGATATTGCCCCCAATACTTGAAATATTGATAATACGTCCAGATTTTTGTGCCCGCATGGTCGGCAAGACCAGCTGCGAAAGTTCTACTGCCCCAAAGAAATTCGTCTCAAATTGCTTGCGGATATTGTCCATTGAAATTTCTTCTGCAGGACCATATTCACCGTATCCAGCGTTGTTAATCAACACATCAATCCGACCATATTTGTCCAATGCTGTCTGGACAAAGGCTTTATTGGACTCACTCTGCGTGACGTCTAGCTTTACTGCCGTAATTTTATCGTCTTGAGGAATTTTCTCCACGCGACGTGCGCCCGCGACGACTTGCCAGTCCTTACTCGCAAATAATTTGGTGGCTTCAAAGCCCATCCCGTTTGAGGCACCTGTAATGATCACTACTTTTTTTTCAGTCATTTGTATTTTCTCCTTTGATATAATTTATTATAAATGAACGTTCATTTTTTGTCAAGTAAAAATTATTTCTTGAACGCTTTTATCAATATTTCAATAGCCTCTTCAAGTTCACTATCCGTTGCGCCACGTGTTTGCAGTGTATATGGGATTTCAAATAGAGAAGACGCTAGTAAAAGAGACATGTTTTCATAGTCTGGATTGTTTAACATCTCTTTAAATAGCTCCAATACATCTGCGGATTTCTGTTCTGCATAGTCACAAGCCACTTGATCAATTATGCCTAGGTTATTCTGAATCGCCCACATAAATTGTGCAGCAGACGTATTCTCTCTAAATCGCAAGATAAAATGATGCACGGCCACGCGTAGTTTATCATCCAAATTGTCTAATTTCGCAAGCTTTTCAGGTAGGCCATCATCCATAATGTCCTTCACACCTTCGTAGATACGAGAGAGCATATCTGTCTTGTCCTTATAGTAAATATAGAGAGTAGCAGGTGATACTTGTGCTCGCTTGGCGACCTTACCCATAGAAAGCGCAACAAGCCCTTCTTCCATCGTCAATTCATAAACAGCCTGCTTAATCGCTTCTTTTTTTGCTTCATCTATTTTTCGTGACATAATTTCATTATAAATGAATATTCATTCATTGTCAAGAATTTACTTTTAATAGGCTCTTTTTATTACACTGTGCGTCCCTGATAAACTTTCCCCACATTGAGCAGCAAGCTACTTGTCACGACCGTCACGCTGCTAAAGGCCATGGCAAGTCCTGCAATTTCAGGGGAGAGGGTCAGTCCAAGTCCGTAGAAGACACCTGCCGCGATGGGAATGCCAATGACGTTGTAGATAAAGGCCCAGAAGAGATTGAGCCGAATCCGATTAAAGGTCTTTTTCGCGAGTTGCAGCGCGGTCACGACGTCGTTCAGGTCGTTTTTCACGAGGACGATGCCGCCTGACTCAATCGCGATGTCGCTCCCTGATCCCATGGCAATCCCGACGTTTGCGGTTGCAAGGGCTGGCGAATCATTGATTCCGTCGCCCACAAAGGCCACAGCCCCTAGCGACTTCAGCTTCAAAATCTCGGTCTGCTTGTCGCCCGGCAGGACCTCGGCGATGACTTGGTCAATCCCGACTTCATGCGCCACAGCCTCTGCCACGAGCCGATTGTCCCCCGTCAGCATGACCGTCTTGTAGCCGTCACGTTTGAGCGCTGCAATCGCCGCTTTCGACGATGCTTTCGGTGCATCTTGGATGGCAATGTAGCCGATGACTTCGTCATTCACGCGCACGCCAACGACTGTTTTTGCCTGAGCTTGGAGGGCTTTGGCCTCATCACTAAACTCCACCTTCCCGACAAAGGCCTGCTGTCCATTGACCACGCCTTGCACGCCTTGCCCCGTCACGGCTTCAAAGTCAGCCACTTCAGGGATTTCTCCCGTGTATTTCTCCAAAATCGCAGTCGCTAGCGGGTGCTCTGAAGATTTTTCAAGCGCCGCCGCCAACTTAAGCACCTCGCTAGGCCCGATGACATCCGTCACGACGGGCTTTCCGACGGTAATCGTCCCCGTCTTATCAAAGACCACTGTCTTCACCACCTGTGCCGCTTCGAGGACTTCTCCGTTTTTGATGAGGACGCCCAATTTCGCCGAACGTCCCGTCCCCACCATGAGTGCCGTTGGCGTCGCAATGCCCAAGGCACAAGGACAAGCAATGATCATCACACTGACCGCAAAAATAAGGGCATTAACCTGACTTGCGCCGAGCAAAATCCAGACGACGTAGCTCAGAATGGCCAAAATCAGGACAACCGGCACAAAAATGCCCGCAATCTGATCGACCGTTTTCTGAATCGGTGCCCGTGAACTCTGCGCTTGCCGCACCATATCCGCTATCTGGCTCAGAAGTCCGTCGCTGGCGTTTTTTGTCGCCTTGAAGGTAAAGCTACCATTGCCATTGACCGTTGCCCCAATAACTTTGTCACCTGTCGTTTTCTCCACCGGCATGGACTCGCCCGTGACCATGGATTCGTCGAGATGCGAGCGGCCCTCAAGGATTTCGCCATCCACGGGGATTTTCTCGCCCGGCTTCACGCAGATCACATCCCCCGCCACAACTTCTGCAATCGGAATTCTCACAAAGTCACCAGCGCGCAAGACTTCTGCGTCCTTTGCTTGGAGTTTTAGAAGCTTATCCACTGCACCTGAAGCCTGTGTTTTCATCCGTTCCTCAAAAAGGGAGCCAAGTAAGACCAGCGTAATCACGACGGCTACCGCCTCAAAATAGGTCCCGCGCCCCGTCGCTAACGCATAAAGGCTGTATAGGTAGGCAATCGACGTGCCCAGCGCCACGAGCGTGTCCATGTTGCTATTGTGCTGCTTGAAACTCGCCCACGCTGACTGGAGAAAGGGTAGTCCTGCCCCTAGGAAAACAAAGGTCCCGAGCACAAACTGCACCCAGCTCTCTCCTGGAAACATGACATGCGCGAGGTCGAGAAACATGAGAATGAGCAAGGGCACAGAGCCGATGCAGCCAATGATAAAACGTTTCGTCACTGAAAAATAAGCCATAATTTTACACTTTCAAAATCTACATTTGTAGCTTGTTGTCTGATTCATAAGTGCTTGCAGACTTCTACAAGCGCTTGTGAACTCATTTCACCGTGTATTTCCCGTGGATCATGTCCATTCCGCAGCTGTAGGTGATTTCGCCTTTTTCGGTCGGTGTAAAGTCAAAGGTAACGGGTGTATTCAGTGGCAGCGCGCGCTTTTCGCCGTTGAAGATAATTTCCTCGGTACAGCCGTTGGTGGTCGTGCGGGTGAAAGTCACGTGTGCTTCTTCGCCAGCTTTGATTTTAAAGTTGGCGGGTGAGTAGTCCCCATCCACCGTGACTTCGACTGTGTTTGAAGTTTTGCTAAATAATGACATGATAGCTCTCCTTTTATTCCTTAATTTTTTGTGCCTTAGGTAAATCTGACGGACCAATTTTCTCGAGAAATCCGACCCGCATGACGCTCTTTTGGGACTCGCTGTCAGGTGCTGAACTCCCATTATAACGACTCAAGTAGCTCGCTTCCACTGTTTTCAGCGTTTCTGCATCCGTGACTTTGGTGAAGGTCACTTGGTAAATGTCGCCCGCGACGTGGAGCTGCCCCGTGCCGGACTTGGCTGCGGCTTGACTCCAGCTCGACTGCGGACCAGATGCCGCGACGTACATGTCATCGCCCACGATGGCAAACCAAATCCAGGTCGGCCGATGTCCCTGCGGATCTGGGCAGACGTATATATCGCGATAATCTGAAAAATCCTTCCCCAAAATTTTCATTTAACCACCAGCTTTCCGTGAAACATATTCATTCCACAAGCCCACGGGTATTCGCCGGGTTGTAATGTGCCGAGGTCAAAGGTCTTGTTGCCGCCAAGCTCCAGCTTTTCATGGATGCCAAAGTCGCTGAAGACGACTTCCTCGAGGCAGGGCGAAGGGTCTTTGCGGTGGAAAGTCAAGCTTGTGGGAAGACCAGATTTAAGCTGTAGTGTGGCTGGTTGGTAGCCACCATCGACATCGACTTGTGCCGTTTGCACGCCATCAACAATTTCACCCGCCCCCCCCGCCGTCTCGTGTTTTCCGAAGAACCACCAGAGGATGAAGGCTATTAGTGCAAGGGCGATGACAATTGTAATAAGCTTAATGAGCATTAACAGCCTCCTTCTAAGCAGTCGCACTTCACTTCTGCAACCGCTTTTTTCACAGCAAGCGCTTGTGAAAGTTCTTGCAAATCTTGGGACGTAAAATCTGAGCTTGCAATCAAGGATTTGATAACTTGCATATGCTTCTTAGCGCAGACTTTATTTGCCAAGTCCGACGTGAGTAAATCGACGGTCTCACTCTCTGTTTTCGTTGCGTGATAAACGAACTCCCGTCCCGACTTCTCCCGTGAGATAATTTCCTTGTCAAACAATCGGGCCAAGAAAGTTTTTACTGTTGAGGATGACCAATGGAAGGTCTCACCGAGGCTTTCCACAATCTGCTTCGCCGTAGCACCTCCAAGCGTCCAAACCACGCGCATCACGACAAGCTCGGAGTCGGATAAATTAAGTTCAATGTTATTCATATTTTTAGTTTACACTTGTAGCTCGAAATTGTCAAATAAAAAGTTTACAAATGTAGATTAAAGCTACAAAAAGAAAATATCCGAAGATATTTATCTAATTTATTTATCTGCTGAGTGCATCTCGCGCAGAAAGCGATAAGCCGTAACGCCTAATGTCATGCCAACTGTCGTTCCGACGAAATAGACGAGGATATCAGGTAAGAGCTTATTGACTGTTGAGAAGGCGCCAATCGCAGTTGCTACTGCGGGGTTTAAGGCAGTCGTTGACCCACCAATCATCAAACCTCCAAATAACCCAAAACCTACTGAAAGTCCAGTCTCAAGCATAGGCTTATCCGTGGCATAAATCGCATGCCCCACACCTATCCCAAAAATGAAGGAGCCAAACATTTCGGCAAGAAGTGAGAAAATAATCTTACCTTTTGGTACAGTAACGTGGATGAAGCTTACTTTATTGCCGACACCGTATTTATAGAGCGCATAGAGAGCTGCCAATGCAAGTAATGCACCCAAGACCTGTGCGATGATGTAAAGTACCGTCTTTCCGCCATCCATCTTGCGGTTAAAAAATTGTGCCAATGTGATAGCTGGATTTAGGTGTGCGCCCGAAATCCCGCCAAATATCACAATGAGAATGCTGAGAAAGAGTGCAATCCCAAGCGCACCGAGCGTGCCTTGCTGCGCTAGGCGAATGACAATCCCGACTAAGAGGAAAGTCCCAGCAAATTCTGCGATAAGCGGTGCAATCGCAAAGCGTTGACTTTGCGTCGTCACTTCAGCTGTCACGTCGCCTTTGTCATTTAAGTCGAAGTCCATTTCTTTTTGTTCTGTTTCTTGTGGGGTGTCAGCCATTTTATACTCCTAAATAATTTTTCACAACTCCTTGATTATATTACTTCTAATAATTTTCTGCAAGTTTCAGTAATTTTTGAAAGAATTTCAAAATGAAGAAACTAGCTAAAAAAGTGAGAAAACGGTATAATAAACCCATTATGACTAAACCAATTATTTTAACCGGCGACCGCCCCACAGGGAAACTCCACATTGGGCATTACATCGGTTCGCTGAAAAACCGCGTAGCAATGCAAAATGAAGGTAAGTACGATACGTTTATCATGATGGCAGACCAGCAGGCCTTGACCGACCATGCAAAAGAACCTGAGAAAATCCGTGAATCCGTGGGTGACGTGGCTTTGGATTATCTTGCTGTAGGGCTTGACCCTGCGAAGACGACGATTTTCATCCAGTCGCAGATTCCTGAACTCGCTGAGTTATCGGCCTACTATATGAATCTTGTCTCATTGAATCGTGTGCTGCGCAATCCGACGGTGAAGACGGAAATTGACCAAAAGAATTTTGGTGAAGGAGTCCCTGCAGGTTTTGCGATGTATCCGATTTCGCAAGCCGCCGATATTACGGCTTTCAAGGCGACACATGTCCCTGTCGGGAATGACCAAGCGCCGATGATTGAGCAGACACGCGAGATTGTGCGGGCTTTTAATCATGCCTATAACTGTGAAGTTTTAGTGGAACCTGAAGGCATTTACCCTGAAAATGAGGCCGCTGGACGCTTGCCTGGGCTTGACGGGAATGCAAAGATGTCGAAATCTTTGAATAATGGAATTTTCTTGGCGGACGATGCGGACACCGTGCAGAAAAAAGTCATGTCCATGTACACTGACCCGACGCACGTCAACGTGGCGGATCCAGGACACATTGAAGGAAACATGGTGTTCTATTATTTGGATGTCTTCGGACGGCCTGAAGATGCCACAGAAATTGCCAGCATGAAAGAGCAGTATCAAGCAGGCGGGTTGGGTGACGTTAAGACGAAACGATTCTTACTTGAAGTGCTTGAGCGTGAATTGGCACCTATTCGCGAGCGTCGCGCCGAATTTGCCAAGGATATGGGGGAAGTTTATAACATGCTCAAAAAAGGCTCTGAATACGCAGAGAGCGTGGCAGCGCAGACTTTGGCTGTGGCGAAGACGGCCATGGGGATAAATTATTTTGGATAAAATCAGTGAAAGCTGATTTTTTATTGAGATGAATTTAGAAATTATTGAGAGTTTTGCGCACGAAATGGCTAGCGGAAATGGTGACGGACATGGTTTTGATCATCTGGAAGCTGTGGCCAATCTTGCGAAAAAGATTTTAAAAGGCCATCCTGAAGCAGATAGGGAGCTTGTTCTCGCGAGTTGTTATCTGCACGATAGTTACGATGACAAAGTTTGCAAGGATGTTCCCGAGATGAAGGCGCGTATTTGTGAGCTTCTTGGGGTGCATGATGCGAATCGAATTTTTGAAATATGTGACCACATTTCGTTTTCAGACAATCTCAAAGAGCGTTATCCTTTGGATATCAACGGGCAAATCGTACAAGATGCAGATCGGCTTGAGGCGATGGGCGCCACGATGATTGTACGGACTTTGCAGTATGGTTGGGCACATGATCGTGTGCTCTATGATCCTGAGATTGAGCCAAGTCTCCCAACAGATAAAACCGAATATCACGATAATCGAAGTACGACCATCAACCATTTTTATGAAAAAGCATTTTTGCTTTATGAATTGCTCAATACTGATGAGGCGCGGGAGATGGGGGAAGCGCGAGATCGGCTGATGCATGATTTTGTGAATCAGTTTGAAAAGGAATGGGAGGAAGGTCATGACTAAAGTATTTGCACATCGTGGCTCGTCCTCAAACCTCCCGGAAAATTCTTGGTCTGCCTTTGAGGAGGCAATCAGAGTTGGTGCTGATGGCATTGAGACTGATGTCCACCTCTCTAAAGACGGACATCTTGTCATCATGCATGACGAAAAAGTAGATCGCACGACAGATGGAAGTGGCTGGATTAAGGATATGACTCTTTCAGAGCTTCAAGAGTTAGATATCGGAGAAGGGCAACCAGTTTTGACGCTATCTGAGCTGTTGACCCGTTTAACTTCCATTGACTATAAAGGAACCCTTAATTTAGAGGTGAAAACGGATAAGATACACTATTCGGGAATAGAAGCTCTTATTTCTCAACAAATGACTGCTAGGAAATGGCCGTTTACCTATGTCTATAGTTCCTTTTATTACAAAAGTCTCGTCAGGTTAAAAGAGATGGAAGTATTCAGCGAAACCGCATTATTGATTGGCAAACGTTTTTATCAGCTTATTCGGGGAGAATTCTCTAAGAGCATTGACACGCTACATCCTCACTATAACTACCTACCTTTTTTATCTCATTTGTCAAAACGAAGTCGTGTTTGGACAGTAAATGATCCACAAAAAATTGAGAAGTGCCTAAAACATGGGTATGATGTGATTAGCAATTTTCCAGAAATCGCTTTAAAAATCAAAAAAGAGCTTAACCAATAAGCTCATTTTAATTTTAATCTGCTGTCTTCTTAAACCACAAATAAGTCCCATAGAAGCAATTTAGTAGCATCACAATTTGTAAAGTAAGCATAGATACTGCATAGCCACCATCTACATGAACTTTCAATATCCAGAGATAAACGTTTATTGCGTCAATAATTGTCCAAATCGCCCACTGTGAGCGATAGCCATAGGTCATCAGGAGCATTCCAACAATCCCAAGGGGTAACAGCAGACCATCAATATGAATTTGCTGTCCGTGGAAAAACTGAGAGATACCAACAGTTGCCATATAGACTACGACAAACAACACTGCTGCAATGGCGACCATCCGCCACGTGATTTTAAGTGGTGTGACTTCCTCGCTATCCCCGCGTGTTGAGAGATTTTTTTGCCAGAGGTAAATCCCGACAAACTGCATAATCATATAATAAGCTTGAGAGAGTGCATCTCCCACATACATTGAGTGAAAACTCAGAATTATCCAGGCTGCCGTATTAATCACTCCCCAGAGGTAATTTGTAATTCGTCCTCGATTGACCAGAATGAGATTGAGATAGGTGGCTAAAGCATTCACCAACGTAATGAAACCCCAAACACTAAAGTCTTTACCCACAAACGCCCAAATACCGATTTCAATCACAAACATTGCTGCGAGAATCGTATAGTCTCTCCAGTTTAACGTAGTCAGCTCGTGCCATACCCGTTTTGGGCCAAAAGTTGCACGGAGCCCTGCTGCAAACACTGAAGTGCCTTTTTCATTATTTATTGGATTTCCCATAGCGTCATTATACCATTTTCACTCCAATGAGAAAGAATAAAATGCAAAACAAAAAGCACTGATTGAGTGCCGTTAGCTAGCTCGTGTATTGACGCCGCGACTAATGTCAACGATGGGTACTCCTGCTGCGGGGTTAATTATCCGCATGTCTTGGACCCTTTTCAATACAAAATAGTCGGTCAAAAAGATGGGCTAGCGCGTACATTCCAGTACTTTTGATGTATTTAGTATAGCAAATTTCTATCACGTTTGCAAGAAAAATGTAAGCGCTTTATCCTTGCCCCTTTTGTGCCCAAAAATGCCTTCATTTTTTAATTATCTTCGTGGGCCTTACTTACAAAGGGAATAGCTTTAATTTTTGGTTTTCTCTCAGGGCATCAAAAAACGCCTGTTAATCGGCATCAGACGTTTTAAGGAACTGTGCAATCCAGCCGTTAAGGCTTTTTACATGCCCCCTGAAGGACTCGAACCTTCGACCCATGGATTAAGAGTCCACTGCTCTACCAACTGAGCTAAGGAGGCAAAATTCAGAATGTCACGGCCATCGATTCTCGGTAGTCCGCAAAGCAATGCTTTGCGCCAACTGAGCTAAGGAGGCTAAAGGTGAAAACTTCGTTTTCTCTCATTTTAATTTCAAAGAGTCCCATGGACTCTTGGAACTCCGGCTGCAAGACTCGAACTTGCGACATCATGATTAACAGTCATGCGCTACTACCAACTGAGCTAAGCCGGATAAAAGAGGAGATTGCGGGGTGGGCTGGGGAGCCCAATCTCCTCCGCCTGGCATCGATCCTATCTCGCAGGGGGCAACCCCCAACTACTTCCGACGCGACGAGGCTTAGCTTCTGTGTTCGACATGGAAACAGGCGTATCTCTCGTGCTATGGACACCAAACTTTTTATAGGCATTGCCTATATGGGAAATTGAGGACTCGAACCTCAGACCCCTGCGTTATCAACACAGTGCTCTAACCAACTGAGCTAATCTCCCTAAAGCGGATGACGAGAATCGAACTCGCGTGGCCAGCTTGGAAGGCTGAAGTTCTACCATTGAACTACATCCGCTTGTCGAGTTCATGGTTCGCGGCTCATCTAACTTTGTCGCAATGGCGCGGGACGGAATCGAACCGCCGACACATGGAGCTTCAATCCAATGCTCTACCAACTGAGCTACCGAGCCATATTAAGGAACTCTGACTCGCACGCAAGCGTGCTCACAGAGAACTGTCGTTTATAGTCGGCTACGCCTCCTTAAACGTCAGTCATTGCGGGAGCTGGATTTGAACCAACGACCTTCGGGTTATGAGCCCGACGAGCTACCGAACTGCTCCATCCCGCGAAAATATGATGTGATAAGCTGATGCTTTTATCACAATGACGGCCGTCGCATTTGCTTCGGCCTACTGAAAATCTAAGCCGCTAAAGCGGCAAGATTTTCAGTAAGGAGGAACAGGGATTCGAACCCTGGCGCGGTTTTACCCGCCTGACGGTTTTCAAGACCGTTCCCTTCAGCCGGACTTGGGTATTCCTCCGAAATTTAACAAAGTAACTGGACACGACTCGCAGCTTGCGGTCTGCTACTCGCCCCGCCCTTTTGAACTGCGTTCAATGGTTGGTCCTCGTTACAGCCGACAAGCTAAACGCTCGTCTTAGTACCTTGTTTCTAGTCCGTGCGGGAATCGAACCCGCGTTACTGCCGTGAAAAGGCGGTGTCTTAACCACTTGACCAACGGACCATTAAAACAGTACCTTACTATTATACACTATTTCAAAAAAAATGCAAGAAAAAAGTAGGTAAACCCTACTTTTCTTTTATTCTTGTTCGGAATTCGTAGTTTCAGTTCTTGCGGCCTCGGAGGAGGAAGTTGCTGCATTTGCTTCTGCTAAACTGTCTGCACTCGTAGATGCTGCTGACACTTTATCCTCACTCGTGCTTTCTACTGCAGAAAGTTCTGAGTTCACTGTACTTTCAGCTTGTGCATCACTATCTGTAGTCTCTTCAGGCATCTTTCCTGTCTCAAACAAGCTCTTGATTTGCTTGGCATCGAGCGTTTCATACTTGAGCAAGGCTTCGGCAATCGCTTTATGTTGTTCACGATGTTCTTCAATCGCTACTTTCGCGCGATTATAAGCTTCGTTCATAATGCCACGGACTTCTTCGTCAATCAGGATCGCAGTGGCTTCAGAATAAGACTTCGTATTGCCATAATCTCTTCCGATGAAGACTTGATGGTCGCCTTCGTAGCTGACCATACCGAGTTTGTCGCTCATGCCGTACTCCGTCACCATGGCACGTGCAATGCGAGTCGCTTGCTCAATATCATTAGATGCACCAGGTGTCATGACACCAAACTCGATTTGTTCACCAAGACGTCCACCCATGAGACTCGCGAGCTGGTCTTTCAAGTGGATATTGGTCGGCTGCATAATTTCTTCATCTGGCAAGGCCAGCATATAACCACCGATACGACCGCGTGGAATAATCGTGACTTTGCGGACAGTTGAACCATTTTCAAGAACAAGTCCGACAATGGCGTGGCCTGCCTCGTGGAAAGCCACAATGCGACGTTCGCGTTCAGATTGGTCACGTGACTTCTTCGCAGGGCCAGCCATCGCACGGTCCATACCTTCGTCAATATCGCTCGCATCAATTTTTTTCTTATTCTGACGTGCTGCCACAAGTGCAGCTTCATTGAGCATATTCTCCAGATCCGCTCCGACGTATCCAGGCGTTTGACTCGCCACATTATGCAAATCAACATTTGCTGCAAGTGGTTTATTTTTCGCATGAACTTTGAGGATAGCCTCACGTCCCTTGACATCAGGGGGAGCCACAAGAACTTTTCGGTCAAAACGCCCTGGACGAAGGAGAGCTGGGTCAAGGACATCACTTCGGTTCGTAGCCGCGATAACAATGATATTCGCCCCTTCTTCTGCGAAACCATCCATCTCAACAAGGAGTTGGTTCAAGGTCTGCTCACGTTCGTCATTTCCCCCACCGAGGCCTGCGCCACGTTGACGGCCCACGGCGTCGATTTCATCAATAAAGACAATCGCTGGTGCTTGCTTCTTCGCATCTTCAAAGAGACTGCGGACACGTGAAGCACCAACCCCGACGAACATTTCGACGAAGTCAGACCCTGAGATACTAAAGAATGGCACACCTGCTTCACCGGCAACTGCCTTTGCGAGCAAGGTTTTACCTGTCCCTGGAGGGCCTTCCAAGAGGACACCAGATGGAATACGTGCACCTAAATCATGATATTTCTTTGGATTTTTAAGGAAATCTACGACTTCGACGAGTTCTTGCTTTTCTTCGTCTTCACCTGCGACATCCGCAAAACGTGTTTTCGTCGTTTTGCCATCTTGTTGTTTTGCACGGTTACGGCCAAAGGACATTGGATTTCCTGCGCCACCGCCACGGCCTCCCATACCTGAGAGCATAAACCAGAAGACTACCAAAATTAAAAGTGTCGGCAAGAAGGTCGTTAAGAGCGTCATCCAAATATTTGAAGACTCTTGAATCACATTTACCTTGAGCCCTTGCTTATTAGCAGCGTTCTGAAGGTCATTGACATTGGTATCTGTCGGGATAAGGTAAGAGGTAAATCCAGTAATTTTTGTTGATTGGCCGTTCAAAAAAGGCAAGGAAGCGGATTGATCCTTGGATTTTGGATCTTTATAATCCCCTTTGACAAGTATCAAAGAATCCTCAGGTTGCAGAGTGATGTTTTTCAGCTTACCTGATTGAATGTCACTCATCATTGCACTATAGCTGACTTTTTCAGTGGTTGTACTTGTCCCGCCATTAAAGAAAAAGTTGACACCGATTACAATGGCAACAATAAAAATAATCCAGAGAAAGCCATTACGCACCATTCCGCCTCCAGGGCGGTTGTTTCGGTTGTTGTTATTAGGGTTTTGCATAGACTATTATTATATCAAAAAAATCCGTCAAAGGCTAAGACTTTAGACGGAGAATTATTTAGTTTACCTCTAAAAACCTGCTTTTTCGTCTAGCTAAAGCATGTCCATTCGCTCTAAGGCGCTAAAGCGCCAAGGCGAATCGCAACTTCGAGAATCGCTTGGCGCAAGACGCCAAGTGTATAAACGGTTCTCGGCGTTAGCCTTCAAAAGCAAAACGGTTTTTAGAGACGCCCTTTAGTTTTTCAAAATAGATTTACAGAAATGTAAGAATGTCTTGTGGCAAATCAGAAATCTGGACTTCTTGCGTTTTACCAGTCTTGCGCATTTTCACTTCTACAATACCTTCTGAGGCCTGGCGCCCAATCGTCACGCGCACGGGCACGCCCATGA
Organism: Streptococcaceae bacterium; assembly: GCA_031253335.1. GTDB lineage: Bacteria > Bacillota > Bacilli > Lactobacillales > Streptococcaceae > Lactovum. Next base: position 25,174 of record JAIRWF010000043.1, read on the forward strand.
GGTCTGAGTCTGCAAATTTGACGCCGGCACGTTCATTACGGTCATCAACGAGGACTGAAAGGCCAGCTTCTGCAAGTGCTTGTGAAATTTCATCTGTAAGTTTCTGGCTTTCTTCGGACTTCACGTCCATGGGTACCAGATGCACATCATACGGTGCAAGAGTCTGTGGTAAATGGATGCCCCAAGTCAGCTTGTAATCGCCTTTAGGGAGACGTTCCACAGTAAGGCGGGCGTATTGCTCGAGGACTGCCGAAAGAAGGCGTGACACACCAATCCCGTAGCAACCCATGATAATCGGCTGCGACTTGCCATTTTCATCGAGAATATTGGCGCCCATAGCTTCTGTATAACGCGTTCCGAGCTTGAAAATATGTCCAATCTCAATTCCTCGTGCGAATTTCAGCGTGCCCTTCCCATCTGGCGAGGTCTCGCCTTCTTTGACGGTACGGAAATCTACAAATTCTTTGACGTTGAAATCACGATCCAGATTTGCGTTGATATAGTGGTAGCCATCTTCATTTGCGCCGAGGCCAGCATTTTGGATAGCTTTCACACGCAAATCTGCTAAAATTTGCAAGTCTTCTGGCAAGCCAACAGGACCAAGTGAGCCAAAGTGCGCACCGAATTTCGCGGCAACTGCTTCTTCTGAAGCGGGCTCTAAAATCCCAGCACCAAGGTAATTTTGAAGCTTGACTTCATTCAGCTCATCGTCACCGCGCAAAAGGACAACTACGAGTTTGTCGTCCGCTTGATAAACCAGGGTTTTAATTGTTTTTTCAATCGGAATCTTGAGGAAAGCGACAATGTCGTCAATCGTCTTTTGGCCTGGCGTCTCGACTTTTACAAGCGCTTGTAGGGGTTCATTTGATGCTGTAGCCTCTTCTTGCGAACTTGCCATTTCAAGATTTGCCGTGTAATCACCTTTATCTGAGTAAACGACGGTATCTTCGCCTGCTAAAGTCCATTTTCCAAGTTCTTCGAGGATTTCTTTTTTGACTGTATCAGGCAACTCATCGTAAGAATTGACGTCCTTACCTAAAATCAACCATTTTTCAGGATCTTGCGTGCGGTCTGCGGTGATGGCCATGAATTCTTGTGAGTCTTTCCCGCCCATGGCACCTGCATCTGCAATAATTGCACGGAAATCTAAGCCACAACGCGTGAAAATATTCTCGTAGGCCTGTTTGTAGTCAAGATAAGTCGCATCAAGCGAGGATTGATTGGCATGGAAGCTATAACCATCCTCCATGATGAATTCACGGCCACGTAAAAGGCCGTAGCGTGGGCGTTTCTCGTCACGGTATTTGGTCTGGATCTGGTGCATGGTAAAAGGCAACTGCTTGTAGGACGTGATTTCATTGCGTACCAGTGACGTCACAGTCTCCTCATGGGTTGGACCCAAGATAAAGTCACTTGCATCACGGTTTTTCAACTTGTACAAATCCTCGCCATAGGTTTCATAACGACCGGATTCTTTCCATAAATCCGCCGTCAGCAAAGCAGGCGCTAAAAATTCAGACGCACCGATGGCTTCATGTTCTTCGCGAATAATGGCTTTGATTTTCTCTAGGACGCGGTTCGCAAGAGGCAAATAGCTGTATATTCCCGCAGAGACCTGACGCACGTAGCCCGCACGCAATAAAAGTGCGTGGCTAATGACCTGTGCGTCAGAGGGCATCTCTCGCAGCGTGGGTGCAAAAAGTTTTGATTGTTTCATGGGTCTATTATAGCAAAAAGTTTAGCTTTGGCTTGCTTTACTCGCAATGAACTGAAAAATCCAGCTGAGCTGGATTTCTGTTTAGACGCGTTGATTGGCTTTGTCCCACTCTTCGACGTGGCCTGTTTTCTTATATTCGTCGTACTCATACTCAGTGGCAAAGACGTAGTGCTCGGGCTCAAACTCACGCATCTCACGATCGCGGCCGTCGGTCTCAGTCTCTGAGGCATCGTAAACAATCGGGGTGCGCTGACGCTCTGAAATTGGATCTGGTGCCGGAATAGAAGATAACAAACTTTTTGTATAGGGATGAATTGGGGAATTATAGACTTCGTCGGCTGTACCAATCTCAAGGAGCTTGCCCCAGTGCATGACACCAATACGGTCTGAGATATATTTGACCATAGACAAGTCGTGTGCGATAAAGAGATAAGTCAGATTTTCCTGCTCTTGGATGTCTTTCATGAGGTTGACAACTTGTGCTTGGATAGAGACATCAAGGGCTGAAATCGGCTCATCTGCCACGATAAACTTTGGCTTGACTGCTAAGGCACGGGCAATCCCAATACGTTGCCGCTGGCCACCAGAAAACTCATGTGGGTACCGTGTCAGATGGTCATGATTGAGACCTACGAGATTTAGCAGTTCCTCCACACGATTCGTGCGTTCCTCCTCACTTTTTGCAAGGCCATTGATGTCAATACCTTCTGCAATGATGTCTTTGATGCGCATGCGGCCATTCAGTGAGGCTTGCGGATCTTGGAAAATCATCTGCGCTTCGCTCCTGAATTGTTGCAGGCTTTTTCCTTTGAGGTCGCGTATGGACTCGCCATTAAACAATAACTCTCCTGTGTCAATATCTTTGTCATAGAGTTTTAAGAGAGTTCTGCCAACTGTTGTTTTCCCTGAGCCGGACTCACCCACGAGGCCAAAGGTCTCTCCCTCATAGATGTCAAAAGAAATGTCTTTTAGTGCATGGTTGGCTTTTCTGGTTCCTCGGTTAAAAGTCAGATTCAGATTTTTGATTTCAATGACTTTTTTAGTTGTATTTACTGTCATTTCTTCAATCCTTTCTGAATTTCTGGCCAGCGTGCCCAGCGGTTTTGGATATTTTCAGATGGGGTTACCTTTGGCGCACGATCGTCTAAGAGCCATGTTTTTGCGAAATGTGTCGGGCTCACCTCAAAGAAAGGGGGCTCCTCCTCAAAATCAATGTCTAACGCAAAATGATTGCGTGCTGCAAATGCATCTCCTTTGGGAGGGTTTAGTAAATCGGGTGGCGTTCCTGGGATAGAGACAAGTCTGTCAGAGTCTGTTTCTGTTGTCGGCATTGAGTCGAGCAAGCCCCATGTATAGGGGTGCTGTGGGTTGTAGAAGACTTCCTCTACGGTTCCGTATTCGACAATCTCGCCGGCATACATGACAGCAACTTTATGTGCAAAACCTGCTACAACACCTAAATCATGGGTGATGAAGATGATTGATGACTGGATACGCTGCTGCAGCTCCCACATCATGTGCATGATTTGCGCCTGGATGGTCACATCTAGCGCTGTGGTCGGCTCATCTGCAATCAATATCTCTGGGTCTCCTGCAAGGGCAATCGCGATAACGGCACGCTGGCGCATCCCTCCTGACCACTGATGAGGGTAATCTTTCAAATGATTTTCTGCATCGGGAATCCCGACAGCCTTCATGAGCTCAAGAGCCCGTGCTAGTGCCTCACTTTTTGCCATCCTTTTGTGCTTGATTAGGGGCTCAGCGATTTGATTGCCAATACGCATTGTGGGATCGAGCGACGTCATTGGGTCTTGGAAAATCATTGAAATTTCGTTACCACGCAGCTTTTGCCAGTCTGTCTCGGTATTTTTTAGTAAATCTTTGCCTTTGAAAAGTAACTCACCTTCAGGGATTTCAGCATTTGTAGCGTTTAAGCCCATCAAGGTTTTTGTGGTGACGGACTTCCCAGAGCCTGACTCTCCTACAATGGCTAACGTTTCGCCTTTTTCTAAATCAAAATTAACATTGCGGATTGCTTTTACTTGCCCCGCATAGGTTTTAAAATTGACATGTAAGTTTTTGACTTCTAATATTTTTTCTGCCATTTTTATTCCTCCGTTGCACGTGGGTCAAAGGCGTCACGCAAACCATAGCCGAATAGGAAGAACGCAAGTGAGATCAGCGAGAGAACTATTGCAGGAACGGCTAATTGCCAAGGATAGGACTGGAAGTTTGCGACTCCGTCTTGAATCATTGAACCTAGCGAAGCCGTTGGTGGCTGCACACCTAAGTTAATCTGGGAGAGGAAGGCTTCAAAGAAGATAGCCGTTGGGATATCAAACATGATTTGCACGATGATGACACCAAAAATATTTGGCAAAATGTGCTTTAGCATAATCTTGAACGGACTCTCACCGAGTGTTTGGGCAGCGAGTACAAACTCCTGCTCTTTAACAGATAGGACAAGATTACGCACTTGGCGGGCAATCCCAACCCAGATAAATAATCCGATAGAAAGTACGATGGCGATGACGCCTTGTCCTAATAAGAGGCCTAGCATGGTCACGATAACGAGGTTTGGAATCGAGCTGATAATCTCTATAATACGCTGCATGATGGTGTCAGTGACACCTCCGACCCAGCCTGCTATCAAGCCGTAAGTAATCCCTATGACTATATCAAAGAGAATCGCCATGAAAGCTATCAAGAGGGAAATACGAAATCCTTCCACGGTGCGTTTGGCAACAGAGCGGCCGTTTGAGTCCGTCCCGAAAATAAAGCTTGTCCCTTCAGGAACGTTTTGTGAGGTATAGGTGGGATTATCTCCTGAGCCAATCTTGGGTGGGAGATTTTGATAGGTAACGAGGTTTGTTGGTGCACTGTTTGCTGATGAGTCGGGGACGATAGCTACTGAGACAAGGGCGAATAGGATGGATAGGATGACTATTGCTCCAGCAACTACTGCTACCTTATTTTTCTTAAAGCGGCGCCAAGCATCTTGCCAAAAAGTCAGGGCTGGCTTTGAGATGTGCTCTGTCGCCTCTGATCCTTTTTCACCACTTAGCTTGAAAGTCTGATATGTATTACTAATATTTTCCATGAGAGTCTCCTAGTCTAAGCGTACACGCGGATCGACAATCGCTGTGATGATGTCAGTCAAAAGTATCATGCCCATCAGCATTGCTGCATAGACAATCGTCGTTGCCATGATAACGGGGTAGTCTTTTGACGGGATAGAGTTGACAAACTGAGCGCCAATACCAGGAATCGAGAAAATGGTCTCAATCAGGACAGAACCCGTTAAAAGTCCGGCAGATACTGGCCCAATCAAGGTCAGCATCGGAATCAGGGAATTACGCAGGGCATGTTTGAAGAGAACTTCTCTGCTTGAGAGGCCTTTGGCACGTGCCAATAGAATGTAATCTGAATGTAGAGCCTCTATCATCTGGGCGCGCACAAAGCTCGCAATCTGCGCTGTCACACCTAGTCCTAGAGCAGTTGCCGGCATAATGGACTCTGGCGTAAACATCCCTGTCCAGCCTGAGTAGGGCAGTAGGTTGAGCGTGTAGCCGATGAAGAATAGGATGAGGTAGGCAAATACGAAGGATGGTACTGAATACATGAAAGTAGTGAGTACCGAGATGATATTGTCCAAGAGCTTATTTTGGAAACGGGCAGCAATCCCACCTAAGATGACGCCAAAGACAATGGCAAACAACAAGGCTTCAAGGCCCAGCTGTGCAGAGACGGGTAAACGCTGTGCCACGATGTCGATGACTGGCTGCTGACCCTGTGCAAAGGAATAACCCCAGTTTCCTGTAAAGAAGTTGCCGATGTAGCGCAAAAGCTGCTCCCAAATAGGCAAGTTTAGCCCGTAAGCCTGCTCGAGTGTGTGCAAGAGTTGTGGGTTGCCTGCAATCTTTGGGTTGTTAAATGGCGTTCCTGGCATGATCTGCATGAGAAAGAAGGTGGCGATGATGACAATCATCAGGGTCACAATCATAAAGAGAAGACGCTTGCCGATGTATTTTAGTAGTTGCATATGTGAATTATACCAATAAATTTGAGAAAAAGCAGAGGCGATAAGCTGCGACTGCTTTTTCTACTTTTTTTCTCCAATATGAGAAAAGTTATTTCTCGAGGTAAACACCTTTCAAGTCATACTCAATGCCGGTACCATGGAAGACTAAGCCTTGAAGTTTAGGGTTTCTCAGGGCTGGTGTCGTACGGAAGTAAACAGGGTTGATGCTTGACTCATCATAAAGTGCTGCTTCTGCATCTTTATAGTCTTTGTTACGTGCTGCATCGTTGTTGACGTCTGGAGTTGTTGTTGCAGCTGTATAGGCTTTGATGTAAGCTGCATTGTTGACACCGCCATCATTTTCACCGCCACCAGGCAAGAAGAGTCCAAGGAAGGTAGATGGCTCTGCATAGTCGCCTCCCCAAAGGGTATTGACAATGTCAAAGTTGTGTGAGCCTGAGTCTTTCAAACGTTGTTGGAATGGCACAAGCTTTTCGGTCAGTTTCAAGCCAGGTAAGGTCTTCTCCCATGAGGACTGGAGGAAGTCTGCCTGTGTTTTAGCAGTTGGAGAATTATTATCAGACTCATAGGTGAAGGATACAGACGTTGCGCCGATTTCTTTCAAGCCCTTTTCCCAAAGTTCTTTGGCCTTTGTGGGGTCATAGGTGTATGGTTGCTTGGCATAGGCTGCAAAGTCTTGACCTGTCTGGGTCTTTGCCATACCTGTTGGCACAAAACCAGTCGCTACGGTTGAGCCTGCAGTTGAGGTTGCAACAATTGTCTTACGGTCTGTGGCAAGGTTCAACGCTTCACGGATGTCTTGGTTGGCAAGTGCTTTTGCTGCGGTAGGGTTAGAGGTCCCTTTACCTGTCTGGTTGTACTCAATATAGTCTGTTGTTGACTCTTTCAGGAGGGTCAAGTCTTTACCACCATTGTAGCCTTTATTGGCTGCGTAAAGCTGCGGTGTGCCAAGTGAAGCTTGGTCAAGTTTGCCTTGTTTGAAGAGGTTGACAGCTGTCTGAGGGTTCTTTTGGACGGTCCAGTCAATTTCGTTTGACTTGACATCAGCTTTGTCATAGTAGTTCGGATTTTTTACGAGGCTGAAGCTTTCGTTTGAGCCTGTCCAGCCTGAGCCTTTGAAGATAAATGCACCATCGTAGACTGTGTTGGCTGAGGATGTACCGTATGATTTCCCTTTGGCTTCAACGAACTTCTGATCTAATGGGAAGTAAACAGGCTCAGAAAGTAAGAAGTTGAAGTATGGCGTTGGCTGTGCCAACGTGACAGTAAGTTTTGTGTCTGAGTCTGCTTTGATTCCGAGCTGGCTAAGGTCTTTAATCTTACCAGAATTAATCTCTGCAGCGTTTTTAACGGATGCAAGCAGGTAGGCATATTGGGAGCCTGTTGCTGGTGCATCGTTACGTTGCCAAGCATAAACAAAGTCCTGCGCGGTGATTGGGTCTCCGTTTGACCACTTGAGGCCTGAGCGGAGGGTAATCGTGTAAGTGAGGCCGTCTTTGGACTTTGTGACTGACTTCGCAAGGGCTGGTTGTGTATCCCCGTTGGCATCTACGCGCAAAGCGCCTTCTTGGGTATTCCCGATGAAAATGCCTGAATAGGTATCGGTGTTAATCCCTGAGTCGAGCGTTGTAATATCTGTCGGGATGGCAAGTTGAGGATTTTTTGAAGAGGCACCTCCTGAGCAGGCGGCTAAGATGAGGCCTGCGGCAAGGGCTGTCCCTGCAAGTGAAAGCTTTTTCCAAGTTTTCATGTCATAAATTCTCCTTTAATAAGATAAGTTTGAAATCATAATTGCTGACTAAATTGTCAGAAAATTATATGAAGCTTAGTTTACTCTAAAGTTTTCTAAATGTCAAGGGATATGGATGGCTGGGAAGACCTGTTTTTATCCCATTTCTGCGTGGTTTGTGATTTTCGTGATAGTTTTGAAACCTGAAATGAGGTTAAATCTTATCCAATGCTTGCGTCAAGTCCGCAATCAAATCATTGACATCCTCAATCCCGACAGACAGGCGAATCGTACCTGGTGCGATACCCGCAGCCACGAGTTCCTCATCATTCAGCTGCTGATGGGTCGTCGATGCAGGGTGGATGACCAAAGACTTCGTGTCTCCGACATTGGCCAAGAGGCTGAAAATCTTCAACTCGTCAATGAAATCACGCGCTTGCTTCGCGTCATTATCTTTCAACTCGAAGGTAAAGATAGAGCCGCCACCATTTGGGTAGTACTTTGTGTAGAGGTCATGGTACTCGTTATCTGCGAGCACAGGATGGTGAACTTTCCCGACTTTTGGATGCTTGTCAAGGAATTCCGCAATGGCTTTCGCATTGTCAATGTGGCGTTGCACCCGCAAGCTGAGCGTCTCAAGGCCTTGCGCGAAAAGCCAAGAATGGAATGGAGAGAGCGTTGCACCGGTATCGCGGAGCAAAATCGCACGGATACGGATGATGTAAGCGACTGGCCCCAGGTCTGCGAAGGTAATCCCGTTGTAGCTTTCGTCTGGCGTCACGAAGTCAGGATATTTGCCATTGCCCCAGTTATAGTTCCCACCGTCAACGATGACACCACCGATTGACGTGCCATGCCCACCGATAAACTTCGTGGCCGAGTGCACCACGACATTTGCGCCGTGCTCAAATGGCTTGAACGTATAAGGCGTCGTGAACGTCGCATCGACAATGACTGGCAAGTCATGTTTCTTCGCCACTTCAGCAATCGCGTCGTAGTCAATGACGTTATTGCCAGGGTTTCCGAGTGTCTCGTAATAGATGGCTTTCGTGTTCTCGTCAATCGCCGCTTCAAAATTCTCCGCTTTATCTGGATCCACGAAGTGCGTCGTGATGCCATAGTTTGGCAAAGTGCCCGCAAACAAGTGATACGTCCCACCGTACAAGGTGCTTGCTGCCACGATATTGTCGCCAGCGTGCGCAATGTTCAAAATCGCATACGTTATGGCTGCAGAGCCAGAAGCGACACCAAGGGCTGCAGAACCCCCTTCGAGCGCTGCAATGCGGGCTTCAAAGACATCTGTCGTAGGATTGCCGAGACGTGAGTAAATCGCACCTGGATCCTTCAGCGCAAAACGGGCTTCTGCGTGGTCGCTGTTGTTAAAGACGAAGCTTGATGTTTGGTAGATTGGGACGGCGCGCGAGCCAGTCGCTGAGTCTGGTGTTTCCTGTCCAGCATGGACTTGCAAGGTGTCAAAGTTGTAGTTGTTTTCAGTTGTCATAATGTTCTCCTAGTTGTTAGTTATGACGTCCATGGCTTGCCCAGCGGATGGCTAGGTTGCCTAGGACTTGTGTGATAAAGACGATAAGTAGTGTGAGTAGCAAGGCTAAGAGGGTAATGTCGTTGTTGCCATTGTCGTAGCCTAATTGGACGGCCATATTGCCAAGGCCGCCGCCGCCTACGATGCCTGCCATGGCAGTTAAGCCAATGACGGCAATGACGGTAAAGTTGAAGGCCCGCAAGAGGCTTACGAGGCCTTCCTTGAGGAAGACACGGAAGATAATGCCCCAGATGCTTGTCCCCATGGACTGTGCTGCCTCAACGACACCCGGATTGACCTCAAGAAGGGCGTTTTGCACCTGCCTTGCGAAAAATGGGATGGTTCCCACAACAATGGGGACAGTTACGGCTGCCGTCCCGACTGATGTGCCCACAAGGAGCCTTGTCAGCGGGATGATGGCAACAAGCAGGATGATGAAGGGGATGGCGCGTCCGATGTCTGTGATTTTGTCTAAAATCCAATAGACGATACGGTTTTCTTTGAGGCCACCTGGTCCTGCGAGAAGGAGTGCGACGCCTAGAATGACGCCTAGGATGCCCGCGATAACCATCGTAAGGACGGTTATCTGTATCGTTTCCCAGGTGGCTTGCCAGGCAAGCGGCCATTGGCCTGCCATGTGGGGAAAGAGTGCTTGAATCATGAGGCGCTCCTTTCTAGTTTTCTCAGACGGACGGATTGACTGTCCAGATAGGACTTGACGTCGTCTCCAAGGCTTTTGTCAAATTTGACAAGGAGGATACCTAGAGGTTCGTTTTGGATGTACTCGACATTGCCGTAAAGAATGGATGCTGTCAAATCGTATTGTTTGTATAGCTCAATGATAACGGGGTCTGAGGCTTTACTGCCTGAGAAAATGAGCTCGTAAATGTCGCCTGGATTGTTCGCAAGGACGATTTCCTCGGCGCCGTCCAGATGGGTTGCGGTACGGATAAAGTCAACAGTGAGGGGTTCTTGGGGATTGTTGAAAATGTCAATCACGCGCCCACGCTCAATGATGCGGCCTTTTTCCATGACTGCGACTTGGTTGCAGATTTCTTTGACGACTTGCATTTCATGCGTGATAATCACAATCGTGAGACCAAGCTTTTGCTGGAGGTCCTTCAAGAGGGCGAGTACATCGAGAGTCGTCTTGGGGTCAAGCGCCGACGTGGCTTCGTCACACAGGAGAATCTTGGGGTCATTGGCAAGGGCACGCGCAATCGCGACGCGCTGCTTTTGGCCGCCTGAGAGTTGCTCGGGAAAGGCATCTTTTTTGTCCAAAATGCCGACCAAATCAAGTAATTCCTCGACTTTTTTTGCCTTCTCTGCTTTTGTCAAATTTGACAAGGCAAATCCGACATTGTCCGCTATCGTGCGGCTGTCAAAGAGGTTGAAATGTTGGAAAATCATACCGATTTTCTTGCGCTCTTCACGCAGCTCACGCACTGTCAAATTTGACAGGTCCTTGCCATCCACGCTGACTTTGCCTGATGTTGGCATTTGCAGCAAGTTGATATTGCGCACCAGCGTGGACTTGCCAGCGCCTGAGTAGCCGACAATCCCATAAATATCGCCCTGTGCAATCTCAAGCGAAACATCATTGACCGCCGTCACCTCGTGATCCTTTTGGTGGAAGGTCACGACGATATTTTTAAGGTTGATAATTCCCATAAAACACTTTCTAGTCTAATCGTTGTCTAAACAGTCGGCCTCGCATCTTCTAATTGAGTTTGGCCTCCTAGCTTTCTCGATAGAACTACGCCGCCCGCTTTGACTGGTCAAAGTATATGAACGAGCGTCTAGGTTCTACTCGAAAGCTAAATAGTCGGCCTCACATCTTATAATTGAGTTTGGCCTCCTAGCTTTCTCGATAGAACTACGCCGCCTGCTTTGACTGCGTCAAAGTAAATGAACGAGCGTCTTGGTTCTACTAGAAAGCTAAACAGTCGGCCTCACATCTTATTTTTACCAAGCAGGGATGTTGTTTTCTGCTTTCACGAGTTTGGCGATAGAATCTGTCTGATAAGCTTTGACAATCTTCGCATAGTCTGAGGCTTCAGTACTCGTGACTTTCTTTGGATTTTCAGCAATGTCATTCTTATAAATGGCGCTGACTTTTCCTTTGTCGCTTGTATCTACATAGATCGCAGACTTGTCTGGCGTGGTGTGGAGCTGGTCAACAACGTAGTTTGTGTTGATGCATGCTGCCGTCACACTTGGCAATGCGGCCACAATCTGGTCTGCAGCAAGTGGCGTAATCTTAATCTTCTTATTGTAGCTTGCAATATCAGTCAGTCCTGGCGTATCCCCAGAGTTAGCCTTGAGTGTAATCACACCAATCGCAGCAAGCAAACGCAGTGCGCGTCCCTCATTGGCGGGATCATTTGGCACCGCTACACTGTCGCCATCTTTCAAATCCTTGTAGTTCGTGATTTTCTTAGAGTAGAGGCCAAATGGTGAAATGTAGGTATAGCCGATGGACTTGATATTGCCCTTGTGCTGGCTATTCCAGGTGTTTTGGTAAATAATAGACTGGAAAGCATTGAGATTGAGAGATCCATCTTCAAGCGCGGGATTTAGCTGCGTGTAATCGCTAAAGTTCTTGATATTCAAGGTAATGCCATCTTGAGACTTCACGTCTTTTGCGACTTGTTCCCAGATCTTATAATCCGCATCCCCTGTCACACCAACTGTATAGGTGTGTGCTGCTTGTTTTGAACCACAAGCCGCTAATGTCAAGAGTGCAGCTCCTGTTATCACTGCGCCTGACAAAATCTTGATCCATCTGTTCTTCTTCATTTTTCTCTCCTTTTATCAAATAAGTTCGATTTGCCAATAAAAAAAAATGCCGTTTCCTTATCAGAAACGACATTGCCGTGGTACCATTCTGTTTTGTCACATTTGATGACCCTTCTGTCAAATTTGACAGCAAAAAAGAGTATAAAAAAATGACCTCATAAGAGCTGACAACCTGTGCACAAGCTGTCAAATCCCAGGTGTTGGTAACGGACACCACTCCGAAGGTACTCACGTACCCAGTCACTTGCAGCGAGATGACACCGCACGAGCCATTTTCCTCCATCTCCACACAAGGCTTCTCAATCAACGCCCCTCTCTGTGCTGCTTCGACAGATTACTTACTCAGTGACAATCTTTTTATTGACAAATCTTGAAATCATTATAGCACAAAAAATTGAGCTGTCAAGAAAAAAGATTTTCACCTCCAAAAATCTTTTTTCCTTATTCCCTTACCGCAAGGACATGCCTTGCGCAAGAAAATCAATCCCCACCCCCCTTTACCATATTTCATGCTGCCATAAATCCGCATAGAAAAAGCCTCACTCTGTGAAGCCTTATTTTCTAAGTCTTGTGATAACCGGGGCAATCGCTGCCGTGAGGATAATCGCCGTCGGCCATTCCACTGCCGTATTTAGCGTCATGACCGCCATGATCATCGTATGAAAGTTGTGCCCATAGACACTTCCGAAAAATATAAAAATCGACCCAATGACCAAGACTCCATTTGTCGCAGAGCCGACAAGACCTGCGAGGCCTCCCGCAACATGCTTTTCCTTAATCGCCCGATAGACAAAATAAGGCAATATTCCAATCAAAATCCGTGGTACAAACGCGACAAAGAGTGACCAACCATTACCCCCGGGCTGAAATGGCGTAAACAAGTAGCTCGTCGGCACCGGAAAGACCGTCGAATACAAAAAACTATAAAAGCCCATAAAAAAGCCCAGTACAGCACCCTTTTTCCAGCCCAGCGTGATGGAGCCGATAATCACTGGAATTTGCATAAAGGTCGGCTGAATCGCAGCTGGCCACACCGCGTAAATCACCTGCGTTAAGACCTGCACCACGACCATGATTGCGATAAAAATCCCTAATAGCGCAACATCAGATGCTTTCGACTTTTGCATGTTTTGTCCTCCGATAGTTTGATTTTCAAGCTATTATAGCACAAGAAAAAAGGAAGTTCAATGCAAACGCTCAACCTTCCCAATTAGCATTATGCCGTATTCCCGCTGCCACTATAGCTCCAGCTCCCCCAGGTCGAGCCATCATCATTTTGTACCGTCACTTTGATTTTCGGATTCATGATGCCTTGACCCTCCAAGTCTGAAATCACGTCATCAAACTCCTCACTCGCAAGCGAGCTCTTTGCCTTAGCCAAATCACTCGTTGAGGCTACTCCTTCATTGTCATCCAGCGTAATCATCACCGTTATCGTATCCACACCATTATTCGTCGTTTCAACATCGCTGAAAGCATCTTCTTCGTCCTGCAAGTCACTCGAGATTTGATCCCCCTCATTATCTAAGATTGACTGCGCATCCATCCCCTGCGAGCTGCTTTGCACCGTGTTAGCCGTAAAGCTCGTGTTGTGTGAGTTACTTGCCCAATCCACCAGCAAAAAGAGCATCATGACCCCCACAATCAGGCTAATCACCACGCCACAAATCCCCACAATAAAACCAGCAAGCGTGACTTGGCGTTTGCGCCCACGATTTTTAGCAAAGCCGACAATCCCTAGAACTACGCCAGCAACGCCCAATAAAAAGCCAAAGACAGGCATCCAGCACAAGAGAATCGCTGAGCCACCAAACACAATCCCAAGCACACCAAACGTCCGACTTATCTCAGGCATTTTCTGAGCCTGCACCATCTGCGGCGAAGCACCATTGTTCATAGCCGTTTCGCTTAAAGCTCCCGTGGTCCAGCTCATTCCACTTGGCACATCCGCATTCTCTGAAGAGCCAGCCCCGCCAACGGACGTCCATCCTGCCTCGCTCCAGGGCTCTGATGGTATCGCAGTGACTTCTTGTAGGTTGTTCATCCCTGCGTTCACGCTCGCTTGCGCCTTTGGCTGACCATTTTTTGTTGGTAAGCAGCAAAAGACAATCATCACAATCGTGAAAATACCTGAAAGTGCTTCAATCACGACCATAAGCAGCGATAGTTGCATCGCATTGACTGCCGACAAAAGCGTGCCTCGCGCTGCAATCTCACGCACCGCAACGAGGAGCGAAAAGCCCAACCCAATCAGACTGAGTGCCCCCATAATAATCGCGAGCCACCACGGAAAGCCGCCATCGCGCAAGCGCCTTGCGAGGATGGACGTTTGTGGAATGAGATTGGCTAATGCCCAAAACGCTGCAAGTAGCCCAAGAATCCCCAGAACATTGACCAAGCCGCCTGACGCCCGTGTGGCATCTGAAACCGCCTGCCCAAAACCAATCATGACCAACACAACCGTCGTTGGAAGCGCGAAAACAAGACCTACGATTGCACTTGCAAGATAAGCCCACCAATAATCCGGTCGCGTCGTGCGCCCTGTAAAGTTGACATAGTTCTTCCAATAATTTACATATGCTTTAAACATGGCTTCATTATACCATATACCAAAAGCAAAATCGTATGCGGCTCCTGATTTTATGCTACAATAGGCAAAGCAACACAATGGGTACTGAAAGCTCGCTTTCGGTTGAGAAATACCATCAGATCGGATCAGGACAATGCCTGCGTCGAGATGTGTAAACACGTAAACCCCCATTGCGTCTTTGGAGGTTTTTTATGTCCCGATTTTCAACACGTGAGCTTACTGAAATCGCTCTAATGACAGCTCTCGCTAGCGTCCTCGATCGTTTGAAACTTTTTGAAATGCCTCAAGGCGGGTCGATTACCCTCGTGATGCTCCCGATTCTTTTTATTGCTTTTCGACGTGGTCTTCGCGCGGGACTCCTCACAGGATTTCTAGTCGGGCTTATCCAGCTCCTTATCGGCGGCTATTTTCTAAATCCCCTCCAGGTGCTTTTTGATTATCTGCTTGCCATGACCGCAGTTGGCACAGCTGGTCTTTTTAGAAATAAGAGTCTCAAAAACCTCTTTGCAGGCACGCTCCTTGCCTCAGCACTTCGGCTTCTCTCAAACTTTATATCAGGCGTTGTTTATTACGGCTCTTATGCGCCCAAAGGCACCCCTGTCTGGCTCTACTCTCTTCTCTACAACAGCAGCTACATCCTCCCCGCAGCCACCATCAGCTTCCTTGTGCTTGTCCTCCTTTGGAAATTTCAACGTCAGTTATTCGAGGTAAAGTAAAAACCTGATGCGAGGCATCAAGTTATTTTCTTTCTTTCACGATGTAAATCGGGCGATGCTTGCTTTCCGTGAAGATTTTGGCGATGTATTTGCCGACAATACCTAGCATGGTCAAAAGAACCCCAAAGCACAAGAGAACAATCGCAACCATCGAGGTCCAACCACTGACGGAGTTATGAAAAATGGCTTGCCGGAAGATTTGCACGATAATCGCAAGAATCGTGAGTCCCGTCACGAGAAGCCCTGTATAGACGGCGAGATTGAGCGGTGCCTCGGAAAAGTCCACAAAGGCATCCAGGGCATATTTGGTGCGTTCCCAAAAGCTCATGTGCGTTTCCCCAGCGACACGCGGCGTATAGTCGTATTCAATATAGCTCGTATTGTACCCCACCCAGGTAAATAGGCCCTTGGAAAAGCGATTGACCTCGCTTAGCTCTAGGACACTTGCTACGACTTGCTGCGTCATAAGTCGGTAATCACGCACACCAGAAAGCACAGGTGTCTCAGAAATCTGCGCCATGATACGATAGAAAAGTCTGGAAAATGCTGAGGTAATCAGATTTTCAGTCCCTCGATTGACGCGACGTGCTGCTACGGCATCAATCTCTGGATTTTGGATGGTTTGCCACATCTCCAGGAGCAGCTCGGGTGGATCTTGGAGGTCTGCATCCATCAGTGCGATATAGTCAGCATTCACAGCTTGCGCAGCCTCAAGGCCTGCAAAAATCGCTGCTTCTTTACCAAAATTTCGTGAAAAGCTGAGATAATGAATACTTTCGACGTTGATACCTTGGATTTCTCGCAGTAGCTCAAGCGTCCCATCGGTCGAGCCATCGTTCACAAAAAAATAAAGCACATCAAGGCTCTCGGGAAGTGCTTCAAGGGCTTTCCCTGTCGCAGACAAAAAAGAAGGTAAGGCCGCTTCCTCATTGTAGCAGGGAACGATAATCGCAAGCTTAGCCATGCCACATCGTCTCCGCCACAAAGGCCTCACCGTTTTTTAGCTCATCGTCTAGTTCAATGATGCCACGCTCTTTGGGCGCATTCGGCAGTGCTAATTCACGGGGCGCGCACAGCATCCCTGCCGACGCTACACCACGTAAAACGCCATCCGCGATGAGCTTCCCATCTGGCATAATTGCACCAGAAAGAGCAGCCACTGTTTTCAGACCCAGCCGCGCGTTAGGCGCACCGCACACGATTTGTAAGACCTTTCCCGTCCCCACGTCAACCTGACACACATGCAAATGATCGCTACTTGGGTGTTCGTCAAATTTGACAATCTCCGCCACCACGAGTTTTGGCGTCGCATCAAATTTGACAGGCTCATCAAATGGATTTTTTGCATTGAGCATGGCTACATCCGCCTCAGAGAGCTGTAAAATCCCGTCTGTCAAATTTGACAGGCCACAAGAAGCAGGTGCAAACACGTTCCAAGCCACTGTCGTGTTATCTGATACACGAAAAACGCGCGCAAAGTTCTCCTTGCGCTCGTAAGATAGCGGCGACTCATTAGCCTCTCCC
This sequence comes from Streptococcaceae bacterium, assembly GCA_031253335.1. Taxonomy (GTDB): domain Bacteria; phylum Bacillota; class Bacilli; order Lactobacillales; family Streptococcaceae; genus Lactovum. The sequence goes on from JAIRWF010000043.1 coordinate 41,831, forward strand.
ACAAGGAGCAGCAACACATCGCCTACATGATGATTAAAGCTCGCAACAAACATCACTTCACCGTACTGATAAAGGCATTGACCTCTTCTTTTGTCTTGCGCAATTTATTGACGAGCCTGCCAATCTCTTTGCCGTCTTCAATCGCCACAAAGCTTGGAATCCCCATGATTCCCCACTCAACAGCCAAGTCCATGTACTCATCCCGATCCACATGGATAAATTCAAACTCGCTATTTTCCGCCTCAATCTCAGGCAGTTTTGGCTCAATAAACTTGCAATCACCACACCACGTCGCACTAAAATAAAACATGTGCTTGCCTGGTGCTTTGATATACTCTGCAATTTCCTCGTATGATTTTGGTTCTTTCATTTCTCATTCCTTTCCCTTGGCTAGGCCAATCACTCGTTTTCTGCAAGCGACTCACTCTCCAGCTCGACGACCCCATAGTGATCCTCATCCACACTAAAAATCGTGGACTCCGTATGACCGTCCTCTGCCTTGATTAAGACGCCACCTTCATAAAGCCCCGCATCAACCGCCTTATCAAACAGCCAGACCGCCTCAATCTCACGTCCCGCAAAATGCTCACGCGCCGCTTCTACAAGCTCATGCCGCAAATTGTCCTCAGAATCCTGATAGACCTTGTAGGCCACAAGACCCGCAGCGACACCGACCGCAAGGCCTGCCCCAAATTTTAGTAATTTCCTCATACGCCTATTTTAACACAAATCCCTCAAACGAGCCGCAACAAAAGCAGAATCAGCTATGCGCCGCATTGTAGTCATAGTCGTAAAAAACAGCTTCAACATTGTTGCCCTCTGGATCATAGACGAAGGCCGCATAGTAGCCCTCCCAGTAGCTCCGATAGCCAGGCTTGCCATTGTCTTTTCCACCAGCCGCCAAAGCCGCCTCATAAAAGCCCTGTACTTCCTCTTGCGATTTTGCCGCAAAGGCAATGTGCCCGCCTTCGCCATTGCCATCACTTGAGAGCCAAAAATCTGTGTCATGTCCATCGAAAAAGCCAACGGCTGAACCATAATCTTGCCCTACCGTATAACCTAGTGGCGCCAAAGCCTTTTCAAACCAAGCTTTCTCCACCTTCATATCCTTGATGTTGTAGCTCATGTGTGCGATTGTCATATTGCACCTTCTTTCTTTCCACATTCTAGCACAAATAGACTATAATAGTGCCATGAACGATTTATTTAATAAGATAAAAGAAATCACGGAACTCCAAGCTACATCAGGTCATGAAGGCCCCGTACGCACCTATCTCAAAGAAAAAATGACAGCTATGGGCTACACGCCAGAGTTCGACGGCCTTGGCGGCATTTTTGTGCGCCTTACAGCACAGGATTCTGGTGCTCCTACAGTCATGATTGCCGCTCACATGGACGAAGTCGGTTTTCTTGTTTCTGCAATCAAGTCCGACGGTACACTTCGTGTTGTAACGCTTGGCGGTTGGAATCCCCTTGTTGTCTCAGCCCAGCGCTTCACGCTCTTTACGACACAGGGCGATAAAATCCCTGTCATCTCAGGTGGCATCCCACCACACCTCATGCGCGGCACTGGGAAAGAGCCGACGCTTCCTGCCATTTCAGATATTGTCTTTGACGCAGGCTTTGAAAATGCTGCAGAAGCTGTACACTACGGTGTTGCCATCGGTGATGTCCTCGTCCCTCAGACAGAGACGATTCTCACGGCCAATGGCAAAAATGTCATGGGCAAATCTTGGGACAATCGTTACGGCTGTCTCGAAATTCTGGAACTTCTCGCCTTTCTCAAGGGCAAGACCCCCGCAGTCAATCTCATCATCGGCGCCAATGTCCAAGAAGAGGTCGGCCTTCGTGGCGCCAAAGTCTCTTCTACCAAGTTTCAGCCCGATCTTTTCTTTGCCGTTGATTGCTCTCCTGCGGGCGACACTTTTGGCGATGACAATGGTAAGTTGGACGGTGGTGTGACCATGCGTTACTATGACCCAGGCCATATTATGCTGCCCGGTATGAAGGCTTTTCTTCAGGAAACGGCCAGCAAAAATCAAATCAAAACGCAGCCCTATATTGCAAAAGGCGGGACAGACGCGGGCGCTGCTCATCTCTCAAATGGCGGCATCCCTTCTACGACCATCGGCGTGTGTGCCCGCTATATCCATTCACATCAGACTCTCTGGTCACTTGACGACTTTACTCAAGCTCAACGGATGCTTCAAGCAATCACCACATGCCTCACGCCCGCACAAGTTGACCAAATCAAGAAATACTGATATAATCCTGCCATGTCCAAAAAACCATTTGCCCTATTCGGAGTCCTTTTTCTCATCTTCTTTGTAGGTCTTGCCGCAGCGATACGGCTGGATTTCCAGCATTCTCCTTTTTATTTTGATAACATCGTGATGCAGTTTGCCTATCGTTTTCAGGGAAATAGTCTTATAAAGACTCTCTTTACGATCTACACGCAGGCCTTCGGGGATAAAGGTGGCATGATTACAGCAGTTGTCGTCCTCCTAGCACTCTTCATTTTCAGACAATGGCGTGGCGCACTTTATTTTGCAGTGCTTACAGCCGCGGCTATTGCACTCAATACCTTTCTCAAAAGCGTTATTGGACGAAGCCGTCCTACAGGGCATCGCCTCATGGCAGAAAGCGGCTTTAGTTTTCCTTCTGGACACAGCCTTTTTGCAGTTATTTTACTTGGAACGCTCTTTATCATCATCACTCAGCATATCCATAACCGCGCAGGTCGATTCTTCTTGTGGCTTTTCGTGTCTATCCTCATACTTCTTGTCATGGCGTCACGTATCTACATCGGCGTACATTATCCGAGCGACACGATAGGCGCCCTTCTGTTAGGCCTTGCCTTTCTCTTTTTGACTTACCCTCTCTACTATCGCTTTGCTCATCCAAAACGCATCGGCTCGCACGTCGCCCATCATTAAGAACTTAGGAGATATGATTTATGGACATTATCCGCGCAATTATTCTAGGTATCATCGAAGGTATCACCGAGTGGCTCCCGATTTCATCGACCGGGCATTTGATTATTGCTGAGCATTTCATTGGTCTCCAGCAATCCGCTGCCTTTAAGGAAATGTTTGACGTAGTCATCCAGCTGGGGGCGATTCTTTCGGTCGTTGTTATTTATTGGCACAAACTTGTGCCTTTTAATGCACTCCTTGGTAGCCATAAAAAAACACCACGCGAGGTGCAACTCACTTGGCGCCTTTGGGCAAAGGTCTTTCTTGCGTGTTTGCCTGCGATAATCATCGGTTTCCCTTTGAATGATTGGCTGAATGCAAAATTTTATAATTTTATTTCCGTTGCGATTTGCCTCATTGTCTATGGGATTCTTTTCATCGTGATAGAGCGCTACTGGGTGCCGACGCATGCGCTTTCTGTCCTGTCCGTGGATAAAATCAGCTACCGTTTTGCGCTTTATATTGGGATTTTCCAGGTCTTGGCTTTGATGCCAGGCACATCACGAAGTGGTGCCACAATTGTAGGCGCACTCCTTATTGGTGTTGGACGTGCCGCAGCTGCAGAGTTTACGTTTTTCCTAGGTGTGCCGATTATGTTTGGCGCGAGTCTCTTGAAAATCGTCAAGTATTTCAAAAATGGCAATGGCCTTGACCTCTACCAGTTTTTTATCTTAATTCTTGCCTGTGCGGTCGCCTTCGCTGTGTCTATGTTTGCGATTCGTTGGCTCATGGACTATGTCAAGAAACATGATTTCACGTGGTTTGGGAAATATCGGATAGTGCTTGGCGCATTATTGCTCCTCATCGCTGGAATCACTGCCTTCGTATAAAAAGGCCTCGTCATTCTGCGAGGTTTTCTGCTGTCTCCTGCAGCTCTTCAAAGCTGATAAAGTCCACGGGATAGTCTGCTTGCGCTTTGAGTTGATCCATACGGAAATGGAGTTTGTTTGGCGTTTCAGCCTCCGACTCGCGTTCTTCATCATAGAGGACGAGTGCCCCATCAGAGTTTTCAATTAAAAATTCGTCATAGGTGCGAAATTGCCGCGGGTTTTCATAGTCCGAAAAGCAGTATTTGACGAATTCAGCTTGTTTGAAATCGCCGAGCTTCGCTTGATTGGCTTCGTTCCAATTTTGCCCAGTCGTCTCAAATGGAAAAATCACCGCTCGCAGAAGCTCAGGAAACTCTTTGCCTGCAAGCATAAAAGTCCAATATTCAAAACCCAGATTCCCGCCAAAAATCAGCCATTCCACACCGTTATCGCGGTAATTTTCAAGACGATTGCGAATGGCTTCTTGGATGACCTGTAATTTCGGGTCATCGTTTTTGAAAATGCCCAGGTCAAAAGCGCTATAACCAGCAATCAGCAAATTCTTCATAATGTTTCAAACGACAAGCTCGGATAGGCATTTTCTGACAAATCAATAAAATTACCTGCTTCGTATTGCACAGCGGCGGCGGCGGCAATCATACCTGCATTATCCCCGCAGAGTCTGAGTGGTGGAATCAAGACCGGAATCTCCGTGATTTCTGAAGCCAGTCGTTCACGCAATCCCTGATTTGCAGCCACACCACCAGCTACAATGAGTTGCTTGGGGCGGTATTCTGCAATCGCATGCTTTGTTTTTGTCACGAGAATATCAAGTACGGCCGCTTGAAAACTTGCAGCGAGATCTTTGTTTTCTAAGTTTTCGCTTGTCTGTTCCGCATGGTGGACGGTATTGATAAACGCAGATTTCAAACCACTAAAGCTAAACTCATAGCCAGGTTCTTTCAGCATGGCGCGAGGAAAATTGTAGATATCCTCTCCTTGATGTGCGAGGTCATCAATGGTTTTTCCTGCGGGGTAGGTTAGATTCATCACACGTCCGACTTTATCATAGGCTTCGCCTACCGCGTCATCACGTGTTTCACCTATTTTTTGATAGGAGCCTTCTTTTTCAACCCAAACGAGCTCGGTATGCCCTCCCGAAACAAGTAGCGCAAGACACGGATACTCGAGTGGCGCCACATAGCTTGCAGCCATGAGGTGCCCCGCCATATGGTTGACACCAATCAGAGGCAAGCCGTGCGCCCAGGCAAAGACTTTTGCTGCCGTCATACCGACGAGCAAAGCCCCCACAAGGCCAGGCCCTTCCGTCACGGCAACCGCATCCAAGTCTTCAGGCGTAATAGCTGCCTCATCCAATGCTGCTGCAATGCAGAGTGTGATTTGCTCGGTGTGATGCCTGCTTGCGATTTCTGGGACGACACCGCCGAAGCGCTTGTGACTTGCGATTTGCGTGGCTATAATGTTGCACAAAAGCGCTCCATCACGCCAAACGGCGACGGAAGTCTCATCACAGGAGGATTCAAAAGCTAAAAGTATTGTCATAAGTCTCTTTTCATGAGGATAGCATCATCTGCTGGGTCTTGATAATAATTTTTCCGGATGAGAAATGATTGAAAGCCCAATTTCTCGTATAACTTTCGCGCGGGACTGTTGCTTGCGCGAACTTCAAGTAGGATAGGATTATCTAGCTGTCCAATCAAAGCTGTTGCGATGCCTTGCTTTTGGTGGTCTTTTCTTACGGCGAGATTCGTGATTTCCGTCTCGCCTTGAACGACCGTCGCACTCAAAAAACCAATAATTTCTGAGCTTTTAGAGTAGGCAAGATAGCACACATGACTAGGACTTGTCAGCTCAGAGATAATTTGTGCACTGCTCCACGGAGACTTTGGATAGAGACCTGCCAGCAATTCGTATAGCGCAGTACTTGTTGCCTCGAGCTTTTCCCCACCGTAGAGTGCAATCATAACTTTTTCTCCATGGTCACTGCATCTCTGCCGTCATCGTAATAACTTGCCAAAATCTGGGTTGACTCAAAGCCTTCTTTTCGGTAAAAGCCTTGCGCCCCATCTGTCACGCGAGGTGTTTCAAGCGTTATTTTTCCAAGGTTCAGATTGGCAGCCACTCGCACCGCTTGCTGCAAAAGGCTATCTCCTATCCCTTGCTGCTGCATGCTGGTCTTTACCGCTAGGTTGGTCACGTGAAGTTCTTTTGCATAGAGCATCACACGAAGACCGATGAAGCCCACAGTATGATTGCTTTTTTTTGCGACTAAAAAAACAGCATTGGGATTATTTTCAATCTCTCGTACAAAGTGCGTGTAGGTCCAAGGAACAGTGCCTGCATAGACGTCGCGTTCAATCGCAAGAAGGTCTTGAATGTCACTTCTTTCGGCCATCTCAAAGTCAATCCCATCTTTTGAGGTAAGGACGGGGAGGAATTGTCTCAGATCAAACTTGCTGAACCAAGTCCGAATCCGCGATAAAATCGCCATTGTTTGCCTCCCATTTTTCTTCCGCCTCAACTTTCTTGAGATAGCGCGGGTTGAAGTTGTGAATCGCATCTCCTACTACGGCAACCCCTTTTGCGCCCTGTCTCGCCAACACTTTGCCCGTTGGCTGCGTTTCCTGGATTTTTGCCTTTGGGAATTTGTTGCGTATCTCACCTTCAAACAGTGCTGTCTCCCCAACAAATGTCTCTGTCCCCGAGCAAGTAGCTAATAGGTCTGTGAGTGCGAGGTGCTTATCTGGCGCCATTACTTTGTCGTTTTCATAAATTCCTGCATAGACAAAGCCGCGTCTGGCATTCATCAAGGAAACAACTGTGCCTTTTGTCTCAAGCGGAATCAAGACTTGCAAGCTTGAAACACCTACAAGCTCGAGGCCTAAGGTGTAGGCCAAGGTTTTAGCCGCCGTCACCGCAATCCGCAAACCTGTATAAGAACCAGGGCCTTGTGCCACAGCAACTCGTGTCAAGTCTTGCGGAGTCCAGCCGATAGCTGTCATTATCTCAGCAATCGTCGGCATGAGCGACACTGAGTGATTTTCACTATCGACAAAGTTTTTTTCAACAAGTAGTTGATCGTCCTGCATCAGCGCAAGAGCGGTTGCTTTACCAGATGTATCTAGGGCTAAGAGTTTCATCACGCTTCATTATAAAGCAAAAGACGGAAACATTCAAGAGACAAGAAAAAGTCTCCAAAATTAGGAGATGTTATACCATTTGTTCGAGTAGTTGGATGAGTGTTGTGGCGGATTTTTTGCCTGCTTCGTCGATAAAGGCATCAAATGTAACGTTTGCCTCATGGTCTGCGGTGTCTGAAATGGCGCGGATTATAAGAAAGGGCTTTTTAAGGCTGCTCGCAGCTTGTGCGATACTTGCGCCTTCCATCTCTGTGGCAAGAGCTGCTGGAAAATGGTCCAAAATCGGAGCTGTATCTGTCACAAAGCTGTCTCCGCTCACAATAAGGCCCACTATCGCGTCGGACTTTAGCTTTTTCATCTCGGAGAGAAAATAGCTGCTGCTCTCGTAATAGAGAGGTTGGCCTGCCATTTGCCCGTAGTTGTAGCCAAAAGCAGTCACATCTACGTCGTGGTAAGCGAGTTTGTCAGCTAAGACGACGTCCCCTACCTTGAGACTAGGAGACACAGCTCCTGCAGAGCCGCTATTGATAATGGCATCCACCTCAAAAAGCTGTACGAGATAGCTCACGGCAAGAGCCGACATGACTTTCCCGATACCAGAGGCGACGAGCACGACTTCGTGGCGACCAATCGCGCCAGTATGAAAAATAAAACCCGAGCGGGTTTGTTTTTGATCCTCATCAAGGGCGTCAACAAGCGTTGCAAGCTCTTCTGGCATTGCGCTGATAATTCCTAGTTTCATGATTTCACTTTCTGAAAATGAGTATCCACTGGACTTGGCCGAGGAAAACTACGTTTTCTCTATCCATTACCTGAGTCTTACAGACTTTTGAGGGAAGCAAGCTTCCTTCATCTGCTACCTGAAAATGTCCACTGGACATTTTCAGCCCCATTTGATGATGTAATAAATTAGAGCAATCAGGACGACCCAGGAGATGAGGAGCCAGCGGTTGAGCTTTTTGCCTCGTGCTTGGGTTTTAGCATTTTCGATGCGGCGGGATTTATAGACACTTTCTTTGGCAAGGCGTGCTTCTTCAGCATCGTACTTTGCGGCAAGTGTCTCGTCTTTTGCCATATCTTGGCGGATTGCCTCTTCGAGAGCGGCACGTCTTCTGCGTTCTTTTTCGATGAGGTCATCAGTAAGGAGGGGTTTAGCCATGGTTTATATCCTGTAGTTGTATATATTGCAAGGCAATCAGGGTCTTCGCATCGTCAATCTCACCTTTCCGAACAAGCTTGAGCGCTTCGTCTAGGGTGACTTCGTGGAGTTCTAAAATCTCACCCACGTCTGCGGGTTTGGGGTGCTCTACTTTCGTGAGCCCTGTAGCAAAGAAAAGGTAGGTTTTTTCATTGGTAAAGCCTGGTGAGACGTAAAACTCAGCTACCTGGTGGATCTCTGCTGCTTTGTAGCCTGTTTCTTCTTCGAGTTCACGGCGGATGGCTTTGAGAAGTGTCTTACTGGTCTCAGCATTTTCGCCATGAAAGCCTGAATGCACAGATCCATTTTTTGTGAGTTCAAGTTTGGCACGCTCTTCGGGGTCGATTTTTCCTGCGGGAATCTCGTAAATGACCTCTTCGAGAGCTTTGCGAAACTGCCTAACAAGGATAATCTTGCCCTCTTGCGTCAGGGCTAAAATGGCTACGCCCCCTGGATGGAGGGCGATTTCTCGGGTCTGGTCGGGTGAGCCATCAGGAATCGCAACTGTATCTAGCTTGACCTGGATGACGTGTCCAGAAAAAATATCTTTTCGCGAGAGGGTTTTTTCTTCAAATTTGGCGGCGTCCGCTGGGGTCATTTTATTGTCCTTTGTAGTGTGGTTTGCCTTTTGCTCGGCCTAATTTGTTGACTTGGCGGCCACGGCCGATAGCCATGGCATCCTCGGGAACGTCCTCTGTGATGGTGGAACCCGCTGCAGTCAGCGCGTTTTTGCCTATCACAACAGGTGCAATCAGGCGGCTTCCTGAGCCGATAAATGCGAAGTCGTCAATCTCGGTACGGTATTTATTTTCCCCATCATAGTTGACCGTGATGGTTCCTGCGCCAAAGTTGACTTTTTTACCGACGGTCGCGTCCCCAATGTAGGTCAAGTGTCCCGCCTTTGTGCCGTCGCCCAGTGTTGCGTTTTTAACCTCCACAAAGTTACCCACATGGGCTTTTTCATGAAGAATTGTGCCCGGGCGCAAGTGTGCGTAAGGGCCGCAATCGCTATTTGCTTCCATGACGGCGCCTTCGAGGGTTGAAGCGCGTACGATGACACTAGTGTGGAGGGTTGCATCGACCAAACGTGAACCTGTCGTCACATGACAGTGCTTGCCAATCGTCGTGTGCCCTGCGAGTGTCACGCCTCCTTCAATCACAGTATCTGCACCGATGGTCACGTCTGTACCGATATAAGTGGTCGCGGGATCTATCAAAGTCACGCCTGCAAGCATGTGAGTGTGGTTAATCCGTGCTCGCATAATACGCTCAGCAACGGCGAGTTGTGCGCGATCATTAACACCTAGGGACTCATCAAAGTTCGCAAGCTCCATAGCTGCTACTCTATGTCCCGCCTTTACAAAGCTTTCAATGACATCTGTGAGGTAGTACTCGCCTTGGGCGTTCGCTGGGCTGAGCTTTTCAAGTGCCTCAAAAAGGAGGCGGTTGTCAAAGACATAGATGCCCGTATTGACCTCGTGGACGGCTTTTTCGCTTTCGGTAGCATCTTTTTCCTCGACAATCTTTGTGACAGCCCCATCCTCACGGATGATGCGGCCGTAGCCGTGCGGATTTGTTGCGATGCCTGTGAGCACAGTTGCTTTCGCATCCTGAGCTTCGTGATAAGCGAAGAGTTCCTTGAGGGTATCTCCTGTGATAAGTGGCATGTCGCCATAAGTGACCATGGTCTCGCCATCTTGCTGTGCGAGAAAGCCACGGGTCTCCACAACGGCGTGGCCTGTGCCAAGTTGCTCTTTTTGGACGACGTAGGTGTCCATGTCCTCCGGGAGGCTGTTAATGACGCTATCTGCGCCAAAGCCTACGACAATCACGGTACGCTCTGCGTCAACGGCACGACTATTATCAATGACATGTGCGAGCATGGATTTGCCTGCGACTTCATGGAGGACTTTGGGGGTGTCTGATTTCATACGGGTGCCTTTGCCAGCAGCGAGGATTACTACGTTTCGGGTCATGAGAAGTCCTTTCAAGGATTATTTTGTGCCAAAGAGGCGATCGCCAGCGTCACCTAGGCCTGGGACAATGTAGCCGTGTTCATTGAGATGGTCGTCGAGTGCTGCGGCATAAATGTCAATGTCAGGATGTGCTTCTTGGAGGGCTTTGACCCCTTCAGGCGCTGCAACAAGGCAGACGAACTTGATGTTGTGAGCCTTGCGTTTTTTCAAAATGTCAATCCCCATGATGGCGGAGCCTCCTGTCGCAAGCATGGGATCGACGAGGAGAATGTCGCGGTCGGCAATGTCTGTGGGGAGCTTGACGAGGTACTCAACGGGTTGGAGCGTTTCTTCATCGCGGTACATACCGATGTGGCCAACGCGTGCGGCTGGCATGAGGCTATGAATCCCATCGACCATACCGATTCCTGCGCGAAGGATGGGGATGATGGCCATTTTTTTGCCTGCGATTTGCTTCGCGGTTGTTGTTGTGATGGGGGTTTCAATCGTGATGTCCTCCAGGGGAAGGTCTCGTGTGACTTCGTAAGCCATGAGCATACCGATTTCGTTGACGAGTTCACGGAATTCTTTGGAGCTGATGTCTTTGCGGCGGAGGATACTGAGTTTATGCTGAATGAGCGGGTGCTCAACGACGGTAAAATTGGACATTTTGGATTCCTTACTTTTTTCTTTATTGTAGCATTTTTTGGAGGTTTTTGGGTGGGGACTTTCGATGAGGTGGCTTAGAATTTCAGGAGCATCCAGGTGTCGCAGGCGTTGTGGATAGTGGCAGGAAGAGGTGCGTCAAGGTAGGTGAAGTTGTATTTTTCGTAGAGTTTGCGGGCGGTCGTGAAGACGTGGTCGGTATCGAGGTAGAGGGCTTTGTAATGCTTGCCGGCAAAATCTATCGCAGTATCCATAAGCAACCTGGCATAGCCTTTACCACGGAAGTCAGGAAGAATGTAGAGCTTTTGGAGTTAGCAAATGGTGCCATCAAAGGGGGCAATGCCAACGCCAGCTACGATTTGTCCATTTTCCTCTTCTATCACCCAATAGGCAGCGGGCTGATGGCTGGTGTAGAAGGCGGTTAGGTGCGAGAGCTGAGGGTCGAAATAGGCGGTGCCAGGCTTGTTATAGTGGAATTCCTCGAGAACAGACTAATGAGAGTGCAGACAGCTGTATCATCACGAGGCTCAATCGGTCGAAGTTGCATGGTTAAGCTTTCTAACGGCGGGCAGGCATAAGGCTGGCTTGAAACGGCATCTCATGCTTTGAACGCAGTCACGAGGCGCTTCGTGGCCTCTTCAATCACCGTGAATGGGGCTGCGGCGTTAAATCGGGCGTGACTGGTACCCTCATTGCCAAAGGTCTTGCCACGGTTGAGAATAAGATGAGCAACATTGCGCAGGCGTTCATCTAGCGCTTTATCTGTAAGCTCGTATGATGAAAAGTCCAGCCAGACAAGGTAAGTTGCCTCAGGACGCATCGCTTTGATCTTGGTATGGGCTGTCAAATTTGACAGAAGGTAATTGATATTGGTCTCGAGTGTCTCCTTGAGCTGCGTGAGCCAGTCTGCGCCATTTCTGAGGGCTGCTTCTGTGGTCAACATGCCAAGGCTTGCAACTTCGTGTTGGTTGTTGGCAAGTCTGCGAGCGAGGAATTTCTCGCGGAGAGTAGTATCTGGAATCAGGGCATAGCTGCATTTGGTGCCCGCAATGTTAAAGGTCTTGGTAGCTGAGGCTAGGACAATTGCTGATTTGGCAATGTCTGGTGAAAGGCTCAGAAAGCTTGTATGGCTATTTCCAAAGAGTGTCAAGTCTTGGTGAATCTCATCTGAGACGATCAAAACGCCATGGCGGGCGCAAATATCCGCCATTTGCTCAAGTTCATCCTTACGCCAGACGCGTCCGCCAGGATTGTGCGGATTACAGAGGATAAAAAGCTTGACTTGGTGCTCAGTAATGGCTTTTTCAAAGCTGTCAAATTTGACAACAAACTCGCCCGCCTCTTCCACAAGCGAATTGCAGACTAAATCGCGCGCATTGAGCTTCACAGTGCGTGCAAATGGCGGATAGACGGGCGTGTTAATCAGCACCGCATCTCCTGGCTCCGTGAATGCTTGCACCGCAATCGAAATCGCAGGCACCACCCCTTCAACGAGCGCAATATCTGCTGCTGTCAAATTTGACAAACCGTGCTGGGTCCGCTCCCAATCCAAAATTGCCTGAAATAAACCAGCCGATGGGTAACTATAGCCATAAACCTGCTCTGCATAAGATTTGACAGCCTCACGCACCGCAGGAAGCGGCTCAAAATCCATATCTGCCACCCATAGCGGCAATAAATCCGCATCATCTTCCACCTCGTGCCACTTTTCGCTATGCTCACTCAAGCGATTGGGCAAGGTTGTAAAATCATAAGTTGTCATCTACTCAAAATCCTTTTCTTTCCCATCTGTCAAATTTGACAGACTTCAAAATCAGCCTTCCAGCGCCTGCTTCAAATCCGCCACAAGATCTTTTGCGTCTTCAATCCCCACCGAAAGCCGCAGCAAATCGTTTGTCAAGCCGTAGCTCACGCGCACTGCCTCTGGAATGTCATGGTGCGTCTGCGTTGCAGGATAAGTCACGAGAGACTCCACCCCGCCAAGCGACTCTGCAAAGGTAAACACCTTGAGTGCTCGCAGAATCTGCGGAATTCGACTCTCATCAACGAGCTTAAAGCTGACCATACCGCCCTTCCCCGTATAAAGAACCGCCTTCACCGCAGGCGACTCCGCAAGCATCGCAACAATCGCATGCGCATTTGCAGTCGCACGCGCCATTCTAAGACTCAAGGTCTTTAAGCCGCGCAAGACCAGATAACTATCAAAAGCTGACAAGACCGCACCCGTCGTATTGAGCTGAAAGTCCAGCTGCTCAGCAAGTGCCGCATCTCGCACTACAACACACCCCGCGAGCACATCATTGTGCCCGCCCAAGTACTTCGTCATCGAGTGCAACACCATGTCCGCACCCATCTCAAGCGGTCGCTGATAAATCGGTGTATAAAAGGTATTATCCACAATAAGCTTTGCGCCTACCGCATGTGCCTTCCCAGCAATCTTTGCAATATCTACCTCAACCATGAGAGGGTTTGTCGGCGTTTCAAGATACACCACATCGGTGTCAGACCCAATAGCATCCAACATCTCATCTTCTGTCGTCGCATACGAAAAGGCAAAACGCCCCATTTTCTCACGTTCATCGAACCAACGAAAGCTCCCGCCATAGAGATCTCTGGAAGCTACGACCTTCGCGCCTACTGGAAAAATCTCAAGAGCCAGCGCAATCGCCGCCATCCCAGAAGACGTCGCAAACGCACGCGTACCCGATTCAATCGCAGCAAGTGCCTCTTCAAGACCCTGGCGCGTAGGGTTTGCCGTTCGTGTATAGTCAAAGCCAGTTGACTTACCAAGTTCTGGATGCTGATAAGTCGCCGACAAATGAATTGGGGACACCAAAGCGCCTGTTGCCTCATCCCGCTTGTCTCCTGCGTGCGCCAAGAGCGTATCTAGCTCTGTCATTGTCCACTCTCCTCTTCACTGTTAAAGTCATACTCCTCGTCCGCATGCTGTGCCAAGCGCGCTGCATCAAAAGGCGTCTCCTGATAAACCGCATAATTCAGCCAATTTGCAAAAAACAAATGCGACGATGACGCCCAAGTCATCGCAGGCCGCTCTTTATCGTCATCCTGAGGAAAATAATCCTCCGGCACATCCGGTGCAAGTCCAGCCTTCTTATCTCTCGCATACTCCCAAGCAAGCGTCTCGCGATCATACTCCAAATGTCCAAACACATAGATTTCCCGCAAATTCTTCTTCGCAAGAATCGCCTCCCCCGCGATTTCCGAGCGCGCCAAAAGCTCAAAATCCGCAGGTAATCGCGTTAAATCAGATGCCGTGTATCTGGAATGCGGACAATCAAAGACATCATCAAATCCCCGCATCAGTGGATGCTTATCTGCAATGACTTGATGGCGATAGACCCCGACAAGTTTTTTTGGCAAATCTACTTTTCCTATCCCGTAACGCGAATAAAGCCCAGCCTGCGCCCCCCAGCAAATATGCAGTGTCGAAAACACATGTGTCTTAGACCAGTCCAAGATTTCTTCGAGCTCTTGCCAGTAATCCACCGCCTCAAAAGCCATATTCTCCACTGGTGCGCCCGTTACTATCATCCCATCATAAAAACGATCTTTGACCTCTAAGAAAGCCTTGTAGAAGCTATCCAGATGATTTTGCGCGACATTGTGCGCCTCATGCGTCGTCATATAAATAAAATCCACCGTAATCTGCAAAGGCGTATTCGACAAAAGCCGCAAAATTTGCGTTTCCGTGACGAGTTTTCTGGGCATTAAATTAACCACCACTATCGAAAGAGGGCGAATCTGCTGCGTCATGGCACGCTCCGAGTCCATCACAAAAATATTGTCACGGCGCAGCTCCTCAATCGCAGGCAAATTTTTAACAACCTTGACCGGCATAAAACCCCTTTCGTTTCCACAGATTATAACATAAAAAGCGCCTCAGCGGCGCTCTTTTCTTAAGTTTATTTCGTTAATTTATATTTCTATTGCAAGGTCGCTCTTCTCAACAATTTCTAAATCATGTGTCACAATAACAACTGTTTTCCCCTCTTCAACCTGCTCTTTCAAAAGTTTTATTATTTTATCTCGATTGTTTTTATCAAGTGAGCCAGTAGGCTCATCCGCCAATATTATTTTACTTTCTTTAAGCAATGCCCGAGCCACAGCAACTCTTTGCTTTTCTCCCCCCGATAAAGAATATATCTTTGTTCTTAACGAATGATTTAAATGAACTTTCTCGAGCATCTCTTTCATTAAAATTCTTTTCTCATGTTGGGTCTTTTTCATGTAATATAACGCAACTGCTAAGTTTTTTTCAATACTTTCATCTTCAACAAGTGCAAAATTTTGAAAGAGATACGATATTACTTTTCTTCTAGTTATCAAAGATTGTCTGCTATAGATTTCTGGGGCAAATTCTCCAAACAAATAAAGTTCCCCGTCATCATAATCTTCGATTAGTCCCATTATATTTAACAATGTCGATTTACCAGCACCGCTTGGTCCATAAATAGTTACCATTTTATTTTCTGGAACTTCAAGACAAAAATTCTCAAAAATCGGAAAACCATTATATCCTTTTTCTAAATTTTTTATTTGAATTGCAACCATTCTTATTCTCCTTTCAGCACATCAAGAAATACTCTTTTTTCTAAACTTCTTAGTAACGTAACAATAATACTTATTTCGATTATTAGATAGATACCAAACAATTCAAAGATACTTGCACTCGCTCCAGTCATCAAGGAAAATACAAAACAATATATATACTGAACTGCTACAATTATACCCAAATTACGATATGTTCTAAGAGTTGATACCCCTTGAAAACGGAGAATACTAATCTTTTTGCGATATACCCTAAAGTAGAAGCTTGTTGTAGCAAAAATCATCATTACAAATAATAAGAACGCAAAGATATTTGTAAATATATAATTTGATACGTCCCCAACAGTAAGCATTACATTTGCGCTAGGTACTTCATTAGCTACAATCAATGATGGTGCAGCTGACGTGCTTGCATCTTTTTGTAACGCCGGCAACAACTTTTTGTATGTATTTTCAAGACTCCCTTGGAGTGGAAAAAGCAATGCATAAGGATTCCCTTGATTCAAAAGCATATTAACTGTGTTCTTGCGAATATTACTTTTTGTATAAACCGTAGCCACACTTACTTCTTCTGTCATAATTTGGTTCCCTGCCTGTGGAGAGGTAGTTCCTTCATAAAGAGGTATTTTTTGATTTGGTTTTATCGCAATATAGAGGATTTGCTGCGTATTAAACCCAGAGTTGTTTTCATTAGTAAAGTATTTTTTTATATCTGATAATTTCTCACTTAGTTTACTGCTATAAAGTACGATTCCTTCTGAGGTATCACTATCCAAATAAATTTTCTTACCAGTACTATCAGTTATTTTCTCATTCTTTAAAAAATTGATGTTCATTTGTATGTTTTGTCCAAACTCGCTTGTCTGGTTACTATTGACAGACATGACTGCACCCATGTCCTGGCCTTTTTGGAATAAATTCCAGAAATTTGTCATCGGCACACCATTATCAGAAATATTTCCTAGTACAGTTGGATAAAGTACCCCGTAATTATCAAGGCTGGCATTGTTATTAATCTTTAATGTATTATTGATCAAGTTCACCGTGTCTAACGTCGTTGAAATACTAATAGTAAATATTAATACCTTGATAACATATAGAAAAATATGACTAAACTTTAAAAAAGATCTATTATTTATTTGGTTCGTCAAAGAATGCCGCGATACGAATAATATTGATAGATAATCTATTGCAATTATAACCGCTATAAAAAACGCCCATAAAAATAAATAAAATGGTTCAATTCCTTTAAAAATGATCAAGCTGCAGAAAATCAAACTAAATAATGCTACTATCGCAAACTCTTTTAAGAAAATTTCTGACACTATTGTTAGTCCATCTACTCCGTGTAGTCGATTTATTGCAATTTTTCGATTATTTTCTACTAACCATACAAAGAGAAAAATAACATAAAATATAGATGCTGCAGCAACAAACAAATCTAGGCTTGCATTCGTATAAAGAAACTCTACCGGCTGATAGTCTGTTGGCAGATTGATTAAATCATCTCTTTTCAATGATAGACCATAATTCTCGTTAAGTTTCTTTGCAAGCAAATTTTCAGCATTGCCTGTGTTCACGCCGGATATGAACAAATCTGAATGTATAAATTCCTCTGGCGTAAATGAACTGATATCATTTATGGCAAACGAAGTATTTATCCCATGGGACACATATCTTTTATTGCTTCCAACACCCTGTTTTATTTGGTAGAAGGTAATGTCATTCTCCGGATAATTAAAATTTATTTTACCTTTTCCATTATTTTTATAACCAATATCTGTCACTCTAAATGTAAAAGGCGTATCTGCAGTTTTAGATACGCCCTGGATAGTTATGAGAAATGATTTAAAGTTTTTTTGACTTAAAAGTTGCTCAGGCAAAAAAATTTGTTCCGCATTTTTAGGGTTATATGTTGCCATGATTTGATTATCTATAATATTATTATTTATAATATTGGCACCAGAAATACTAATGACTAAAAATAAAGCATATAATACATATTTGATAACTTTATTGGACATAGTTCCCCTTTCAGTATCTTAATAATTAAAGTAATCGCTTGCTACGCGAGCTCCGAATGGTCCGTATGCCGATTTGTTTGCATGAGCATTGCGGCCTGCATAACCCCATTTATAGCTTCCCTCTCCAGCATATGCATAGCAGCGATGACTGCTCCTCACATAAAAGTAATCAGCAAAAGTCGTCTGACGCCCCCAAGAAGCAAATGGCCAAATATTCGTATAAGTTGTCCAACAGCCGCCATAGACAGCTATGCTATAAGCTGCAGCAGAAGTTGACGGTATCAAAATTACCAAAGCAGCTAATAAGACAGCAATTCTTTTTCTTATCTTTTGTTTTCTTTTTCTTGAACTTTTCATTTTTTGATTCTCCAATCTTTTTACAATAATACCCTATATATCTCCGTACTATATGTACCTTTTAATCACCTCCCTAGACCATCTCGCCGATAACAAGGTACTTTTGAGCCATGGCCCGCAAAAACTCTGCATGGTGTCCACTTCCAAGCACAGTAAAGATATGCATCGCCTCACGAATCTGCGCAAGTCCCTCTCTTGTGCGCGCCAAGTCAAAATGATAGGTATAGCAGCCCTCCAAAAAATAGAGCAAGGCAAGTGAGAAAAGATCGTCTTTTTTCGTGAATTGCCGCGTATAGTCTAATATCTCACGCGCGCTTTTCTCCTCATCCACGATGATGAGCCCAAAAGCACCCTTGAGGAAAATCTGCGACACGCGCCTGCCATAGTGAAAAATCTGATTGTGATAAGAAGTGTCATCTTTGATTTTTTCAAAGAGCATCTTGATCTGCCCAGCCGAAAACTGCGAAATCGTCGCATAAGCGATTGTCAGCTCGTATGTCCCCCAGTCGGAAAGACCCAGAAAATAGCGCATCAGCTGTGTCTGCTCCCCCACGCGCAGGCTCTTTCCATTGGTCAATTCATTGTAGAGGGCTTGTGCAGCCAAGCGAAAGGTCCAGTCTTTAGAGCCTAAAAGGCGCAAGAGGCCCTCTGCGTCCAAATGATAAAAGAGTGGGTAGAGCTGCGTGAGCTTCTCGTTGTGCTTGCTCGCTTCAAAGTCGTTGGAAAAACTTTCAAACTCCGCAAGAGACAACTTCATTTTGTCAAGCGCATAAACCAGCTTGTCAATCGGCAAGGCGGTCTCGCCCATCTCAAACCTGGAGATCGCTGATTTAGACACACCTGGCTCAAAGCTCATGACCTTAAAACCGCGCTGTTTGCGGATTGCGTGGAAAATTTCACCATAATTCTTGTCAATCATGGGCATTCTCCTGGCTCTTAGCAAGCAAATAACGCGTGTTTTCTGTCTTCATGCACTCTCCTTCCTATTTTTTATTCTAGCATAGAAGAGGAGATTAAAAAAACGATTCCCGTAAATGGGAACGTTTTTCATTTTTCATTAGATAGACTACCTGAAAAAGCTTACAGGACTTTCTTCTCGGGAGTTGCATAGCGCTTCTCTAGGTATTTTAGCATGGGATGCGGCATCTCAAGGTCGTAAATTGCCTCCCCAAAAGGCTTTGTGACAAAGTCATCTTGACCAGCGAGGAGCTTTTCTGCAAAATTAGGTTCGACAAGATTCTGCTGTCCAATAGCGACAAGCTCTGCATTTTCAAGGACTGCAGCTGCTTCTGCGCGCGTGCGTACCCCACCGACGGCAATCAGTGGGAGATTTGAGCCAGAAAGAGCTTCGTGCAGATAGACGAGAGTTGGCTTTTCTGAGTAATTTTCGGAGTTGGCCTTTCTCGCATAGTGTTTGAGTGAGACATGCAGGTAGTCAAGCGGTAATTTTTTGAGCTCCTCAAGGAGTGCCAAGGTGTCTTCAAGCCTTATCCCAGGATCTGTTCCTTCGACGGGTGAAAAACGATAGCCGATCGCAAAAGGGCTTGTGGCCGTTTTAACTTCTGTGAAGACGCGCTCCAGTACAGCAAGCGGGAAAACCATCCGTTTGGCAAGACTACCGCCCCATTTGTCTGTCCGACGGTTGCTATGAGGACTGAAAAACTGGTGAATGAGATACATATTGGCGCCATGCACTTCTACACCATCAAAACCTGCCACAATCGCACGACGTGTTGCTGCACCGAAAGCCTCAATGATTTCCAAAATCTCAGCTTCTGTGAGCTCGCGTGGCGTCTCAAAACCGTCACCTTCTGCGGCGACTGCAGATGCAGAGACGACTTGTTCGCCGATGGTCTTCTCACTCGTCATCCGACCGGCATGGAAAATCTGGAGAATCGCCTTTGCCCCGCCTTCGTGAATCGCATCTGCCACCCGTGCAAGACCTGGAATCATATCGTCTGATGCGACTGAAAGTTCTCCTGGCCAGCCTTTCCCGTTGGGGGTGACATTGGCAGTCCCTGTAATCACAAGTCCTGAGCCCTGTGAGAGTCTCTTGTAGTGTGCGACCTCTTCTTGCGTAATGGCACCATCATGAAAGCTCAGAACAACTGTCATCGGTGGAACAACGAGTCGGTTTTTGAGTGCGAGACCTGACTTTAAGGTTAATGGTTCGTTGAAATTAGGCATGGCTTCTCCTTTTAGTTGATTTCAATCGTGTAGGAGGCGTAGAAATTAACGCCTGGTGCGAGCTGGATAATCCCGATTTTTTGCGTAAAATCGCCTTCCGTGAAGCGATCATCAGCAATTCCCGCCCATGGCTCGATGCAGACGAAAGGACCCTCTTTTGGATAGGGACTCCAGAGTCCGACGTATGGCATGCCATCCCAGCTCACCTTGACACTGTGCTTGTCTTTGCTGTTTGTGAGCGTGATACTATCGCCTGGGTGCGTATTGTAAATAAGTGCATCATGATCAAAGAGCTCGTGGTTGAGAGGGAGATCTGTGACGATGACCTCTTTTCCTGCATGAAAGTCCACAAGTCCCGTCTCAGGGCTCAGTGGAAAGGCCATGCGGTGAATAGGATTATCAAAAGTCAGCTTGTAGTCAGTGAACTCACCTGTTTCAAGCGGCACTTGAAAAGCAGGGTGCGCTCCAACGCTGAAATAAAGCGGGTTTTTGGAATCGGGATTAGTGACGAGATAGCCGACTGTGATGCGATTTTCCTCTAGCTGATAATAAACGCGGAATTTAAAGGCAAAGGGGTAAATTTTTTTCGTCACAGCATTATCTGTCAACTCATAGATGAGCTGCTGGCCTTGGATTTCTTCGTCTGGATCATTTGGGATGAGTTTAAAGCCAATATCGCGTGCGAAACCATGCCCACCCATTCCGTATTCTTGACCTTGATAGCTAAATTTATTGCCTTTGAGCTTGCCGACAATCGGGAAAAGATGCGGTGCGTGCCGTGCCCAGATGTCGGGGTCGGCTTGCCAGAGGTACTCAAGCCCGTCTTTTTGGATGGAGTGCATTTCGGCGCCGAGGCTGTCGATTTCGACCTTGAGTTGGTCGTTTTGGAGAGTAGTTTTCATGATATTCCTTTCTGAGTGAGGTTTAGTTAGGCTTCAAATTCTTGTGTCATTTCCTTGGCACGAGCGGTGCATGCGTTCATAGCTTCTGCGATAAGGTCTGGGAAGTGTTTTTCTGTGAGGACATTGACGGCTTCAATCGTGGTGCCGCCTTTGGAGCAGACGCGCTCACGGAGGGAGGCTGGGCTATCGTTTGAAGCGAGGACCATTTTCGCGGTTCCAAGAAGGGTTTGTGCAGCCATCTTGATAGCTATATCACGCGAAATACCATCTTTGCTGCTGGCATCTGCCATGGCTTCAATCAGGTAATAGACATAGGCGGGTGAGCTTCCAGAGAGTGCAATCGTTGCATCCATTTGGCTCTCGGGAAAGTCATAGACAGTAGAGAAGCTCGCAAGGAGTTCTTTGACCTGCGTGTACTCAGCATCTGTGACTTTGTCATTTTTGCAAACGGCGGTCACACCTTCTCCTACGAGGGCTGGGGTGTTGGGCATCGTGCGGATGACTTTGTTCTCGGGGAAGTTTGACGTGGCGACGCCAGGCGACATGGTCACAAGGAGCTTGTCTTTTGGAATTGTCAAATTTGACAAGGCTTGATTGATGATTTGAGGCTTGATAGCAAGAAAAATAATGTCCGCAAAGTCAATGATAGCCTGATTGCCAGCGTCTGTATGGCTCGTTTGGATGTCATCAGATTTGACAAGTCCTGAGGCTGTGATGCCTGCAATCATTGCTTTTGCCATGTTGCCATGGCCGATAAATCCTAATTTCATGCACGTACCTGCCCTTCTCCTTGGATTAAATATTTGTAAGTGGTCATTTCCGCAAGCCCCATGGGACCTCTTGCATGGAGTTTCTGGGTAGAAATCCCAATTTCCGCACCGAAGCCGAATTCAAAGCCATCTGTGAAGCGTGTCGAGGCGTTCGCCACGATGACGGCTGAGTCAATGCGTCTTTGGAAGTCTTCAATATGCGTTTCGTCAGAGCTGACAATACATTCGGTATGGTGCGTTGAGTGATTATTGATGAAGGCAATCGCTTCTGTCAGATTTGACACGACCTTGATGTTAAGGATGAGGGCGTTGTACTCTGTATGGAAGTCCTCATCAGAGGCGAGCTGACAGGAAATAATTTTTTGTGCAGTAGCATCACCGCGCAATTCAATGCCTTGATTTTCCAAACGTGGGAGAAATGCTGCAGCAACGGCTTCATGTACGACGAGGGTCTCTGCCGAATTACAAACGCTGGGACGCTGGGTCTTACTATTAATCAAAATATCAAACGCCTTGTCCAAATCAGCAGTCTCATCGACATAAACGTGGCAAATCCCTGAACCCGTCTCAATCACGGGTACCGTCGCATGCTCCACGACGGACTGAATCAAGCCTGCGCCCCCGCGCGGTATGAGTAAATCAAGAATCCCTTTGAGGTGCATCATTTCTGTCGCTGAATCGCGCGACGTATCCTCAATCAATGAGATGGCAGCTTCAGGCAAATTTTGTTTGCGTAGCACGTCTTGCATGAGCGTTGTCAACACTCGATTGCTCTCAATCGCATCCGAGCCGCCACGCAAGAGACAGGCATTCCCAGACTTGAGGCAAAGCACTGCTGCGTCCACCGTGACATTGGGCCGCGCCTCATAAATCATCCCAATCAGTCCAAAAGGCACACGGTGTTTCGTGATTTTAAGCCCGTTGGGGCGCGTCCACGTCTCGTCAAATTTGACATCCAAGGGATCAGGGAGTTGTACCACATCCCGCGTGGCTGAAGCAATCGCGAGAATCCGCTCTTCAGTGAGTAAGAGCCGATCACGCATGGGATGATTGCCCATGTTTTCCAGATCTTTTGCGTTTGCTGCAAGAATCTCAGAAATATGGGCTTCGAGACTCTCTGCAATCGCAGAAATCACTTGATTACGCTCGTCCAAAGTCAACAAAGCCACTTCTGCAGCTGTTTTTTTCGCCATTTGTGCCGCTTCACGCACCGATAATCGTTCCAAGTTCTTCTCCTTTCAGTGCTTGATAAATCAAATCTGGCTCCGTCCCATTCATAATCAGCGTCGGCACCTGTGCCTTCTGCGCAATCTCAGCGGCTTCAAGCTTTGTAATCATCCCGCCCGTGCCACGGTTACTTGACGACCCGCCTGCCAAGACTTTCACATCTTCTGTTACATTTGGCAAACTTGAAATCAGGGTAGCATCCGGATTTTCCAAAGGATTTTTATCATATAGCCCATCAATATCAGTCAAAATGAGTAGCAAATCCGCCTGAACTAATGTCGCAATATGAGCAGAAAGCGTATCATTATCGCCAAAGAGGATTTCATCGGTCACAACGGTATCATTCTCATTGACAATCGGAAGGACATCCGCGTCAAGCAAAGCTTCAAAAGTCGCTGTCGCGTTCGCGTGCATTTTTGTATCCGTCAAGAGATACTTTGTCAAGAGAATCTGTGCGACCTTGGTATTGTACTTCCCAAAGCTGTCCTCGTAAATCTCCATGAGCTGTGGCTGGCCAACTGCGGCAGCTGCTTGCTTCTCCGCTACGGACTCTGGACGATGTCCCAGCCCCATTGTCTCAACGCCGACACCAATTGCGCCAGATGTGACAAGGACTAAATCAACTCCAGAATTTTTGACGTCCGAAAGTACCCGCGCCAAATTTTGAATGCGCCCGAGGTTCAGCCGGCCATTTTCATAGGTCAGGGTCGAAGTGCCGACTTTCACGACGAGACGCTTGATGTCAGGCAATTTCCGCATTAAAACAAGGTCTCCTGTCCTGCTTCTTCCTTATCCCACAAAGGTTTATAGAATTGTCGATTGTCCAAAGGCCAGACTTTCGCCGTTTGCTGACCTGGGGCAACAGCTTTTTCAGCCGTGTCAATCATCATGATGGCGGCATCAATCATGTCGATTTCATGCACGATTTCGGCCTCTAAGACCTGCGGACGTACAGGACTTCCATATTCCAAGAGGCCATGGTGGCTTAAAACCACGTGCCTTAAAAGCAAAAGGTCTTCCGAATTTTCATCAATGTTCAATTCCTTCGCGGCGCGGATGATTTCCTCATCAATCAAGACGATATGGCCGATGAGATTGCCACGCAAGGTATATTGTGTATTCTCATAGCCTGTAAATTCAAGGCATTTCGCCATGTCATGCAGCAAAATCCCCGCATAAAGCAGACTCGCGTTGAGCTGCGGATAAACGCCAGCAATCGCTTCAGCGAGCTTCAGCATCGTCGTCTCGTGATAGGCGAGGCCACCTTCAAAGGCGTGGTGATTGGATTTCGCCGCTGGGAATTCAAAGAATTCCTTGTCGAATTTCTTCAGCAAAGCGCGCACAATCCGTGCCCAAGTGGCATTTTCAATCTTGAAAACGAATTGTTGCACAGTTTCGCGGAGCTCCGCCTCATCCACAGGCGACGCCACGCGAAATTTCTTGGGATCCGTGGGCTCGCCGTCTTCAGGCAGACGGACCTTGATTTGATTAACCTGAGGCCTGTTGTTATAGACTTCGCGCGTCCCTTCCACGTGGACGACAGTACCAGGTGCGAATTTCTCGAGCTCACCAGGCTGGGCATCCCACTTATTGCCAGAGATTTCGCCCGACTCATCTTGAATTGTCAAAGCCAGATAGTCTTTTCCAGCTTTCGTTTTGCGCAGCTCAATCGACTTCACGAGATAGAAGCCCTCGAAGCCCTCGCCTTCTTTCATGTCTTTAATCTGTGTCATTGGAACTCTCCACTTCTAAAAGTAAATTAGAATTGATTTCTTTTTTAGTATCCGCCCCTAATTCTCTCAACTTTTCGATGCGTCCTATGATTGTGTCTGCCTTTTCAGAGCCATCTTTATTCTTAGTCGTTAATTGACTAAAAGCAGCCGAATAAGCATCTTTTGCGTCTGACAATTTGCTATCAATCTTTGACATATTTTCCGTAAAACCTACAAACTTATCATAAAGAGCACCGCCAATCTTTGCAATCTCCCCCACATTTTTGTTTTGTTTATCTACTGTCCACAAGTAAGATACTGTACGCAAAAGAGCAACCAAATTAAAACTATTAACTAAAGCAACATTGTTTTTCAAGGCAATATTGATTAAATCAGGCTTTGCTTCAACAGCTACAGTAAGGGCGCCTTCAACAGGTACAAACATAAACACAAAGTCAACAGTATCTACACCTTCAATACGTTCATAATGTTTCTCGCCCAGTTCATTTTTGATGTGATTCTCAACTGAAGTCACATGACGCTTCAAGGCTTCGGCTTTATCCACCTCATTTTCTGCATTCAAATAATCTGTATAAGCACTTAAAGACATTTTACTATCGACAATCAAATGCTTATCATCTGGTAAGTCAATGATAAAATCAGGTCGTTGTGCATTCCCCGTCTCAGTCAACTGCCCTGCAAAAGAATTTTGTTTGCGAAAGGGCACCCCAGAGGCTTCGAGAATTGTTTCCAACTGGAGTTCTCCCCAGTCTCCTTGAACTTTATTATCTCCTTTTAAAGCATTTGTGAGATTTTTCGCATCCGTAGAAAGAGTTTGATTGAGTTCAGTCAATTTGCTCACTTCAGTTTTTAAAGAAATCTTTTCTTTTTCTTCCTTGTCAACGCGCTCAGTCAATGCTTTGACAGCTTCCTGAAGAGGTTGCAAGGCAGGTTGAAGTTTTTCAGAATTTTCTTTCGTTAAATCTTCTCGTTTTTCCTTTAATACGTCGTTTGCCTGATTAACGAGTTTCGGTAAAATATCTTTGGGCAAATTTTCCAGTTGTTCCTTGACCAAGTCATAGCTGTCACGTGATACATAATCCTTATCCAAGTTTTCTTGAAACTTTTGAAAATCGTCTTTCGTTTCAGTCAACTGATTTTGCAAGACTTGGAAAGTTGCTGCAGGCACATAATTTGCACGTAGTTCTTCTTGATTCACTGCGCCTGCAAATTGTTGCGCTGTTTTTGCTTTTGCTTCGGAGACACGCGCATTACCTAATAATGCCATCAAAATAGCGGTTAGCACAATGCCGATAATCAGTCCAATGATGAAGTATATAATCATAATTTCCCTCGCAAGTTCTTAATTTGCCGAGCAGGTTCGCCTTTAAAAACGTAGCTACCTGCCACGAAGACATTGGCGCCAGCTGCAGCTGCTTCGCTGATCGTGACGTCAGAAATCCCGCCATCCACCTCAATGTCAAAATTGAGATTTAATTTCTGACGGAGTTCTGCAAGTTCACGGACTTTGGGCATCATGTCTGGCATAAAGCTCTGCCCCCCAAAGCCTGGTTCCACCGTCATAACAAGCACCATATCCACGTCTGACAAGAGTTCTGTCAAATTTGACAGGCCCGTCGCAGGTTTGACAGCCACACACGCCTTCATTCCCGCATCATGAATGGCTTTTGTCAGCTCTGACGGATGGTTCGTCGCCTCCAGATGAAAGGTAAACGAGTCTGCACCCGCTTTGGCAAAGGCCTCCACGTAGTTTTTTGGATGGTCAATCATCGTGTGAACATCGAAAAAGAGGTTCGTGTCCTTGCGGATGGCTTCCACAACGCCCGCACCAAAAGTTAGGTTCGGCACAAAATGGCCATCCATGATGTCAATGTGCACGCCGTCTGCCCCAGCTGTTTCAAGCGTTTTGACTGACTCACGGAAAGCCCCAAAATCACCTGATAAAATGGATGGAAAGATTTTCGTTTGCATTAGTTCTCCTTATTTGAACCGAGCACCTTGCGGTTGACCCACCAGAGCATGAAAACTGTAAAGACAATCAGCACAACCATGCCCACAAGCTGCGCCCAGAGCGGCAAGCTGTGTTTGAAAATGATCAGTAATCCCCAGAGCACCACGAGAAGTGCGATGATGAGCGGGTGTAGAAAGTTATTGTTTTTTTGCATTTTTCGCGTAGGTCTCCCTCGTGTGATTGATTTCAGTCAAAAGCTGACAATAGTTATCGTAGCGGGATTGTAAGAGATCATGCGTCTCAAGCGCCACTTTCACTGCGCATTCTGGCTCATGTGTATGGGTACATTCACGGAATTTACAGCCCGCCGAGAGTTTGTAAATATCAATAAAACTGCGATTCAGATCTGGTGGGTTGTCAATATCATAGTCGAGGCTTGAAAAACCAGGTGTATCCGCAATCTGCGCACAGTCTATCGCATAAAGCTCGACGTGTCGCGTGGTGTGGCGGCCTCGGCCTAGTTTGTCTGACGTTTCAGCCGTTGCCAATTCCAAGTTTGGTGCGATTTTATTGAGCAGCGTGGATTTCCCGGCGCCTGTCTGCCCCATGAAGGCCGTCGTTTTCCCTTGCAAAAGTTCGACGAGCGCTTGTGGTTCTTGCAAGACGGAATAGCCAATCGTCTCATAATCTTTCGCGATTTCTGCGTAATTCGTTAAAATATCCTGCTTTGTGAGATAAATAATTGCTGCAATCCGCTTATTTTCAAGATAAGCAAGATAACGATCAAGCAAATTTCGTGAAAAATCGGGACTCACCGAGCTCATGACCACGATCATCTGGTCAATATTCGCAATCTGCGGCCGAATCAGCTCATTCTTGCGGGCGTGAATCTCCAAAATATAGTCATTTTCAAAATCCACAAAATCCCCAACGACAGGCGCCAAGCCACGTTTTCTGAAATTTCCACGCGCCCGCGTTTCAAAAATTTCGCCCGATTCCGTCTTGACCGTATAAAAACCGCCCAACAATTTGATAATTTGGCCTGATTGCACTGCCTCTATTATATCAAAAAAGACGCTATTCTTAGCGCCCCAGGCCAAAGCCTTCAAGTATCTCCTCCGTCAAGCTAAACATTTCTTTTTCAGCTTCGCCTCCCACTGGGTAATGGTCGTAGCCATTGATGTGCAAAAAACCATGGACGGCAAGCCAGCCGTACTCACGCGCAAGCGAATGGCCAAAGTCCGCCGCTTGCTCTTCGGCTTTTTCGTAGCTGATAAAAAGCTCACCAATAAAAGGGTCAAGCTCATCTTGGAGTTCCTCAGGGAGGCCTTCAATGACTTCTGGCTTGTATTCGAGGCTAATCACATCCGTTGCGCGGTCGGTGTCGCGGTATTCGAGATTGAGAGCATGCTGTCGCTCATTATCCACAAAGGTCACAGCCATCTCTTTCGACTCGGACAAGCCTAATTTTTCAGCCGCAAATTGCAGGAGTTTCTCAGTCTGCTCTAGGATTTCTTTTGAGACGTGCGCACCCACCTCATTGATGATTTCAACGTACATCGGAGACCTCGTTTGATTTCTGGAATTCCTCGCGGTTGCTCGCTTCCTGCGACAGCTCACTGCGTGAGACTTCATCCGTCACCTCAAGGTCTTTTTGGTCGTCATATGCCTTGATGATTTCAGCCACTACAGGATGTCGCACCACGTCCTTGGCTTGGAAATAGACAAAATCAATGCTTGTCAAATTTGACAGCTTGTGGGTGGCATCAATGAGGCCTGATTTCTGATGCCGCGGCAGGTCAATCTGGCTGATGTCACCATTCACCATCATTTTAGAGCCAAAGCCCAAGCGCGTCAGAAACATTTTCATCTGCATGGTAGTCGTATTTTGTGCTTCATCAAGAATAACAAACGCGTCGTCAAGCGTCCGCCCACGCATATAGGCCAATGGTGCAATTTCAATCAAGCCACGCTCCATAAGGCGCTCTGTCGCAGTTTTCCCAAGAACGGTATAAAGGGCGTCATAGACAGGGCGCAAGTAAGGATCAACTTTTTCCTGCAAATCACCCGGCAAAAAGCCCAGGTTTTCGCCCGCTTCGACGGCTGGGCGTGTTAAAATAATGCGCTTGACTTGCCCGTTTCTGAAAGCCTGAACCGCAAGGACGACCGCCAAAAAAGTCTTACCTGTCCCCGCCGGACCAATCCCAAAGACAACATCGTGCGACTTCACGCTATCCACATAGAGCTTCTGCGCGAGGTTTTTCACGCGAATCGAGCGGCCATTGTCGTCTTTCGTCAGTTCAATCTCATAAAGCGCCGTGAAATTCTCAATCTCGCCATTTTGCGCCATTTGGCAGGCAATCGCGACGTCCGACGTGTGGACAGGCAAGCCCCTTGAAATCAAGACGAGCAAAGCTTTTAAGGCGAGTTCTGCATCAGACACCTGCGCTTCACGTTCGCCTGCGACTTGCACCGTCTCCCCGCGATAATTGATCTCCACCGAGAGCGTTTTTTCAACGAGTTTCAGATGCTTGTCTTCAGAACCAAAGAGTAGCCGTGCATCTTCTGCGTTATCAAGTGAAAATTCCTTAGAAAATGCCGTCAATCTGCGTCCTCCGCTTTTTCTTCTTTATGATAATGAATCGTCCCATTGGGGTTATATTTTTTGAGCAAGGCTTCGATTTTTTCTTGCGTCCATTCCTCGCCTGCATCAATAAACTCGCCCGTTTTCGGGTCACGATTTGAAATGATTTTTATTTCTGCCATGTTTCTTACTACTTCCTATTTTCTACAGCTGTGAACAGTCGGCTTCACATCTTATAATTGAGTTCAGACTCCTTGAAAGTTCGGTAATTAGACAAATCTGGGAACCTGTCCAAGCACAGAACCTCCAGATTCGCTAAATTGCTCACTTTCAAATCAGTCGGCTTTACATCTTTATTTAATCCACAAATTCAAATTCAAATTTTTCAATCCGCACAAGGTCTCCGTCTTGTGCGCCCTTCTCACGCAAGGCTTCATCAACCCCCATCGCCCGCATCTGCCTGGCAAACTTCATCGCAGACTCATCGTGCTCGAGATTTGTCATCTGGTAAAGCTTGATAAGCTTCTCACCGACTAGCCGATAGGCCCCATCGGGATCTCGCTTAATCTCAAAGGCCTTCTCATCCTCAGGATTCTCAAAACCGTAGTAGGCGCCTTCTGGCTCTTCTTCGATCTCATAAAGTGGAAATTCAGGCGTCTCTGCCAGCAATTCTGACGTCGCATGGAGTAATTCCGGAAGGCCTAACTTCGTGAGTGCTGAAATTTCAAAGATTTGCGGTGCATCATCACCGAGCTGGTCTCGAAAGTCTGCCAGATTATCAGTCGCATTCGGCATGTCCATTTTATTCGCCACAATGATCTGCGGACGCTCCAAGAGGCGTAGATTGTAGCTTTCAAGCTCTTGGTTGATGTCGAGATAATCTTGATAAGGGTCGCGTCCCTCCTCAGCGGACATATCAATGACGTGGAGCAAGACCCGCGTGCGCTCAATGTGCCTGAGAAACTCAATCCCAAGACCCGCACCAGAGTGTGCTCCTTCAATCAAACCCGGCATATCTGCCACAACAAAGTCCCGCATATCGGGCATCTGCACCATACCAATATTGGGCACAAGTGTTGTGAAATGATAGGCACCGATTTTAGGACGGGCGTTTGAAATCACAGAAAGTAGGGTGGATTTCCCAACACTCGGGAAGCCAACGAGGCCCACATCTGCAAGAACGCGTAATTCTAATAAAAGTTCTTTTTCTTCGCCCGGTTCGCCATTTTCAGCAATTTCTGGTGCTGGATTATTCGCCGTTGCAAAACGAATATTGCCACGACCACCACGACCACCTTTTGCGACAATCACTTCTTGATTTTTTTCAACGAGATCGGCAATCACAGTCTCCCCGTCTTTCACAGTTGTCCCTTGCGGGACATCTACTATCAAATCTTCTGCGCCCCGACCGTGCATGCCTTTTCGTGCCCCATTTTCGCCCGATTTCGCTTTGAAAATCCGATTGTAGCGAAAATCCATGAGCGTCGCCATGCCTTCATCCACACGAAAAATGACTGAGCCGCCACGCCCCCCATCTCCGCCCGCAGGTCCACCATCAGGCACATATTTTTCCCGCCTAAAAGCCACCGCCCCATCTCCGCCCTTGCCTGCTTTCACTTGGATTTTTGCTGTATCAAGAAATAAACTCATTTTGCTTTTTTATTATTTTTCTAGTCTCGCGAGCATCTTTGCTACGCGTCGAATGTCCCGACTCGCTTTACGACTAAAGCCGCAAGTCTCGCGGGCATCGCCGCCCTTGCCTGCTTTCACTTGGATTTTTGCTGTATCTAAAAATAGACTCATGTGAGTCTATTATAGCATTTCTTGATTTAAAATTTAATCCTCTTTTTTGACCTTATAAGAGCCCGTGATAAAGAAGAATGGCACAGCTACATTCCCATCAAAAGAATGGACCAGAAACCCATTTTGGACTTAACTTGAATCTTTTGATTTTCCATTAGTGACTGCTCCTTTTGACAAAGTCTTCAAATAATTTGAACTGTTCCTCGTGTTCCCGCCACATATTTTCTGGGTGCCATTGCACCGCGAGAATTTCCCCATCTGAGGACTCCAGTGCCTCAATCACCCCATCGGGACTCGTAGCCACCACCGTAAGCCCTTTGGCAATCTTATGAGCCGCTTGGTGATGTCTGGAATTCACATAGGCTGAATCTCCAAAAAGCTGATACAGATAACTCCCAGGACTCATGGCAACATGATGCGTGGGTTGCTCTCCCGGTGCAGCTTGTGCATGTTTGATGCGTATTTGCGGATATTGGACAGCTAAATCTTGATAAAGTGTCCCACCTAACGCAACATTGATGAGTTGGAGCCCTCGACAAATTCCTAAAATGGGTTTCCCCGTTTCTTGTGCAGCTTTCACAAGCGCCAGCTCAAACGCATCTCGTTTGTAGTTGCTTCGACCAAGCTCAGCAATAGGCTCCTCCCCAAAATTTATCGGATCCAAGTCTGGTCCTCCTGGAATCACAAGCCCGTCAAACGTTTTTACAAGTGCTTGAGTAGTTTCTTCGACGCGCGTGGTGTCCTCAGGAAAAGGCAGTACGATGGGAATGCCTCCTGCCGCAAAAATCGCTTCTTTTAGATCATTGGGTGAAAAGTCCGCCTTGACCTGATTGATAACCGCAGACGGCTCTACCAGCTGGTCTGCCGTGATGGCAATAATTGCTTTTTTCATAATTAGAATTATATCAAATTTTCTGAAAATTAACGTCAAAAAGAAAAACGCCGCTTTTTCTCCTTCTATTGCCCCACAGCGCTTGAGCTAGACGACGTGCTAGAAGAGCTCCCAGACGTTGAAGTCTGGGGGACATTTCCTGCAAACTCACTATTATAGGTCGGTGTCGCAGCCGCAAAATAGCCCACTTCCATATCTACTGTCGTAGGAGATTTGATATGTTCAGCAATACTCGGGTAATATGGCATTTTTTCTTTAAATTGGCTCAGCGGTACTTTAACAGTATTGCCATCAGAAAGTGGGATATTTAAAAAGTCTTTCGTCGCTTGACTTGGCTTGAAAGTCACCGTTCGAAAAAGCGCTTGAAGACTCGACGGAAAACTTGAAAAAGCTTGCGTAAATGTACGCACCTGAGAATCTGTAAAATTCGTGAGAACCAAGGCAGTTGCGGGAATTTTTGATTTTTGGACCGTTTCTGTCTTGATGATAATGCCATTTGCAAGAACGATATAATAATTATTCTTTTGCAGCACATAGCCAACAGGCTTATACTCTGTCACTCTCAGCGTTACTGTATTCGGAGCCTTAATCACAAGATCCGCACTTTTTATTTCAGGCGCTGAGTTAACCACTCGTGCTTCAATTTTTCCTTTCTCAAGAAGAAGACTCGCCACAGAATCATTCACCTTAATCTTGGATGCTGCAGCAATATCAGAAGCTGATACCTGACTATTTCCAGAGACCTTAAACGCTCCAACATGGCTCATGGGCGAGGTGGCATAAAATGCACCTAGAAAAATAAGCAAAAAGATCACCAAAAATGGCCACGCACGTCGCAAAGCAGGCCCGATCGGCGCTAAGATAGCACTCAAGGAGACTCTTTCACGTTGTCTCTTGGGACGTTCTACTTCTGGAGATCTTTCTAGCGGCACTTCCTCAACAAACGTTTCTGGCTCTTGTGCAGCCTGTCCTTCCACGATCTCATGTAAGCTCGGATCAGACTTACGCGTCAGTTTCATCCCACGCAAACGTGCCGCGCGCTGTTGTTTGCGCTCGGCTTCACGTTTTGCTTCCTCAGCGGCGAGCATTTTTTCATGCTCAATCTGCCACGGGGATTTTTGAGATTCGTCTTCAGCCATGTATTGCTTGATTTATAAGTTGATATAGTCGCTCGGACGCGTCCGGCACGCTAGATTCACGCGCGTTATCAGCCATTTCCTTATATTTTACACTATTTCCAAGGATTTCTGAAACACTTTGGAAAAGGCGTTCACCTGTGAGCTCTGCGTCGGAAATCATTTCAGCAGCCCCGTGATTGACATACTCCTGAGCATTTTTGGTTTGTTGATCTGCGGTGACATTAGGGCTTGGCACATAAATTGCAGGAAGGCCAAGCGCTGTTACTTCAGCAATCGTTGTAGAGCCTGAGCGCCCGAGAAAGAGCTGCGACTTCGCAAGAATCTCGGTCATATTGTCAATATAAGGGCGAATATCGAGCTTGTCGTTTCCTGAATACTGAGCAAAAATAGCCTTGTAGTCGTCGTAATAAATCTGCCCACTCGTGTAAATCGTGTGAAAATCAGCTTCAGCGAGTTTTGGAAGGGCTTCGATAAAGGCTTCATTGAGCTTCAAAGCTCCGCGAGACCCACCAAAGATAACGACAGTCGGCGTGATAAATTTTTCGACCTGCTTCGCTTCATCCGCGACTTCCTGGGCACGCGGATTTCCTGTGAAGACGACTTTATCTGCTGGAAATATGCTTTCAGCCGCATGAAAACCGACCGCAATTTTTGTCACACGCCGTGCGAGAAATTTATTCGTAATACCAGGCACACTATTGCCCTCATGCACGACTGTGGGAATCTTGAGCTGCGTCGCCGCATAGACAACAGGGCCTGAAACGTAACCGCCCGTTCCCAGCACGACGTCCGGCTTGAACTCACGAATAATTTTTTTCGCATCACTAATGGATTTGAAAAATTCAAAAGCCGTTTTGAAATTCTGCGGGCTGAGCGAACGCCTAATGCCCTGGATTTTGACAGTTTTAAAAGCAATTCCCGCCTTAGGAACAATCGTACTTTCGAGACCTTTTTGCGTCCCGATGTAGAGGACTTCCGTGTCAGGCTCGACTTGTTTCAAGTATTTGATAAAAGCAAGCGCAGGGTAAATGTGACCGCCCGTGCCGCCGCCCGTCACAACGATTCTCATTTGGCACTACCTCCGAGCTTCTCAAAAGCAGAGATAAAGAGATCTCCGCGTTCTTCAAAGGTCTTATACTGATCCCAACTAGCGCAAGCAGGTGATAAGAGAATTGTATCGCCCTCGTCAGAAGCCGCAAGCGCTTGTAACAAAGCATCATCGGCCTTGTCAGCTCTGATAGCCTGAATTCCCAATTTATCTGCGCTGGCAGCGAGTTTGTCAGCAGTCTCACCGACCACTACCATGCCCTTAAGCCCTACTAAGTCAGGTTCCAAGTCTTCAAAACCATTCCCACGGTCAAGCCCCCCCGCAATTAGCCATAAAGACCTATTATCAAAACCAGATAAGGCTTTTTGTGTCTCGACGCTATTTGTCGCCTTGCTGTCATTGTAAACCTTGCGCCCTTTTAAATCCCCGACGTACTGCAAGCGGTGCTTCACACCCGCAAAAGATGTCAGCACCTTGATAATCGCCTCATTTGACGCCCCATAAAGCTTTGTCGCTGCAACGGCCGCTAAAGCATTTTCCAGATTGTGGTCGCCAGGGAGTGATAAATCCGCCACAGGCATTATCACATCATCACGAAAAATAATCTGACCATCTTTCACATAAGCACCATGCGCATCCGTTTGCGAAAAAGGCACGATTGCTGCTGCACTTGATTTACTACGAAGTTTGTCTTGATTATAATTCAGGACCAAAAAATCATCAGGCGTCAGATTCTCCTGAATGCGCCATTTCGCTGCTTCATAGGCCTCTTGCGAGCCATGATAATCCAAATGCGCACTGTAAAAATTCACAATCACGCTGATGTGCGGATGGAAAGTCTGAATCCCCATGAGCTGAAAGCTTGAGCACTCCATGACAAGAACGCCATTTGCTGAAACCTCACTCGCAGCTTGACTCGCAGGATAACCAATATTCCCACAGGCAATAGCCTCAATATCTGAAGCTTTCAAAATCTCTGTGATTAAGGTCGTCGTTGTCGTTTTCCCAGCCGTCCCCGTGATTGCAATAATCGGTGCTTCTGAAATCTGATAAGCTAGCTCAATCTCTGTGATGACAGGGATCTTGCGTTTCACAGCCTCCGCCACCAGCACGTTGTCCCAACGAATTCCTGGATTTTTCACAAGCAACTCGCACCCATCAAGCAATTCCACAGGATGTGAGCCTGTCACGACGCGTAAACCGAGTTCCAATAAATCCTTAGGTGCTTCAGCATCCGAGCCATCATTTACCGTGACTTGCGCACCTAGCTTGTGCAATATTTTAGCCGCAGACGTGCCTGATTTGCCCAAGCCCAGGACAAGGATATGCTTATTCTCATAGTTTCCGATTGATTTCATGGGCTCTATTTTACCTTGTTTTAGCTAAAAATTCAAGACGCCACAGCACCCAAAGAATTTCACGAGGTAAAGGTGCACATAATGTTTTTAGCTAACGGTTACCTCTAAAAACCTGCTTTTTCGTCTAACTTCGAGAACCGCTTGGCGCAAGACGCCAAGTGTATAAACGGTTCTCGGCGTTAGCCTTCAAAAGCAAAACGGTTTTTAGACACGCCC
>JAIRWF010000036.1 GCA_031253335.1 Streptococcaceae bacterium
TCGGTCTGCCAAGCGACCAAACAAGATGGAAAAAGGCAAGCCCAAAAGTTGGGTGACGAGGAGTGCTAAAATCATGCCTGTCGTCCCAAGGCCAATCGTATTGCCATAGCTTGTTGCCATGGTCATGACCGTCCCCACGCCGTCGATATAAAAGAAATAGGCGAGGATGAAATAACGAAGGGGCTTATTTGCCCAAATAGCTCCAAAAGTCTGACGAAGTTGACCGAGCATCTCGTGCGTCGTCTCACTCAGATTTTTCTCGCTAAAGTGTGTCTGGTGGACATTAAAGAGCATGGGGAGACTGAAAATCACCCACCAGAGCGCGGTGAGAATGAAGGAAGTCTTGACGGCAATCACGCTAGAGGTCGTAAACATGAGGACCGCTGTAATGACTAGGAGCACAAATCCGCCACCGACGTAACCTACTGCATATGCCCAGGTCGAGACCTTATGCATGCGCTCGTGGTCGGTCACGTCTGTGATAAAGCTATCGTAGAATAACATGGCGAAGTTGTAAGCGAGGTTTGAGAGGACATAGGCTGCGAGCAAAAGTTCCCAGCTACTGGTCGCAGCCATAGCGCCGACGATAACAGCACCCGCTAGCGCAAAACCAGCCCAGAGACGCTTTTTCATTTTGTTGACATCAGCAATCGCACCGAGAAAAGGGCAGATAATCGCTGAAATGAGCATGACAAAGCTTGCAGCATAACCTTTGAGCTCAAGACCTAGCGTATTTTGCCCCAGGACGACATTGAAGTAAATCGGGAAAATCGCCGTCAGGATAATCGTCGCATAGCCGTTTGTCGTGAAGTCGTAGAGCATCCAAGACTTTTCGACGCTTGAAAATTTGTTTTCAGATTTTTTCGCCATGCTTTTATTTTAACATGAAAGAAGGGGAATGTTTGTAAACGATTTGTAAAAGGGAAGATATACTGATATGCGCACATTGCGGATTAGATCAAGAAAGAATATATATATCATTGCGTACTTTTGGTAAAATAAAGGGAGAAAAGTAAAGGAGATTTGTAGTGGCAGAAGGAATTATTGTAACGGGCTGTACGTCAGGCATGGGGCGTGAAGCGGCTTTGGCGCTGGCAGAGTCTGGTAAAACGGTCATTTTGGTCGCACGTAATCAGGTGAAATTAGAATTGCTCCAGGACGAAATCGCACATTTGGGTGGAAATGCGGTCGCTGTCTTGTGTGACTTTTCAGACTTGGAGCGTGTGAAAAAAGCGGCAGAGCAGATTTTAGCGCTTGACGTGGTGCTTGTCGGGATGGCAAACAATGCGGGGATGCAGGGCGTCTATGCGAAAAAGTCTGCACAAGGCTATGAATTGGCTGCTGCAACGAATGTGTTTGGACCATTCACCTTGGCGGAGATGATTTTGCCTCATTTAGCTGCTGGAGCACGGGTGGAATTTACCGTGTCTGCTGTCGAAGATCCGGAGCGACAATTTGCTGTCCATGCGGGCTTTCGCGGGATGCGCTACACGACGATTGCCAACATGGCGCAAGGGATTTACCCTGAAGGGGGCTCGGCCAATCCTGGCTTCGATAGCTATGCAACGACGAAGGGGGCACTCTTGGCTTGTGCCTTGCAATTTGCGGGAGAATACCCTCATCTCAAAGTCAATGCGCTTGAGCCAGGCTTGACGCTGGGCACGGGGCTCGGCGTTGAAGCACAAAAACCAGTGTTAAAGTTCATTGCAAAGTATATCCTTCCTCTGATTGGGCCGCTTTTTAGTAATCGACCCAACATGAGTAGTCCAAAGAAGGCAGGGGTTTTGATTGCACGGCTTGTGACGACGATTGATACGACGGGCGTATATTACAACGAAAAAGGTGCACCTATGGAAGCGTCCAAGCAGATGCAGGATGAAAGCTTTCGTGCAGGGCTTGTTGCGGATTTGCGTGGCTTTTTGAAAAGAGAATAGCATGGGCTTACCACGGGTTTTACAGGAATTTTTGGATACGACGAATGCGGGGGATACGGCGGGGTGACTCGCTTGACTGAGATAATTTTGGTCAATGCCCAGCGGATTGAAGGAAGTGGCGGGATTTAGGTTGGGAGAAAAGAAAAATCTGCGGGGTTACGCAGATTTTTAATTAGTCAAAATGGCAACATACCCACAATTTCTCAAATTTTTCCTGATAAGTATCGTCCCAGTCTTTTGAAAAATAAGGATTGTGAAACCAGGTGAAGGCGCGGAGAATGGCTTGTGCTCTGGTAGGGTCGGTGATGCTGCAGGTCGCAGAGAGGCTCTCGGCGAGGCGCACCATGTGGCTATTTAGGAAATCGGGCGTAGTCTCGATATAGTGGGCATAGCTATCAAATAGGGCAGGATTTGCGTCACGGCTAGTTTTTTTGCGGGATAAGAGGGTCCAGAGCCAGTCATGGAGAGAGGTTCCTGGTGGCAGCTTCCACAAATCGTCCAAGGTTTCATCCATCCAGCGCAGTGCCACAGCGGCCCAGAGGTTTTGTTTGTTCTTAAAATGCTTGTAAATCGCGGGTTGGCTGACTTGGAGGGCGTCTGCGACATCGTAAAGGGACACGGCTTTCAGGCCATTTTTCAAAAGAAGGCACTCGGCGGTGTCCATGATTTCAGTTTTGCTGGTCATAGGGTTATTTTAGCAGATTTGTTATTTTTTCGCAAGAAGATAACCTAAATGTTTGACAAGGTTATCTTTTACTGAGTTTATCTAACAGGATAGGGTTTATTTAAGGAAGATTCCTGTTCATTTTTGTAGGTTTTTTACTCTAGCAATTTTTATATTAGTTTTCAAGTCGAATGATTTGACTATCCTAAGGCGAAAGTATATACTCAAACTATGAATTAAGAATTCGCGCGCTTTTTACGTTAAGGATTAATCCAAATAACTTGAGAGGGCGCCAACATGGAGAATGTTCAATTAATTTATAAGCAAAAAAAATTATCCGTATAATGCGAGCTAATTATTTGCTTGAAAGAGAGCACGATGTGTTCTCTTTCTTTTTTTGTACTTGGAAGGTAATGTAAAAATGCAAGTTTTAAAAAATAATGAAAATTCTATTTGGGTTATTAAAAGTACCGCTAGAATTTTAAATGCAGAAAATTTATTAAATAATTTTGAATTAAAGTTTCTTGAATTTGAATTCAATGACAAGGAACTTTCACTTACTGCAAATCAAGAGGTTGACCATCAATTAAGATTTTTCCATAATGAATATGCTTTTGAGTTGATAAACTCTGTAGTTATTAAGCTCATAGAGAATAATGCCTTCTTTGAGGATATAAAAATCATTGGGTCTAACATTAGCGAATATGAGCAATTCTTTTTAAAAAGAATTGCTCAACTATCTCCATATTCCTATTGGATTACAAATGGTACTGGTATTATCCTTGAAAAGGAAGAGGTTAGCTACGCAAACTTTAGACATTTTCAAGAAATCGGAAATAATTATAGTGCGAAGCAAATAGGATTAAGGCTTTTCACTTCAGAAAAGTTTCACAATGATGCAAATTTTTTGAAATTATTATCTTTTGTTTTCAGTGAAACTGGAGACCCATTTGCAGCAGTACCGTTATTAAGGAAAGTTATAAAGACAAAATCATTAGATGAAATAACTAATAATGCTAGAACAAGTGCTATGTATAGATTAGCTATGTTATTGATGAGAGAACTACCAGAAAGCTTTCAAAATAAGGCAGAGGCCACTGAATTATTAGATCATGCCTATAAAAAAATTACTTCCAAAGAGTACAAATTTCCTGAGGAAACGCGCTTATTTGCAAAGATTTTCAACAGAAATGGATTAGCTTTAGCATTATTCCAAGATAATAAGTATAATGATGCAATTAACTTAATCAAGGGACTTATTGATGAAATTCGCCCCTTAGCAGAAAATAACGGTTTTGCAAAATTACATTTCACAGTATTACATTATAACCTTTATCAACTATATCACGCAATTAATGAAATCGAAGAATCTGAAAAAATTATAAAAAAAGTAATTGCATTGGATCCAAAGGATATGGATTATAAATATGACTATATTCTATTTCTTTTTGAAAATAACAGGTTTGATGATGCAAGAAGCCTTTTAATTCAGATGTATCAATCTGGCATTTTTGACTTTGTGTTCAATAATTCTTATATGGGATATTATTATATAAAAACTGGGGACCTTGTAACTGCAGAGGAATATTGCCGAAAAGCTTATATTTATTTTGCTGAAGAAGGCTATAAGGATAGAAATAAATTTTTATACAATTATCTTTTTTGTTTGAAAAATAATAACAAAATTATGGAAATGGAAAAGCTAAAAAATAGAATTATAGATAATGAATTTTTATCTACTGAAATTCAGGGGTTGTATGAATGACACTAGCCTTTATAAAAAAATATAGTCAATTAATTTTTTTCATCTTTACATTTTACTTTGCAATGAAAATTTCAAGTTATTCACAAGTTTTGTATTTTCAAAATAATCATCAACTAGGATGGTTTTCAGCTTATTATTCAATTATGGCGATAGCTGGAGCGATTTCCTTTATAATTTCAAATCAACTGATTTCCTTTCCGATTAATACATTGCACAAAGCATTTACATTACTATATTCCGCCGGACTATTCTTAAGAATTTTTGTCCAAATTCCAATTCTTATTGTCTCTTCCGCCATTTTATCAGGAATCAGTGCATCAATCGTGTTGTTACTATTGCGACGTTGGATTTATGAAATCACGGATAGAAATCATGAAGAACGGGGGAAAATACATTCGATACGTTTTTTCTTTATGCAATTAGCTTTTATTTTTTCGACATTAATATCTGGTCTTATTTATAAGATTCTTT
Source organism: Streptococcaceae bacterium (assembly GCA_031253335.1). GTDB lineage: Bacteria > Bacillota > Bacilli > Lactobacillales > Streptococcaceae > Lactovum. The sequence continues at coordinate 4,835 of JAIRWF010000036.1, forward strand.
CTCTATTTTTTAGCTCAAACTGGAGTTATAAAGCTATACTGATTGGTGCCTCTCTTTTGATGCTTTGTAACATGTTGATAAAGTTCCCTGATATTCAAAACTTTGAAAAGAAAGAAATGCATTTTTTCCTTTTCCCTAAAGATAATTTCAAACTGGCCCTAAATATGTATATTTTATATATTCTAATGGGGATTTCTGTTGCAATTATCACTTCAATCCTTCCCGCTGTCATTCATGGTAGTGGGTGGTCTGTGCAGATCACGGGACTCATAATAAGCGTTATCTCTATATTAACATTAATGTTTTCATACATATATCAAAGAAACTGGGTAACGATTCACGCAAATAATGTCTTTTTGTTCTCTCAACTTTTAAGCGTCGTTATCTGCTGCTTCAGTTTATTATTGGGTGCTCCCAAATATAGTGTTTTAGCTATTTCAGCAATCACTGAAATTACACTAGCAGGCTTTTTCACGCTCAAGGAATTACTCGAATATGAAATTATCCCAGTTGCGCAGAGACAAATATTTTTTGGAATTTTGCAATCTAGTTTCTTGATTGGTGACTCTTTTGCTAGTCCTATTGGAACATCTGTATATTTGGCCGGAGGTTTAGAAACGTTAGTGTGGATTTACTCACTTATTGTGATAGTTTCATCGTTAGCCTTTTATACATTATTGAGAAAACGCAAGCATTTCAAAACAGCATAGGTTACCTCTATCTTTTTTTAAGTATAAATTTAACGGAATAGTGATGACTGAATTTTCTGTAGATTCAATATCACAGTAGGAGCTGCTGGGCGGTGTCCATGATTTCAGTTTTGCTGGTCATAGGGTTATTTTAGCAGATTTGTTATTTTTCGCAAGAAGATAACCTAAATGGTTGACAAGGTTATCTTTTTTGGATATAATAACTTTATCAATTAGAAAGAAGGCATAAAAATGGATTTACCACAGGTATTACAGGATTTTTTGGATAGGACAAACGCGGGGGATACCGCGGGGTGGCTTGCTTGCTTTGCGGAGAGCGCTTACGTGAATGACTGGGGACGCGAATTTCATGGGCTTGAGGGTGCTGCGAGCTGGGACAAAACTGATAATATTGGCGTTCACATGCACTTTACCTACCGCGGGGTCAAAGAGGGCAAGGAGCCGGACGAATTTATCGTGAGTATCACGGCGAAAAGCGGGCTCTTTAACGGCGACGGCGATCTGACCTTTGGGTTGACGCCTGATCATACGAAGATTTTGACGTTGCGGACTTAAATTGAGGTCTTGAGGAGAAAATAAAATGGTAAAATTTACGGGACATACGATTTTAATCACAGGCGGGACGAGCGGGATTGGGCTGGGTTTTGCGAAGGCATTTGCAGAGCTGGGGAATCAAGTGATCATCACGGCGCGGAATGCAGCAAGGTTGGCTGATGTGCTGGCGGAGAATCCTAGCTTTGCAGGTTTTACAAGCGATGTGAACGACGCAGCGTCACTTGTGGCTTTGCGGGACAAGGTTGCAACGCAATTTCCAAAGCTTGATGTACTCTTTAACAGCGCGGGCATCATGCGGGCTTACAATTTATTTGATGAGAACGTGGCCGCAGAGGAAATGCTCGCTGAAATCACGACGAATTTGAATGGGACGATTTTGGCGACAAAGACTTTCTTGCCGCTGATCACTAGGAACGCGGGGACGATTATCAACGTGTCAAGCGGCCTTGCGAACTTTGCGAGCGGTGCGCACCCGATATATAGCGCGACAAAGGCTGGCGTGCATATGTTCACGAATGCCTTACGTGAGCAGGCACTCTATTTCGAGAAGCCCATCAGGGTCATCGAGCTCGTGCCACCGCTCGTCGCCGAGACAAATCTGGAAGCAAGTGTATCGGTTGATGCGCCAAACAATCTGAAACTATCAGACTTAGTGGCGCAAGGCATTGCGGGGATTGAAACAGGTAGTGAGCGGATTGACGCGGGATTTGCCGAACAGATGCATCAGATGGCCAAGGACGACGAGGAAGGCCTCACGCGACGGATGGCGCAGGGGATGCTGGCGGGAGCATTTCCGAAAGGATAAATGAATTGGGTTTCGTCAAAAATGTTTCTGACAAAATTGTAAAAATTACTTCTGTCAAATTTGACAGAAACGCGTCAAAACACAAAACCTAGCTGCAAGCGCTTATCAAAGTTCAGAGGCACTTACAAACTGTAAATACCATTGGCCGCAGGCCGAAAAAGGAGAAAAATATGACACAAACAGCTTTAGTCACGGGGGCGAACAAGGGGATCGGCTTTGCGATTGCGGAGGCGCTCGCGAGTCGTGGGGTGAAGGTCTATCTGGGTGCTAGAAATCTAGCCTTGGGGGAGGCGGCCGCCTCAAAGCTTCACGAGAAGGGCTACGACGTGACTCTCGTCAAGGTCGATTTGAACGCCGTCGAATCAAACGATTTCGAGGGGCTCAGCGAGATTGATTTTCTCGTCAACAATGCGGGAATTGCGGGCAACCTCAAGTCGGAGAAGTCCGAGCTTGACATGGGCAAGTCGGTCTTTGACTACACGCATGCGGATTTGCAGGAGACGCTTGACACGAACTTCCTCGGCACGCATGACGTGATTCTCGCCATGCTTCCGCATCTCACAGCCGATGCCAAGATTCTCAATATCACGGTGCCCGTGTCGCAGAGCTACTGGATGCCGCTCGCCTACATCACCTCGAAGGCCGCGCTGAACGCGATGACCTTTGCTTTTGGACACCAGTTCAAGAAGGACGGCAGCAAGCGAACGATTTTTGGCGTTATGCCAGGTGCGATTGCCACTGACCTCAATGGTGCCACAGCGGGAAACTTCGTGAAAACCCCAGCTGAAGCGGCCAAGGGCATCGTTGCTTATCTTTTTGATGGGAAAAATCACAACGCGACGCTGATTAACCTCGACGGCGGACTCGTCGTTGAGACGTATGAGCCAGGGTTAGGCTTTAACTGAGTTCAGCGGGCTAGAAGGCTCGGCAAAATAGATAAATCCTGGAACCTTGCTTCGCAAGAACCTCAGAATTTCCTAATTTGCTCGTCTTCTGAGCAACTCCGCTTCACATCTTGAAGCTATGGCTAAGTCGGTCGAAAAGAAGAGTGTCAAGCACTTGTTTCATAAAAAATAAAAAGCGACCGCGATGGTTGTTTTTTTATACTTCCTTTTTCTTCCAAAAGCCAGCCCAGGCATTGACGCCGGCTGAAATCAGGTAGAAAATCAGGGCAAAACCCGCAACACCGAAAAATCCAGGGAGGTTGGCAAAAAGGAGGCCTGCCATGGCGCCCCCGATGGCTTGACCAGTGTACATGGCAAAGTTCGACAGGCTCGACATGGTGCCGCGCGCCTCTGGTGCCGTGTTTTGGAGATTCATGACCATGACAGGAATGAGCATACCCAAAAAGCTGGTGCTTAAAGCCATGATGACTGTGGCCCAGACAACATTTTGCGCAAAAGGCAAGAGGAGCATCAGGATCGGCCAGACGACAAAGCCGATGGCTAAGCTCTTTTTGTGTCCCCATTTATCGGTGAGCTTATGGCCGAAAAGCCCACCCAGAAATTGCGCCAAGCCGCTAAAAAGCAAGGCAAAGCCGACGAGCCCGACATTGAGATGAAAATCCGTCTCGTACCAGGTTCCGATAAAGCTGAAAACGGCGGATGCCCCTGTGAAAAAGAGACCAAAAGCGAGGGTAAATCGCAAGGCTGCATGATTTTTGAAAACTCCGCGATAAATCTCGTGAATGCTTTGCTTGGGGGCAGTCGGGTCAGGGGCAAGACTGGGCAGAAACTTGACCAAGACCAGAATCAAAATTACCGTCACGATGCCCACCGTGATAAAAGGAATGTGCCAACTTTGCATGGCAAGGACGCTCCCAATCGGTACGCCCAAGACTTGAGCTCCCGCAAGTCCCGCCATGACAATCCCCATGAGCTTCATGCGCTCGGCCGGATCTTGTGCCACCCGCGCGACAGATGCCCAGACCTGAGGCGTGACAAAGCTTGCTGCGACACCTGCCAAGAAGCGAAAGGCAATCATCATTGGGAAATTGAGGGCAAAGGCACATAGGAAAGTCGCCAGAGCGAAAATCGAGAGGCCCATCAGCATGACCTGCTTGCGGTCGCGACTGTCAGAGAGGGGACCCGCAAGAAGCGTGAAGAGGGCAAAGCCAATCATATAGCTCGCCGTCATCCAGCCCGATAGACTCGTCGCCGTGTGAAAATCGCGTGCTAAGCTGGGTAGGAGTGGACTGATAAGGAAACTGTCCGTCCCGATGAGAAACATGATGAAGAAAAAGAAAATGGAATATTTTTTCATGAAAGAGGCTTTCTTTGATTTTGGTTTGATAAATATCGAACAATTTTCGTAAATTTTTTATAGAGATTCCAAAAAACCAGGGAGGTAGATTTTGAAGGTCTCCAGATTGAGGCGAACAAAAGTTTGCCGCCCTTCTTCTCGGCGGAAGGTCAGCCCTGCTTCGCGTAAAGTCTTCAGGTGAAAGGAAATCGTGGATTTACTGAGATGCAAGGTCTCAAAAAATGGGGTACACGAGATTTCGTGATTGGCATCGCCATTTTTCACCATGAGGCGCAGAATTTCAAGCCGCGTCTGGTCGGAAAGGGCTTTGAAAATTTGGATACGCTTGTCATCCATTAAATTTTGTTGTTCGATAGTCATGAAACTATTATAAGACGAACTAAGGGATTTGTCAAGAAAAAAGTTCGATAAATATCGAACCACGAGCTGAGGTTGCGACAGCATCGCTTTTCTGATAGAATAGACCTATGATTTCAGCACAAATTCCATT
>JAIRWF010000039.1 GCA_031253335.1 Streptococcaceae bacterium
GTGTATAAACGGTTCTCGGCGTTGCCTTTTTGTCCAGTGCTTCAGCTACTTTTGACAAAACGGACAGCGTAGCATAGCGAAGATAGCCTTCAAAAGCAAAACGGTTTTTAGACACGCCCTATAGAAAGTGAGGTGCGCGATGGAAGTGATGAAACCCACTGCAGTGCGGAAAAATATTTATAATGTTCTAAAACTGGTTGCTAAAAATCACTCAGAGCTTGAAATTCCGGTAGATGACGAGGATAGCGTGGTAGTCATGTCCAAAAAGACTATCTCGCACAGCAAGAATTACTGTATTTGCAGACGACAGGACAGCTAGATGTCGTGATGAATCGGATGGATAGGGAGACAAATGAGGATTTCTCACTTAAGGATGCGCTATGAGCGACTGGCTAGTACTGCCACACCGGGAAGTGAAGAAATCAGATATTCCCTTGCTTGAAAAAGCAGGCTTGAAGCAAGATTTCGATGAAATTATCGTACAGCTCAAGAAAAACCCTATAAGCGCGTGCGCAATATGGAGCTACTCCAGCCAAAGCAATGTCAGATTTATTCCATGCGGATAAACATTCAGCATCGCTTGGTCTATACGATTGATAAGGAAAACCACGTCGTGAAAATCTGGTCAGCCTGGTCGCATTATGAAAAAAGGTTACCAAAATAGAACAAGGTAGAAATCATGAAACTTTTAATCATCGGCGCAGCGGGGCAAGTGGCCCGCAAATTAACGGACTTGCTCTTGTGGGAGACGGATTTTGAACTGCTTTTGCTGGCACGGCAAGCTCATAAACGTCTGAAACAAGTGCCAGGACGTGTGACCGTGATAGATGGCGATGCGACGAACGCGAAAGTCATCTCACAAGCACTTGCAGGATTGACTGCGAGCGATGCGGTCTTTTTGAATCTCTCGGAGAAGGCCATTTTGGACGTCGTTATTCCCGAGATGAAGCAGCAGGGCGTGAAACGCTTGATTGTTGCGGCTGGCATGGGGATTTACGACGAAAATACGCCTGCGTTCAACGCTTGGGCGCACAGCATCGTCGCACAGCGTGAGTTTGACCGCGGACGTGCGGGGGCGGACACCGTTGAGGCATCAGACCTTGACTATACCTACATGCGCATGGCTTGGCTCTACAACGACCCCAATGACCTCGCTTACACGACGAACCCCTCGAAAACCGACGTCCCCGGTGTACAAGTCTCGCGTGAAGCCGTTTGCAAGTATGTTCTCTGGCTTTTGCAACACCCGACGGAAGACTTACAAGTGAATGTCGCGGTCTATAATCCCAGTGTGCTAGGACTTGCGAAGCCTACGTTTTATTAAGCTGCTTTGAAAAAATAGGCGGGAAATGGTATAATAGAGTATGGAAATCAAGGTTAAGCATATTTCATTTCGAGACATTTCTCCCGATTAGCAGACAAAGTTTAACTGGTCTTTGGTTGAGCATAATAATCATTTCTTGGCGACTTATGATGATAATCGTCAAATTGGTTTGATTAGCTATTCCTACGACAATGAAAATCAGAGTTACATCATTTTAGAGCTGCTTGAAGTTGATGATGTGCATTATTCTGGCATTGGGTCAAATTTAATCGCAAATGTGGCTAAGATTGCACTTGAAGATACAAAGGTTGAGGGCTATATGACCTTGATCAGTAAGACTGAAACTGTAGTCTTTTATAACAAGATTTTTAATCTGAATCAGCCTAAAGCGCAACGAAAATTTGCAATTTATCCAGAAAATGCCCGCTATGCGGTTAAACATTATCTAACACAGGAGGTAGAACTATGATTTATAACGAAATTCCAACGTCGGAAGACCGAAATTATTTCAAAATTGTGATGGCGCTTGCGAGAGAGGGCTATCCAAAAGAGGAAGCAGAGAAAATCGCGGATACTGTATTAAAACTTCGCCTAGAGGTGGTCACCTCTAACAAAGAAAATGCTACAGTTTAATTTTTGTCCCACAAATCTTCCCCTTCGTCCCAGTCACTCTTGACTGGGATTTTTTTCATGTAGAATGAAAGTATGAAAATCCAAAACGAGATTGTGGCGGGTCTGCAGGAGACAGAAGTATACGTGGGAGACGCTGAAGGAAGTCGCACAGATTGCGCTAGGAAAAGACGACTTTTCTAAGGGAAGTTTGGTGATGTAAGGAGGCTGTCAAATTTGACGTCCGTCAAATTCTATCAGCGCTGATAGCTTAAATCTTCCAGTGGATTTTTTGAGGTGACGTATATTTCTGACGCCACATTTTGACCGCTGTCAAATTTGACGAACCTGCATAAGTGGCTTTCTAGCCACTTTTTTCGTATAATAAGGTGAAAGGAACTGAGCTCGGACTCGCTGGAGTCTCGGTAAAAAGATAAAATGAGGAACCTTTGCTTTACAAGAACCACTCATTTTTCTGTTTTGCGCAACCCCAACCTACTCGCTCTCCCATCTTATTATGACCAAAGAACGTTTTCTCGCCTACACCGACGCCATCATAGCCATCATCGCGACCCTCATGGTGCTTGAGTTACCGCGGCCCAAAGGCGTGAGCCTGCACGCGATTGCAGCGCTCGGCGCACCATTTTTTGCTTATCTCTTAAGTTTCATGATGATTTGGAATGTGTGGTACAATCACCATGCGCTTTTCAAGGAAGTGAAGGTCATCAATGCCCGGATTTACTGGTGGACAGGGCTCTGGATTTTTGTCATGTCGCTTTTTCCCCTCGTCACGGGCTACGTCGGGAACTACCCCAACGCCCGCTTGCCTGAGCTCATCTACCTCTTGATTCTCACGATTTGGTCGATCAGCTTCAACATGACCGAGCGCGAGCTCGTCAAGGAAAATCCGCACATCGCGCTTAGTGAGCGAGATTACAGTGGAAGCTATCGTCTTGTGACCTTTGGCATCCTCGTCTCGAGCTACATCATCGTCTGGTTTTGGCCCGTCTACGTCATGCTGACCGTCCTCTTTCTCTCAATCATGGCGATTTTCATGCAACTGAAGGTTTTGAGACTGAAGAAGGAGAAGAAAAAATGAATTTTGAAATTTTAAGTTATTTTTTCATTAGCGAAACTTCTAAAAAGTTAAACATTCGCTAATAAAGGAGAAGCAATGAATTTTGAAAAGATTGCCTACGAAAAAGACATCTACATTTGCCCAGATCCGCAGGGGCACCGGCCGGTTTGGATTGGCTTTGTGTTGGTGGAGGGGAAATTTTACATCGAGGCAGAGACAGGAAAGCGCTCTAGCTGGGGCCAAGCGGCATTCGCATCCCGCACGGGGCAGCTGACCCTGCAAGGCAGGGTTTATCAGGTGAATTTTACGCCTATAACAGATGACAAGCTTCTGGATAGGATACAGGCGGCATATTATGAAAAATATGGCCCTGATGCTCGTCTCATGGAAGCACATGCCAGAGAAGCGTGTTTTGAAGTGGCATTCGTAGGTGAAATCGGATGACCCGTTTACATGACCAAGCTGAAGAAGTCCTCGAGCTATTAAAATCCGCCCATTGCGCCACAGCTCTCACAGGCGCAGGCATTTCAGCCTCTGTGGGCATTCCGACACTTGAAGACATCAGTCGTACGACGAACCGCCATCTGACCGACCTGACCTGGATGAAGCAATATCCCAACGACTTTTGGGCGGAATTTCGCCAAATTTTTCTCACGCCGATTTTCACAAAAGGTCCCAACATTTCCCACAAGACCCTCGTAAGACTTGAACAAATCGGCATTCTGCAAGGGCTTGTGACGACAAACGTCGATTATCTCCACGAGCTTGCTGGCTCCAAACGTATCTACGACATCTGGTGGAGTCTCAATCAGAATCGTTGCACGACTTGCGGACGCATGTACCCGCTCGAAAGCTTGCGCACTGAACTTCCCACCTGCCCCGAGGACGGCACCATGCTGATTCCTGAGCCGATTTACCGCCAACTCGCGACTGACCCTGACGCGAGAAGTGCTGCCGACGCCCTCATGGCTGCCTCAGACCTGACACTCGTCATCGGCTGCAATGGCTACTATAGTCACACGGGGAGCTGCGTGATTAACATCAATCCCGTGGCGAATGCCTTTGACAACGGAGCTGAGTTCTTCGTGCGGGCAGAAGCCGATACATTTTTTGAGGAATTGGATAAGATAATGGTATCATAGCTTTATAAATGACCATCGGTCTCCCACTTGCTAATCTCTATCCCGACTATGCTTTCAAACGAGATGATTATCGGATTGTTTCTGGGAAATACATCGTTGTTTATCTCATTGAAAAAAAAGAAGGTCATTGTCTTGCATGTTTTCTACGGTGGGCGCGATTACTTACGTCTCTTGAAAAATAGCCATGGAAATTGGCTTTTTTTCGTGGTATAATCAAGTATCTAACTTAGCATGGAGAATCACATGACAGAAAAATACAACAAACCAGACGCACGTGGCTTTTACGGGGATTTCGGGGGGCAATTTGTCCCAGAGACCCTGATGACAGCGGTTAAAGAGCTCGAGGTCGCCTACGCCGAGTCGCAAAAAGACCCCGACTTCCAAAAAGAGCTCGACTACCTCTTGAAAGACTATGCGGGCCGTGAAAATCCGCTTTATTTTGCGAATCGCTTGACCGAATACGCGGGCGGCGCGAAGATTTTCCTCAAACGTGAAGATCTCAACCACACAGGCGCCCACAAAATCAATAACGCCCTGGGTCAGGTCCTCCTCGCGAAACGCATGGGGAAAAACAAAGTCATCGCAGAGACGGGTGCAGGGCAACACGGGGTCGCTACCGCCACCGCAGCAGCTCTTTTTGGCATGGAATGCACGATTTACATGGGCGAAGAAGACGTGAAACGCCAGGCACTGAATGTTTTTCGTATGGAGTTGCTTGGAGCAAAGGTGCATAGTGTCGTTGATGGTTCGCGAGTCCTCAAAGATGCGGTCAATGCCGCACTCCGCGCTTGGGTGGCGAACGTCACGGACACGCACTACGTCATGGGGAGCGTTTTGGGTCCGCATCCTTATCCGCAGATTGTGCGCGACTACCAGAGTATCATCGGCAAGGAAGCAAAGAAGCAACACTTGGAAAAAGAAGGCAAATTGCCAGATGCAGTAGTCGCTTGTGTCGGCGGGGGGTCAAACGCCATGGGGCTTTTCTATCCTTTTGTGGATGACGAAGAAGTCGCTATGTATGGCGTGGAAGCGGGTGGCTACAAGGTCGATCACAAGTACAACGCGGCAACCATCACGAACGGCAAACCTGGCATTCTGCATGGTCAACTTATGGACGTCCTTCAGGATGAAAATGGCCAGATTTTGGAGGCTTACAGCATTTCTGCGGGACTTGACTATCCCGGCATCGGCCCTGAGCACAGCTATTTCAATAAAATCGGCCGTGCTCACTATGTGGATATCACGGACGACGAAGCGGTTGAAGCCTTTATGCTCTTATCCAAGCTTGAAGGCATCATTCCCGCGCTTGAGTCGAGTCACGCTGTGGCCTACGCCGTCAAGCTCGCCAAAGAACTCGGTCCCGACAAATCCATGATTGTCTGCCTGTCTGGACGTGGCGACAAAGACGTCGCCCAAATCAAAGAACGCCTCGAAACCGGCGAAACCAGCCTTGAGCATTACCAGAAGATGTATGGAAAATTGGACTAGAAAAGTACACTGCCTCATAAACTCCCAAATCAAACCCTTTAAACCGCTAGCATAGCGGTTTTTTCGTGGGGAAAATGGTATAATAAAAGCAATCAAAACACTAACGAGGTCAATAAAATCATGAAAAATCGCAAAAGGGTAGGCTTGCATCTCTGGCCGAATGGTTATAAAGTGGTGCTGGAGAATTTGAAAGCTTATTTGTAATTGAATAACCTAACAGACTTGCTGAAAGCGCAAAAATAGGGTAAAATACAGCTATGAAAACTTTAGAAAAACAGTTACGTGACGCGAAGAAGATTATGATTCCTTACATCATGGCGGGTGACCATGAGAATGGGCTTGACGGCTTGCAAGAGACGATTAGCTTGCTTGAAAACGCTGGAGCTACGGCGATTGAGATTGGGGTACCTTTTAGCGATCCGGTCGCAGATGGACCAGTGATTGAGCAGGCGGGGATTCGGGCCCTGCAAAAAGGTGTGACGCTAACGAAGCTTATTGTCACGCTGAAAAATGTGAAAACGGCGTTACCGCTTATTCTAATGGGCTATGCGAATCCGATTTATCAGTATGGCTTGGAGAAATTTGTGGCCGATGCGGTGGAAACGCCCGTGAAGGGCTTGATTGTGCCTGACGTCCCTAAGGAAAATCAAGATTTTATTGCACCATTCCTTGAAGGTAGCGACATAGCGCTGATTCAGCTCGTGAGCCTCACAACACACGAAGACCGCCAGAAGATGCTGGTCGATGGCGCGGAGGGCTTTATCTATGCCGTGGCCATCAATGGGGTCACGGGTGTGGGTGCAAGCTACTCGGATGAGCTGGATGGCCACGTCGCGCGTCTCGCAAAGCTGACCGATTTGCCAGTCTGTGTCGGATTTGGCGTGTCCTCGCAAGCAGATGTCGATCGTTTCTATAAAGTTGCCTCAGGCGTCATCGTCGGCTCTAAAATCGTGCGGGATTTGCACGACGGGAAATCGGATGAAGTGGCAAGCTTTGTTGCTGAGGCGGTGAAATGAGCTGAAGCGCAATCAACTCAAAGAAGCTACATGAGCTTCTTTTTTGATAAAATAGAGGGTAATGAAGTTAGATATGTTACCAGAGGAGTTTGAGAAGGCGAGACCTGTCCTTGAACTCTTGACAAAAGCGGGTTTTGAGGCAGTCTTTGTGGGTGGTTCTGTGCGAGATGCGCTTTTAGGACGGCCCATTCATGATGTGGATATTGCAACCAGTGCCTATCCTGAGGAAGTTAAGCGTGTTTTTCATGCCGCACACAAAGCAACCATAGATATCGGGGTTGAGCATGGAACAGTTCTTGTGTTGTGGGGAAAGGCGGAAAGTCAACACTATGAGGTCACAACCTATCGAACGGAGTCTGTTTATACGGATTATCGGCGTCCGGATCGGGTGGAGTTTGTGGGAGATTTACGTGATGATTTACTGCGGCGTGATTTTACGGTCAATGCGTTAGCGTTAAAAGAAGATGGGCAAGTGATAGATCAGTTTGAGGGACTTGTTGATCTCTCTCAAAAGCGCTTGCGTGCGGTAGGAGTCGCACACGCGCGATTTCAGGAAGATGCGCTTCGCGTGATGCGAGGCTTTCGCTTTGTAGCAAGTCTTGGTTTTCATCTTGAAGCAAAAACCTTTCAGGCCATGCAAGAAAATGCGGAACTGTTGACGAAGATTTCAATAGAGCGTATATTTGTTGAGATGGATAAACTCTTGCTTGCAAAAGGCTTTCAGGAGGGACTTCAAGCGCTTTCTGACTCTGGGGCATGGCGCTATTTGCCTGGTTTTTCTCATGCCCTTACTTCGAATTTTTCACAAGATTTTCACTTTCAGTCGTCTGCACAGGCCTGGGCTTGGGTAAAGTTAGAACTTTCTGACCTTGATTTAAAAGACTGGAAAGTTGCGAACGACTTGATTCAAAAGGTTGAGAAAATTGTGTCTGCTTATGCGTTAGATGACTACACTTCTTGGGAGGTTTATACCCTAGGCCTTGAAGCCTGTCTTGCTGCTGAGGACTTAAAAAAAGCGCAGGGTAAAACAGCGCAAGTTGAAAAAGTAAATGTACTTGACGCATGTCTTGCGATTCATCATAAATCTGAAATTGTCGTGAGTGGGAAAGATTTGATGATGCTTGGAATAGCGGCAGGCCCCGAAATGGGGCAGTTGCTAAAGACGATGGAGCGTGAGATAGTCCTTGGGCATTTGCTAAACGAGAAAGGGTCTCTATTAGAGTGGGTCAAAAAGCAAGCTCTTAAGAACATAGAGGAGCTATGATATAATAAAGTTATGGCAAGTCGGAAACAACGAACGAAATCTTTTCATGTACGCGGAAAAATCAATGCAAGACGGCTCGGCCTTACACTCTTAGGGATTGTTGCGGTTTTGGCGTTGATTTTTGCCTTTCGTGCCTATAAGGCAGCAAATGATTTGGCAAATGGGAAACCATTTGATCATTTACCAGCCTTACGGAGTGACCTTCAAAAGGGAAAAGTAAATCTCCAGAAGCCAATTATTGATTTATCGGCATTTCAGCCACATACTGCGATTAACTATGATCAGCTGGCAAGTCAAGTATCTGGCGTGATTGTCCGCGTGCAGCATGGCACAAAGCAAACGCCTTCGTCAACGATTAACAGTGATGGCTCAGACACGCAATTTAAATACCACATCACACAGTTTCAGGCGCGTGGGATTCCTGTGGCTGTTTATGCCTATGTTGATGGAAACTCTATCAGTGCGATGAAGGCACAAGCAAAGGCCTTTTTTAAAAATGCAAGTCCTTACCAGCCGACTTTTTATTGGCTGGATGCGGAGACCTTGTCTATGAAAGATATCAATGATGGACTAGTGGCTTACCGGGATGAGTTGATTTCTCTAGGAGTGCCAGCCTCACGGATTGGGATATACTCGAATGTTGCCTTTTTTGTGGAAAATGGAATTGAAACGTCGAACTTTGCAACAAGCTGGGTTGCAAGCTATGGGCTTGATAATGGGTCTTTCTCGGGAAAAGCCGCAACAACTTTTCCATTTGCCTTACAACAATATACGTCTAAAGGAAACTTAGAGGGTTATTCTGGGAATCTGGATTTGTCGCGCGCGAGTTCACAGGCGGCTTATGCACAAATTTTCTTGGGGAAGAGCTCATGAGTAAACACTATACAACAAACTACAATGTTCCCTTTTATCAGTCGGATGCCACGCAACACATGGCACTTTCTGCTCTTTTAGCTGTGGCGCTGCAAGTTTCTGGAATGCAGTCTATCGAGCTTTCCAGAAGTGATGACTGGATTCGTGAGCACTACGGGCTTGCCTGGATTGTAACGGACTATGCCATTCAGGTCACACGCCTTCCACGCTTTAAGGAGACTGTCACGATTGAAACAGAGGCCGCGAGTTACAACAAGTTATTTTGCTATCGCGATTTTTGGTATAAAGATAGTGAGGGTCAGATTTTGGTGACGATTCACTCGAGTTGGGTCTTAATGAGCCTTGAAAGTCGTAAAGTGTCACGAATTATAGAAGAAATTGTTGAACCCTTTGATGCGCACTATGTTAAAGAAATCCCAAAAGGGCATCACTTTGAGAGCTTTGAAGCAGAAAAATCAGAAATCCATAAGGTGCGCTATGCAGACATTGACAACAATCAGCATGTCAATAATGCGATATATCTGGACTGGGCTGTGAATCCTTTAGGCTTTCAGTTTTTAACGACACATCGGCCACAAGAGATTTATGTCAAATACAATCATGAGGTTTTAGCGGAGAGCGATGTGACTGTGGGGCTTTTGCAGCAGGGGCTTGTCAGCCTCATAGGAATTAATGACAAAGATTGCCAAGTGGAGATACACTGGGAAACGGTGCAATCCTGAGGCGTTTTTTACATAAATGCGGTGGGGCTTTTCGCAGAAAAGCTACTCTGCGTGCCGACTAAAATAGAAAGAAAGGGCGATTATGCTCACACATAAAAACTACAAAGTCTAGTTTATCGATTTGGATGGCTGGATGCGACCAAGCGGGAGCATTCAGGTTGCGGATGGGGCTTTCGCAGAAAAGCTACTCTGCGTGCCGACTAAAATAGAAAGAAAGGGCAATTATGCTCACACATAAAAACTACAACGGCTAGTTTATCGATTTGGATGGCTGGATGCGACCAAGCGGGAGCATTCAGGTTGCGGATGGGGCTTTCGCAGAAAAGCTACTCTGCGTGCCGACTAAAA
>JAIRWF010000019.1 GCA_031253335.1 Streptococcaceae bacterium
GGCTGGTATCCCAAGTGGCTATGGCCTTGAAGAGAGTGACAATGTGAACACAGCAGCTGCTGGTGTTTACAATGTGACTTATACTTTGGTTGACGCCGATGGTAACGTTGTGGCTACAACCACTCAGAAGGTTACTGTAACGGCTGCGCCTGTCACGACGCCATCAAGTGCTGCTCCAGTCGAGAAGCCTAAGGCTGCTACGAAGTCTGCGACTGCAGCTCCTGCAGCTGCAGCAAAGGTATTGCCTTCAACGGGTGATGCGGCTGCTTCTGAAGCACTTGCAGTTGCAGGTGGTATGCTTCTTGCCGGTGCCGCTACGCTTAGCGTATTGCGTCGTCGCAATAAAAAGAACGCCTAAGACGTTCTAAGATATGAAAAGACCACTTCTTGTGAGTGGTCTTTTTGTTTGCGTTAGTGATTGGGAAGGCATGTATGAGAAAGAATGGAGGGGTATTGAAATGGCCATTGATTAAAGTTTAAGCGTGGAAGTATGGGAAGAAGAGAAAGAAGAGGAAGAAAAAGACAAAGGTAATTGTTGCTAGGGTGCGTACATAATCTGGTATGTGAGGTGCGTAGGCCTTTGGGGGGATGATAGCGGCTAGGAGACCTCCTCCGATGGCGCCTCCGATGTGTCCGATGATAGAGACATTGGTTTGGAAAAAATTGAAAATAACTTGGATAATGATGAGAGCCGTGAAGGCTTTGCCTAGCTCACGCAACCGAGGGTCGCCCGTAAAGAAGCCTAGAGTGGCACAGGCACCGAAGATGCCGAAGATACTGGTTGATGCACCGGCTGAGAGGGAGTTTGTATTGAGCGCAAAGGTCACGATGTTGGCAAAGAGTCCTGAGGCGAGGTAGATAGCAGCATAGCGGATGGAACCAAAGATTTGCTCCACGAGGCGGCCGATGAGAAAGAGAATGGCCATGTTCATGAGAATGTGTGGCCAGCTAAAGTGGACGAACATCGCTGTGAAAAGTCGCCAAAGTTGTGTGGGGTCAGCTTGTAAGGCGGAGCCCCAGAGGCCTCCTGCACGGTAAATGCTGAGGGAAGTGCCGACATGCGTACCAAAAGTGATGACTTGGACAAACCAGTAGAGAAGGGTTACAATGGTCAGTATATAGGTAGCGAGATGCTTGCGATTGTAGCGCAGCTCGAGGGATTCAGCGAATTCATTCATGGCGTGATGACCCTTTCTAATGGAATGTCATGAGGCTCTTGGGGGAAGTCTATTATCTGAAAATGATAAGCTAATGATAGCGTATGTCCCTTAAAATCCGCTAAATAGCGGTCGTAGTAGCCTCCACCAAAGCCGATGCGATAGTTTTGTGGATTGAAAGCAAGTCCTGGGACAAGGATAAGGTCTGGCTGAGTATTTTCTCCTGAGTCTGGCTCGAGAAGCCCAAAAGTGCTTTTTTTGAGGTGATTGGGGCCTAGATAGGGAAGAAAGGCGAGCTGGCGCTCGGGGAGGCAACGCGGGAGGAGCCAGATTTTTGAGGTGTCGTTAAAAAGGGAACGTGGGTCGTGCTCGAAGTCGAGCGGCCAGTAGGCAGCAATGATTCTAGCGGCTTGGTACTCGGGGGTAGATTGCAGTTTTTCGTGCAGGTTTGTGTCCGCAGTTTGGCGCGTGGTGAATTGTTTGAGGGAGGCGATGATTTCGCTGCGTACTTGGGCTTTCTTTTTCATTAATATTATGATACTATAAAGGGGTAATTTTTGTTTGATTTTGAGTTGTGCGTTTCGCCTCCTTTAGATTTTCAAAAGTTTCAAATAATATAAGGAGAGTGCAACAATGGCTCAAGGTACAGTGAAGTGGTTTAACGCCACAAAAGGCTTCGGCTTTATCACAGCTGAGGATGGCAAGGATGTTTTCGTACATTTTTCTGCGATTCAAGGCGATGGCTTCAAGACGCTTGATGATGGTCAAAAGGTGACTTTTGATCTTGAAGATGGCGAACGTGGCCCTCAGGCAGTCAATGTCGAAAAGGCATAAGGACTAGAAAAACGCCTGTTGAGGCGTTTTTTTGTTTGGCAATGGTGCACGGGATCACTTTTTTTGTGCAGGGCGTTGCTGTGCCATGGCGGATTGGATGTGAAAGTGCTGTTTGAGGTAGTAACGGAGTGCGAAGGAAATAGCTGCTGCAGCGATGAGAATTGGCCCTTGTGGGTGGATGTTGATGCTAAGTGGCAAGAGGCCTGTGAGAGTGGTTAAGATAATCCAGCCGAGCATAGCAAGCACAACAAAGATGATAGGGTGTTTTGCAAAGAAGTTCTTTGGCGTGTCGTCCTTAGGTGCATAGGAGAAGCGGTAGATGGCATACATGACGGCGCCCCCTGCGATAGAGGTCACGATGAGGGAGATGAGACCATACACCATGGCGTTCTTCTCGAAGGTTGAAATGGCACCGCTGACAAGTGCCAAGAGGCAGAAAATGAGCAAGGTGCTGTCTAACATCATGAGCCAAGGGTTTTTATTGGTGTTACTGTTTTTGTCTTCTGTTTTGGGCTTATATTGGGCGACGAAGTCAGTTGGCGTACCTAAAAGGGCACGTGCGGTGGTGCCGTCTTTTTGTGCCTCGAGTATCTGGGGGAGAATCTCTGCTAAAATAACTTTTACATCGCTGTCAGATTTGCCGGAGAGCATGAGTTGGCGTGTGACAGAGTGAACGTAGTCAGAATTTTTGCTTGTCAAATTTGACAGGGCATTTTTTGGCGTTTCTGTGGGTTCAGTGGTAGCAGAGGACGTGCTGTCAGCTGTGACAGAAGAATTTTCTTCTGATAAGACGGTCTCGTTTGTGCTATCAAGTGCCTCAGAAGTCGCATCAGGAGTGCTGTCAGATTTGACAGCTTGGTTTTCAGCGTCTGTCAAATTTGACAGGCTGTCATTTTCAGTAGTCATGTGTTCATTATATCAAAAAATAGACGCCACGGGATTCTCTCAAAAACAAGTCAAAACAATGAGAATTTGCTTGCATTGTCTGATAAAAAATGTTAGAATACGAGGGTAGATTTATAAATAAAAAAGGAGCTAAAACAATGGCATCTAAAGATTTTCACATCGTTGCTGAGACTGGGATTCACGCTCGTCCTGCAACACTCTTGGTGCAAACTGCATCAAAATTCACCTCAGAAATTAACCTTGATTATAAAGGCAAATCTGTCAACTTGAAGTCCATCATGGGCGTTATGTCTCTTGGCGTTGGTCAAGGCTCTGACGTGACTATCTCTGCTGAAGGTGGCGATGCTGATGAAGCTCTCGCTGCAATCACTGAGACAATGACGAAGGAAGGACTTGCTGAATAATATGGCGGAAAAGCTTAAAGGTATTGCGGCGTCTTCAGGCGTTGCAGTAGCCAAGGCTTATCTGCTTGTTCAGCCGGATCTGGCGTTTGAGACGATTGAAGTCACAGACACAGATAAGGAAGAAGCTCGTTTGGATACAGCGCTTGCTGCCTCTTCGGACGAGCTTTCTTTAATCAAAGAAAAAGCAGAAAAGTCACTAGGAACAGAAGCAGCAGCCGTTTTCGATGCTCACCTCATGGTGCTTTCAGACCCTGAGATGATTGGCCAAATCAAGGAAACGATTCGGGCGAAAAAAACGAATGCCGAGGCAGCACTTAAAGAAGTGACGGATATGTTTGTGACGCTCTTTGAGGGTATGAAAGACGACAACCCATACATGGCAGAGCGCGCGGCGGACATTCGTGATGTGACAAAACGAGTCCTTGCCAATCTTTTGGGCGTCACGTTGCCGAGCCCTGCCTTGATTGATGAAGAAGTGATCATCGTAGCTGAAGACTTGACCCCATCTGAGACGGCGCAGCTTGACAAACAATTTGTCAAGGCTTTTGTGACCAACATCGGCGGGAAGACCTCTCACTCAGCCATCATGGCAAATACCCTTGAAATCCCAGCCGTTTTGGGAACTGGTGATATCACATCACGCGTCAAAGCAGGCCAGCTCATTGCGGCTAATGGTTTGACGGGGGAAGTCGTGATTGACCCTGATGACGCAACGCAAGCCGCCTTCAAACAAGCGGGCGAAGACTACCAGAAGCAAAAAGCAGAATGGGCAGCCCTTAAAGACGCCGCGACTGTGACGGCAGACGGCAAACATTTTGAACTCGCAGCCAATATCGGCAACCCGAAAGACGTTCAAGGCGCAAATGATAACGGTGCAGAGGCCGTCGGGCTTTACCGTACCGAATTCTTGTATATGGATTCTGATCACTTCCCGACAGAAGATGAGCAGTTTGAAGCCTATAAAGCCGTCCTTGAAGGCATGAACGGGAAACCTGTCGTGGTCCGCACCATGGACATCGGTGGCGACAAGAAATTGCCATATTTCAAGCTTCCTGATGAGATGAATCCATTCCTCGGTTGGCGCGCTCTTCGTATTTCACTCAGTGAAGGTGGAAATGCCATGTTCCACACGCAAATTCGCGCGCTCCTGCGTGCCTCTATCTATGGGCATTTGCGCATTATGTTCCCAATGGTGGCGTTGGTTACGGAATTCCGCGCTGCGAAGAAAATCGTGGATGAAGAAATTGTGAATCTCAAGGCTGAAGGCCAGAAGGTTGCAGACAATATCGAAGTCGGGATTATGGTGGAAATTCCTGCCGCAGCAGTCCTTGCGGATCAATTTGCAAAAGAAGTTGATTTCTTCAGTATTGGGACAAACGACCTCATCCAATACACAATGGCTGCAGACCGCATGAACGAGCAAGTCAGCTACCTCTACCAGCCTTACAATCCTTCGATTTTACGCTTGATCAAGAATGTCATTGACGCTAGCCACAAGGAAGGCAAATGGACCGGCATGTGCGGCGCCATGGCGGGCGACCAGACAGCTGTGCCACTTCTCATGGGCATGGGCCTTGATGAATTTTCGATGAGTGCGACAAGTGTCTTGCAAACCCGCAGCCTCATGAAGAAACTCAACGTTTCCGATATGGAAGCTCTTGCTAACAAAGCTTTGACGGAATGCGCGACAGTTGATGAAGTCATTACTTTGGTGGAAAGTGCTACAAAATAAAGGCTGTCAAATTTGACAGGGTGTAAATAGACCTCTGTCAGCTCTGACAGAAAGGAAAATTGCTCATGTTGGGCAATTTTTTTGATAGTCAAAGGTGACAAATAAGACAAAAAATAAAAGTTTGTGAACTTTGTGAATTAAATTCTTGCAAACGCTTTCATAAAGTGTTATAGTGTTTTCACACAAAGAAAAAGGAGCAGCACGATGCCGAAATCAGAGACATTAACAGACAACTATATCATGGCGATTGACCAAGGAACAACGAGTTCACGGGCTATTATTTTCGATCGCCAGGGCCAGCAAGTTGCAGTCAGTCAAAAGGAATTTAGTCAGATATTTCCACAGTCGGGCTGGGTCGAACACAATGCCAATGAAATTTGGAATTCTGTTCAGTCCGTCATTGCGGGGGCTTTTATTGAGTCCGGAATCAAGCCGAATCAAATTCAGGGCATCGGGATCACCAATCAGCGTGAGACGACGGTCATTTGGGATAAAGAAACAGGACGTCCTATCTACAATGCAGTGGTCTGGCAATCGCGCCAATCCGCAGATATTGCCAACAAGCTCAAGGAGGATGGCTATGCGGATCTCATCCATGAAAAAACGGGGCTTGTTGTGGATGCCTATTTCTCGGCGACCAAGATTCGCTGGATCTTGGATCATGTCGAAGGCGCACAGGAACGTGCTGAAAAAGGTGAACTTCTCTTTGGAACGATTGACACCTGGCTGACCTGGAAACTAACCGACGGCTGGGCCCATGTGACGGACTATTCCAATGCGTCACGCACGATGCTCTTTAACATCCACGACCTGACCTGGGATAAGGAAATTCTTAAAATCATGAATATTCCCGAAGTCATGCTACCAAAACCTGTCACGAATTCTGAAGTCTATGGGACGACAAAATCCTATCATTTTTATGGCTATGAAGTGCCAATCTCAGGGATGGCGGGCGACCAGCAGGCGGCGCTCTTTGGGCAGATGGCCTTTGAACCTGGGATGATCAAAAATACCTACGGGACAGGTTCTTTCATCGTGATGAATACGGGCGAAAAGCCCCAGCTCAGCAAAAACAACTTGCTTACGACAGTCGCTTATGCCTTAAACGGCAAAGTCAACTATGCCCTAGAAGGTTCGGTCTTCGTGGCGGGTTCTGCGATTCAATGGTTGCGCGATGGTCTTAAAATGGTCGTCAATGCTGCAGATACAGAAGGGATGGCCTTGGCATCTAAAAATAAAGATGAAGTCTATGTGATTCCTGCTTTCGTGGGGCTTGGCGCACCCTACTGGGATCAAGATGCACGTGGTGCTATCTTTGGCCTCACACGTGGGACGACAAATAATGATTTGGTCAAAGCGACTTTACAAGGGGTGGCTTATCAAGTGCGCGATATTGTATCGGCCATGGCAGAAGACGCAGGTATTGAAATTCCACTTCTTAAAGTTGATGGTGGCGCCGCGAACAATGAATACCTCATGCAATTTCAAGCGGATATCTTAAATATTCCAGTGCAACGTGCGGCAAGTCTTGAGACAACTGCCTTGGGGGCAGCATTCCTTGCGGGACTTGCGGTCGGCTATTGGGAAGATATTGATGATTTGAAAACGCAATACGCAACTGGGAAAAAGTTTGACGTGCAGATGGATGAAAAAAGGCGGGAAGAGCTCTATGCCGGCTGGAAACGTGCGGTAGCCGCAACACAAACTTTTAAGGAGGAAAAATAACATGTCTATTTTAAGACAAGAAAATATCAATCGTCTCAAGGCGAGTAGCAATGAAACTTATGATGTCCTTGTGATTGGCGGTGGTGCAACGGGACTCGGTGTGGCAGTCGATGCAGCTGCCCGCGGCTTTAAGACGGTTTTGCTTGAGCAGGCGGACTTTGCGAAATCCACAAGTTCTCGATCGACAAAGCTCGTCCATGGGGGGGTGCGTTACTTGCAGCAAGGTGATGTCAAGCTTGTGCGTGAGGCATTACATGAACGAGGCCGTTTGCGTCGAAATGCGCCGCATTTGGTCAAGACTGAGACTTTTGTCATTGCCAATTATAAGGCTTGGCAACAACCATTTTATACGGTCGGGATGTTCGTCTATGATATTCTAGCGGGATCCTTGAACATTGGGCACTCGCACCCGATGTCGAAAGCATCTGTCATCAAGTCGATACCAAAAATTAAGCAGGAGGGCTTAAAAGGTGGGGTATCTTATGTTGATGGGCAGTTTGATGATGCACGTCTCGCCATCAATCTCATGCAGACAGCCACTGAAAAAGGAGCGATTTTAGCGAATTATACGCGCGTGACGGAGCTTTTAAAAACAGATGGGAAAATTGCTGGCGTCAAAGCACAAGATGTCTTTGATGGCTCGGAATTTGAAATCAAGGCTAAAGCGGTGGTCAATGCGGCAGGGATATTTGTGGATCAGGTCATGTCCATGGATAAACCAGAGCACCAAGCCATGGTGCGCCCTTCTCAGGGAGTACACTTGATTGTGGATGGGCATTTTATGGGCGGACAAGACTCTATCATGGTGCCTAAAACGTCGGATGGACGCGTGCTATTCTGCGTGCCATGGCACAACAAGGTAATTTTAGGGACGACGGATACGCCACTGACGGAGTTTACTCTGGAGCCACGACCATTGGAAGAAGAGATTGACTTTATTTTGAAAACGGCGGGAGAATATCTGGAAGAAGCACCGACTAGGAAGGACGTCTTAGCAGCTTATGCGGGCTTGCGTCCTCTTGCTGCGCCAGCCAAAGAAGGCGAGACAAAAGAAATTTCGCGTTCGCATAAGCTATGGATGGAGGAAAGTGGGCTTGTCGTGATTACAGGAGGGAAATGGACGACTTACCGCCAAATGGCTGAAGAAACAGTTGATTTAGCCATTAAAAAAGGCTTACTTCCTGAAAAAGCATGTGTCACACGGCGGATGGCGATTCATGGCTCGGCACCCATGGGGGACCAGTCGGATTGGCTCTATGTCTATGGGGCAGATGGGACTAAGATTTCTGCGATGCCTGAGCATGCGGAGAAGTTGTCTGAGAAGTACGAATTTACAGTCGCCGAAGTGCTTTGGGCGGTGCGTGAGGAAATGGCGCAAAAAGTCGAAGATGTCTTGGCACGGCGCGTACGAGTTTTATTTCTGGATGCGCGTGAGTCGAAGGAAATGGCGCAAAAAGTCGCGCGTATCATGTCAACTGAGCTTGGAAAAGATGCTGCGTGGGAAGCTAAAGAAGTGGCGGAATATCTGGAACTTGCGGATGGGTATATTTTGAAATAAAACTGAGCCGTGTTGCATTGTGCTTTGATCAGGCGGTTTTCGCTAGCAAAAAAGACCTTGTTGCAGGTCTTTTTGTTGTGTAAGCACTATGCAAGCTCAGCATCCAGCATCCAGAGGAGTTTGTCAATTTGTCCCAGAGCTCCGATATAGATGTCTTGTGTGACAGGGTCAGACTCTGTCGATTTGACAGCATCTGCAAATGACTTTTGAAGTGTCTTGTAAGCCTTTGTCAAATTTGACAAGCGCGTTTTCATATCGATATCGTAGGTTGTAGGCGCCAACTTGATCTGTGCGTGTTCTGCAAACTCTGTCAGAGTGCTGTATGGCGCACCGCCAACGGTGATGAGACGTTCTGCGATTTCGTCAAGGATTTCTTCAATGCCATCGCGTAGTTCGTCCATTTTGGGATGAAGGGTTAAAAATCCTTTGCCGCGCATGTACCAGTGAGTCTGGTGAATGAGTGCGGACATTTGGCTGAGGTCGGCGACGCTTTGGTTGAGAGTGGATTGGCTATCTGTCATGAGAAGTACCTGTACTTTGCGAGGCAAAGTCTTTCTAAAAGATTGATAAGATAATTCTAACAAAAATAGCTTAAGCGGAGGGTAAATTTGCCCAGATGAGTTGGAGAGATTGCGAAAGGGTATGATATAATTATCTTCGCAAATGATTGAATTATTTCGTCGGATTGGGCGCGAGAAGCTCACTGAAAAATTTACGGCGGCCGTCGTGTACGGTCTTTTGTCGTCCATTGCGATGAATTTCTTCTTTCAGCCAGGGCACGTCTATGCCTCAGGCGTCTCAGGACTTGCGCAGATTATTTCGGTCCTTATCCAGAACGCGGTGGGGCATAATGTCTTTCCTGTCTCGATTTCATTGTACGTTCTCAACCTGCCTTTACTTGTCCTTGCCTGGTTTCAGCTGGGGAAGCGCTTCACGATTTACACGATTTTTACGGTTACTCTGAGTTCTATCGCTATTCACTTTATCCCGATTGTGACTTTGACGCACGATCCGATTATCAATGCGATTTTTGGAGGCGTCTTTATGGGACTTGGTGTAGGCTACGTCTTCCGCAATAATATTAGCTCAGGCGGGACGGATATTGTCTCCCTCACCATTCGCAGACACACGGGGCGCAATGTCGGGGTGCTTTCGACAGTTTTTAATGCAGTTGTCATCGTGATTGCAGGGATTTGCTTTGGCCCTGTCTATATGTTTTACTCGCTGATTACGATTTTCATCTCGGGGCGCGTGACAGATGCTGTCTTTGACAAGCAAAAGAAGATGCAGGTCACGATTGTGACGGAACATCCTGATGATATCAAGCAGGCGATTTATGAGAAGTTGCACCGTGGCGTGACCATGATACGTAATGCGGAAGGGGGCTACACGCACCAACGCAAGACCGTTGTGATTACAGTGATTACGGGCTATGAGTATCATGATTTCAGGGATATTATCAAGGACAATGACCCCCAAGCCTTTGTGACAGTGGCGCAGAACGTGCGGATTATTGGGCATTTTGAAGATGAGGCAAATTGATGTTGACACGACTTTTTAAATCACATACGTTTAATATGCTGGCCATCCTTGTGGGGGCAGCACTTTACGCCTTTGGCTTTGTCGAGTTTAATATGGCTAATAAACTCGCAGAAGGTGGCATTGCGGGGCT
Source organism: Streptococcaceae bacterium (assembly GCA_031253335.1). Taxonomy (GTDB): domain Bacteria; phylum Bacillota; class Bacilli; order Lactobacillales; family Streptococcaceae; genus Lactovum. Next base: position 9,989 of record JAIRWF010000019.1, read on the forward strand.
TTCGCTGATTGGGCATGCGCTCTGGCATATCAATCCTGCCTACACGCAGATGATTTTGAATATTCCCTTGTTCATTGCGGGTTATCGCTTTTTAGGGCGTCGGACATTTATTTACTCTGTCTTTGGCTTGACGTCGCTGTCTTTTTTTATCTGGCTTTTTCAGCTTTTTCCCATCGTGAGTGTGCAACATGAGATGTTGCCTGCAGCGCTTCTTGCTGGTGTATTCTCGGGCGCGGGGCTAGGCATTGTCTTGCGCTATGGGGGAACGACCGGGGGGTCTGATATTATCGCACGGATTTTGCGGGACCGGCGCGGCGTGCCTTTTGGACGGACTTTTATCACCTTTGATGCAATTGTGCTTGCGCTGAGCTTGATTTATATCTCGATCCCTAACATGGTCTATACCCTGGTCGCAAGCTTTGTCTCGGCGCAGGTAGTAGAGTTCGTGCAATCGGGTGGCTACACGGTGCGTGGGATGCTGATTATTTCATCCAAATACGAGGAAATCTCTGAGCGCTTGATGAATGAGGTGTCGCGCGGCGCAACCTATCTCTCGGGCGAGGGTGTCTATAGTGGGAATGAAAAAAAGATTATCTACATGGTCTTGAACCCACGCGAGATTCAAGATGTCAAGGGGATTCTCGCGGATATTGATCCAACCGCCTTTGTCTCCATTATCAATGTGCATGAGGTCATGGGAGATTTTATTTATGCGAGAAAACGGCTCAAGTAAGTCGTTTTTTCTTTAGAAAATGTGCTAGGGTATCAAATTTATGTGAAAGAGATGGGGAATCAACAGAATCCCAAAGATGTGTTTCAAAAATAATAGCATCACCTTTGATTTTATTGGTCCAATAGCCTGCAAGTTGATCCTCAAAAATGATGGGCGCTTGAAGAATACCGTTTTTCGTCCACATGTCATTGACGTGTTCTGACGGGGTGAGCCAGGTTTTGTCAAGGTATCCTGTCAGAAGACTGTCAAAACGAGCGGCAAGGATGAGCTTGTCTGAGTGTGCAGACATGTTGTCAAATTTGACAGGCTCCCAGAGTGGCTTAACAGTGGATTTTCTGATGCCGAGCCATTTGCAAAAGTCGTCCACATCATGCGTCAGAAACGTTTTCTGGAAACGGGGAATGAGTTGTAAAAGAGCGTCTTTTTCTGACGGCAAAGGAATGTCAGGCGACCTGAAAATATGATACTCACGCGGTGAAAGGGGATCAAGAATCATCTGACCGCGTTGGGCCATGATTTGTAAGGTGCTGTAAAGTAAGTAAGTGCCAGATTTGACGCCGAAAAAATCAGGCATGTCAGCCTCGAGAATCTGGCGGATTTCAGGCAAGGTCAGGTCGTTTTTTCTGACGAGGACCTCAGAAAGCAATTCAGCTCCGCGGTAGCACCAAGCTTCCCGATCCTGATGATAGGACGTCGGGATTTTTTCGTTTTGCCGAGCGGCGATGACAAGCACCCAGTCTTCAGGGGTGAAAAGGTGTAATGTCCAACGATTGGCCCAAGTCTTGACGAGCTTTTTCGCTTGGTAAAGTTGCGTCAAATCATCTTGCGTGCAGCCTGTGCGCAGAAAAATGTTGAGATCTGCCTGATTTTGCGCTTGGGCTTGGATGCCGATGGTATTTCTTACGGCAGAAATTGGGTCAGTTTGTGATAGAAGACCGTGGGAAGCAAGACGTGCTGCAATGAGTTTTTTATCCACGGGAAAGCACTCCTAGTAAGAGCCCCAGTGCAAGGGCACCGTTATAGAGCATTAAATTTCTGACGGAAAGCCCAAAAGTCGTGTGCTTGTCTGGATGCGCTAAAAATTTTCTGACGTTAAGAAACACAAATGGCCAGGTAAGGAGGATAATGAGGCTCCAAAGAGGAAGAATGCCCCAAAAAATGGCCATGAGTTCTGTGAGCGCAGAGAGCACATAAAACCAAGGAAAGAGTTTTAGTGCCCGAGGAATTTTGAGATACCAAGGCAAGGTAAAGCGTTCATTGCGTACGTCTTGGTCAAGGTCGCAGATATTGTCCGCAAACATCACATTAAAATTCTGGCAAAAACAGCCCAGGGCGATGAGAATAATGGGAAAAAGCTGCGCCCAATCCATACGCCAATTCATAAGCCAGCCATGAAAATGAATATTGAAATAGTTCGCTTGATAAGAATTCACATAGAGCGCCATGAAAAAGGCAATCGCCCCCTCGCAAAGGCCTGCCAAAACTTCGCCTAAGGGAAAACGCGAGAAGGCAAAAGGGCCATAAGTATAAAAAACGGCGATGAGAAAACCAATGCCACCGACGGGAAGAATGGCGAGATTCGTCAAGCAAACGACCCAAATCCCCACAATTAGGTCGATGGCAAGCAGCAGTAAGCAGATTTTGAGAGCCAGAGAGGGTTTAATGTGCCGATTTGCAATGATGTTCTCGCGCGCTTTGTAGTCCGGATCTTTCGCTTTGTAAAAGTCCATGAGATTATTCCAAGCGGAGACGAAAAGGTTAATCGCGATCATGCCGATGAAAAAGAGAAGCGTCGGGAGCAAATGAAAACTCTGAAAACGATAGAGCGCAAAAAGAACGCCTGCAATCGGCGCCATAAGGCCAGCGGGCAGGGTCTGGATGCGCGTGAAATTCAGGAAAGTCTTGAGATTCATACTGATATTTTAGCAAAATTAAGCTATAATGGTATAAAGAAGGAGAAAGTATGCAAGCAATTGTAACTGTCGTAGGTTCTGATAAAGTCGGTATTGTCGCAGGAGTGACGGCGACACTCGCAGAGCTCAACGCCAATATTATTGACATCAGCCAGACCATATTGGGCGGCGCTTTTACCATGATGATGGCCGTGGAACTCCCTGAAAATGCTAATTTTGCAGGTTTCAAAGAAAAATTAACTGCCAAAGGTCAAGAAATCGGTGTGAATATCCACGTGCAAAACGAAGCGATATTCAAAGCAATGTCGGAGATTTAAGATATGAGGCCGACTGCTCTGAAACTGAGCAGAAGCTAGGCTGGCGTTTATTTAGGGCGTGTCTATCTCCGCCACTTGTCTCGGGCTGTCCGCTCTGATAACCTTACTCGCATCGCTGTAAGGCGCAGACCACACCAACAGACGTCCTTCGCTACGGCGCAGACCGCGCCAAGTCGAGCCGCAAAAACCGGGTTGCTTTTGCTTGTTTGGACGACTCGTCCAAGGTGGTAGATAGAGACTTGTGAAACAAGTCCCAGCCTGCGTCAAGGTTGCGGATGAAACAAGCGAAGCTTGTGTCACCCAAAAACTCTAGCTGTCCGTTTTGTCAAAAGTAGCTGAAGCACTGGACAAAAAGGCAAGGCCGAGCAGTCGTTTATGCACTTGACGACGATTGAGGAAACTCCGTTTCCTTATCCACAACCTTGACACGATGTGTCAAGCGTCATCTGCGCCCGCTTGAATGTCCGTTTCGCAGCCCTCGCTTTGCTTCGGTGCGAAAAGGCAAGCGGCTCTCGAAGTTGCGATTCGCCTTGCGACTTTAGTCGCTTAGAGCGAATGGACATGCTTTAGCTAGGCGAAAAAGCAAGGAGTTGCCATGCGACTTGCCAGCTTTTCTGGCTTAGCGAGCATGGACAGCGCAGCGCACAGCGCGGAGATAGGGGTAACCTTTACTTTAAGGGAGTTAAAGCGACAGACGATCTTCTGTCGAAGTTTCAAGGAGGCTGAATTCAGTTAAAATGAACACACAACAAATCAAAGAAACCCTCGAGATGATTGAGGAGCAGAATTTCGATATCCGCACCATCACGATGGGAATTTCCCTCCTCGACTGTATTGACGCGGATATTGACCAAGCAGCTGAGAAAATTTACCAAAAAGTCAAAACGAAAGCAGGCCGCCTCGTCGAAGTGGGAAACGCCATTTCAAGCGAACTCGGCATTCCCATTGTCAACAAGCGTGTTGCGGTGACGCCGATTGCACTAGTCGGTGCGGCGACGAACGCAACGGATTATACCCCACTTGCGCTTGCCATGGACAAAGCCGCCAAAGAAGTCGGGGTTGATTTTATCGGGGGATTCTCAGCTTTGGTGCAAAAAGGCTACCAAAAAGGCGATAAAATCTTGATTGACAGCCTGCCAAAAGCACTAGCTGCGACGGAACGTGTCTGTGCCTCGGTTAATGTTGGCTCGACGAAGACTGGCATTAACATGACGGCCGTGCGCGACATGGGCGAAAAAATCCATGAAATGGCGGCCGGCGACAAATGGCTCAACGCCAAGCTCGTCGTTTTTTGTAACGCGGTCGAGGACAATCCCTTCATGGCAGGCGCCTTTCATGGCGTGGGGGAAGCGGATTGTGTGATTAACGTCGGCGTTTCAGGCCCTGGCGTCGTGAAGCGTGCGCTTGAGAAAGTCCGCGGTGCATCGTTTGATGTGCTCGCAGAAACCATCAAGAAGACGGCCTTTAAGATTACCCGCATTGGGCAACTGGTGGGGACGATGGCCTCAGAGCGTCTGGATGTGCCTTTTGGTATTGTGGATTTATCACTTGCCCCAACGCCTGCAGTCGGGGACTCTGTGGCGCGCTTGCTTGAAGAAATGGGTCTTGAGACTGTTGGGACGCATGGGACGACGGCAGCACTTGCCATGCTGAATGATGCCGTAAAAAAAGGCGGTGTCATGGCAGCGGAGCGGGTTGGTGGACTGTCGGGTGCCTTTATTCCAGTATCTGAAGACGAAGGTATGATTGCAGCGGCAGCGAGCGGGGCGTTGACTTTTGATAAGCTCGAAGCGATGACTTGTGTCTGCTCGGTCGGGCTCGATATGATTGCGATTCCAGAGGATACGCCAGCTTCGACGATTGCCGCGATGATTGCCGACGAAGCGGCGATTGGGATGATTAACCAAAAGACGACGGCGGTGCGTTTGCTTCCAAACGGGAAAGTCGGCGAAGAAGTCGATTTTGGCGGGCTTTTCGGGAAGGCACCAGTCATGGCAGTGCATGAAGCGAGCGCAGCAGATTTCATTGCGCGTGGCGGGCAAATTCCGGCACCGATTCATAGTTTTAAGAACTGATATGATAGAACATACAGACGATCCCTTAATTTTTAATGCAGCGGTAAACCGCCAAAAGTACGCTTCTCACGATTTGGCAACGGACTACTGCCCTTTTTGTCATCTTGAGGACTTGACGGATATTTTAGCGAGAAAAGAGGACATGATTTGGCTCAAAAATAAGTATCCTACCATTGAAAAATCCTTGATGACGGTATTGATTGAGTCGGAGGAACATTTGGGGGATATTTCGACAAACGCCAAAGAAAAAAACCGAGCTATCTTTGCCTTTGCATTCGATTGTTGGACATCGCTTTTAGATGATTCTAAGTATCGCTCGGTTTTGATGTTTAAAAATTATGGACCTCGGTCAGGCGGTACCTTACGCCATCCACATATGCAGATTATCGCGCTTGAAGAGGTGGATGGCTATGCAGAGATTTCAACAGAAAATTTTGAGGGTCTGGAAGTTGTACCTGGCTTAGTCCTATCTGAACGCCCTGTCATGGGCTTTGTGGAGTTTAATATCGAGATTGAGCAGCGCAATGAAGTTGATCAATTAGCAGATCTTACTGGCACAGTCACACACTACTTGACTACAACGTTTATGGATGGACGCTGTGATAGCTACAATCTCTTCTTTTATAAACTTGGCGAGAGGTTGATTTGTAAAGTGGTGCCACGTTTTGTGACAAGTCCCTATTTTATTGGCTATAAAATTCCGCAAGTACAACACCGTGCGAGACTAGAAACGATTGCAAAGGAGCTACGCGAATGTCTGTAGAAATTTTTTTAACGCGTCATGGGAAAACAATGTTTAATACTCTTGGCCGTGCGCAAGGTTGGAGCGATAGCCCGCTCACAAAAGCTGGTGAAGCTGGGATAATTGAACTTGGTCGCGGGTTTAGAGCGCTTGGCATCACCTTTGATGCGGCCTACACGAGTGATACGGGTCGAACCCTTCAGACAAAAGACCTGATTTTGCAGTATGCGGACAATCTTGAGATACCTCAGACTTATGATAAGCGCTTGCGTGAGTGGTGCTTTGGAAGTTATGACGGGGGCTATGATGGAGATTTATTTGACGGGGTGCTCCCTCGCGTCTTTGCAGAGGAAGGAAAAAACGTCTGGGAGCAGCCCTTGGAGGAGATACACCGGGCGATCTACCGTTTGGATACGGCTGGCTGGGCAGAAACTTGGGAAGCCTTGCGAGATCGGATTTTAGGAATCTTGCATGAGATTGCTGAAAAGGCAGAACAAGAAAATCACACGCGCATTCTTGTTGTTAGCCACGGGATGACAATAGCTACAGTTTGTTACTTGCTACGACCAAATGAACCAAGGCCTAGAGGTCTGGACAATGGGAGCGTTACGCATTTAGTCTATGAAAATGGACAGTTTACCGTTGGTAAAGTGGGCGATATGAGCTATCGTGAAGCAGGGCGAAAAGAACACAAATAGAAAAGAGCAACACAAAGTGGAACAAGTTGTCCTCATCACAGGCGCTTCAAACGGCATGGGCTTTGAAGCCGCGAAATTATTTGCAGAAAGAGGCTGGCAAGTTGTTGCTGGCGCTCGCCGTGTAGAAAAAATCCCGGAAGATGCGCGCATTTCAGCCCTGAAACTTGATGTGACGGACTCCGCGTCGAACCAAGCCTTTGTCCAAACAGCGCTCGAACAATTTGGCCGAATTGACGTCCTCATTAACAACGCAGGCTACGGTGAATATGGCCCATCCGAAGAAATCTCGCTTGAAAAAATTCGTTACCAATTTGACGTCAATTTTTTTGGCGCCGTTGAACTTGCGCAGCTCGTCCTTCCCACCATGCGTGCCCAAAAATCAGGCCGTATTATCAATATCTCAAGCGTTGTAGCGAATATTTACATGCCGTTTGGTGCCTATTATGAAGCAACGAAAGCCGCGATGAATCAATGGAGCGATGCACTTGATATGGAAATCAGTCCCTTTGGCGTGCATAGCCTTATTGTGCAACCGGCAGGCACAGAGTCCAATTGGAACGCTATTGCCATGGGAAATGCTACGCAAAATCTTACAGAAAATTCGCCTTATGAGCCAGCGGTTAAAGCCTTTCTGAAAGCAATGGAGAAAATCGGCGCTAGTTCTGCAACATCTCAAGACCTTGCACAAATCTTCTATCAAGCAGCGACAGATAAAAAGCCAAAACTTCGCTATTTCAATGCTATGAGCGACCGCTTGAATGTCCGTGTGAGCAAGTCCCATCCCCGTCTTTTCAAAAAAGTAATGGGAAACATGATTAAAGGGCGTGTCTAGCTCCGCCACTTCGTGGCTATGCTGTCCGCTCTGATAAGCCTACTAGCATCGCTGTAAGGTGCTGAAGCACCAACAGCCATCCTATCGCTAAGGCGCTGAAGCGCCAAGTCGAGCCGCAAAAACCGGGTTGCTTTTGCTTGCTTGGACGACTCGTCCAAGGTGTTAGATAGAGACTTGTGAAACAAGTCCCAGCCTGCGTCAAGCAAGCACTGTCGCGTGGTTGGGCGAAAAAGCAGGGAGTTGCCATGCGACTTGCCAGCTTTGATGGCTTAGCGAGCATGGACAGCGCAGTGCAAAGCGCGGAGATAGAGGTAACCTTAAAAAGAATTCACACTAAATCCCTTCTGGGATTTTTTGGTGTAGTTTATGCCCACTTGCTCTTTTTCCCAACATCGGGAATTATTTTTTGCGAGATAACTAAACACCTGATGCTCTGTGGGCTAATACCTTTAGCATATTCTCAGCAAATGCCCGTAATTTTTGGTAAAATAGTGAAGCTAATGGAAAATGAACCCAGATTTCGCCGAAGTCGCAAGCAGTCATCGGGCATGAAAATCCCTGTGACGAGGGAAGAGTCAGAAGCTTCTTTGGATGACTACGACGAAAATTATCGTTTTGATCCTAAAAAACTGCATCCGAGGATGGAAGAGCGTTCTTCCACGCGTGGAAATGCGCCTTTTTATCTTCCGTTTTTCGTGCTTAGCGTGCTTGTCAGCTTGACCTATTATAGCTTTCCCTTGACTCATCGCCTAGCAACAGGAATTACTGCGCAAAACCTTTACGCAGGCTTTGCGATGAATCATGGCGTCACACCCTATAATGATTTTTCTGCCTCTGCTGGTCCCTTGTTTTATTTGATTGCACGTGTCGGCAACTTAGGCGGGACGACGACCATTCTTTGGCTGATTGAGCTCGGTGCTCTCTTTTTAACGGGCCTTTTTGCTTACAAGGCACTTGCTTCTGCTGTTTCAGACAATCGCTTGGCTGCTGTTTGCGCGGGCTTTACGATTCTTGCAACAGGTATTCTCTCGCTTGGAGGTGCGAATCCTGCGATGATCGCACTTCCATTTGCACTTTATGGAGTTGCTCAGATAACACGGTATCTGACGGATGACGAGGCAAAACGAGATGAGACCTTTATTCTTTACGGAATGGCAGGTGCTGCAGCTAGTCTTCTGTCGCCAATTTTCCTGCTTCTATGGGTGATTGCTTTCTTTGCCTTCCTGACTTATAATCTCAGAGAGGGCCTTTTAGGGCGAGGCTTTTATCAATTTCTAGCCAGCCTATTTGGTTTTTTGATTATTTATGCGCTGGTTGGCTATTATACCTTGACAGCTCAGATTTTCTTTCCGACGATTACGCAAGCGGTTGTGATTCCCTTTACCCATCTGGGTCTAACAGGAAGTAGCTTGCCTAACTTTGCGATTGCTTTAGGTTTGTTGCTGCTCTCAGGGCTTTTATTGTCTTGGCTATTTGGCTTTCGTGTGATGCGAGCGGGGGAACATGCTGCGTGGTATGGTGCACTTGTTGTATTTTCTCTTTTAGTCCTTGTGATAACGGCACTCCGGCGTGATTTTACTCCTGCTGATGCACTCGTGATCCTTCCCTTTGTTTTCCTGTTTTCTGGTCTTCGCCTTTCTGAAGAGGGTAGAGAAGAGCGCCTCGCGACTGCGTCGCTTGTCTCAAACTATTTGCGGGGTCATTTATTTTTGCCGCTACTTGGTGTGTTGCTTTTGACTGCTTCTCCGATGCTGATAAATAGTCTGAACAAAAATTATTTTGCTTCAGAACATGCGGTAGCTAGCTATGTTGCAGCGCATACCAGTGCAAAAGAACAGGTTCTTGTAGCCGCAAATGATGACAATATCAATCTTTTGTCAAGGCGAGTGAGCAGTTTATCGCTTCCACCAAGTTATTACCCTAAAACTGAGCAACAAATTTTTGATACACAAATTTCCAATCCGAGTGCAAAATATATCGTGATTCAAAAAAGTAAGACGATTCCAAAAAGTCTTAAGACAGAACTTAAGCAGTCCTACAAAACAGTCTCGTTTACAAATTCTGAGTTTAGCATTTATGAAAAGAAATAAGAGCTTCGCGCTCTTTTTAATTGAGCAGTTTCGTACAAAATTTTCTGACTATTTTGTTGATTTTCATGCAAATCTATGTTATAATCAGCCTAAGTAAAATTTCAGATTATAGGAGAAAAAATGACAAGTTTGTTAGAAAAGGCAAGGCAGATTACGGCCATTTTACAGGATGATGCAACTGATTTGAGTAAGGAGTACCCCTATGCAGATGTTTCTGAAAAAATGGGTCTTGCGATTGGCTGTAATGTGTGTGTCATTGATACGAAAGGAAAGCTTTTGGGCTATGATTTGAGCTTTACAAACTCAAATAATGATCGCGTGTCTAAGTATTTTGAAGAAGGTCAGCTGCCAGAGGAGTATATTAAGCTTGCGATTCGCCTTTACGATACGGCAGTCAATCTTGGGGCTGAGGAGCCATTGTCTTTGATTCCTTCGGAGAGCAAAAAAGATTTTCCAGATGCCTTGACAACCCTATCTCCGATTTATGGCTCTGGAATGCGCTTGGGAACGCTGATTTTATGGCGGGAAGATGGCAAGTTTACAGAGAACGAGCTTGTTTTGGTGGAGATTGCCACAACGGTTATTGGGGTGCAGCTTTCCAACAAACAGGTGGATCAGATTGAATCAAACCTTCGCGATGAAGCAGCACTCAACATGGCAATCAATACTTTGTCCTATAGTGAACTTAAGGCGGTGCAAGAGATCTTGGCACGTCTGGGTGGAAATGAAGGGCATCTGACGGCCTCTGTGATAGCAGATGAGATTGGAATTACGAGGTCTGTGATTGTCAATGCCCTGCGCAAACTTGAGTCTGCAGGTATTATTGAATCACGAAGCTTGGGAATGAAGGGAACTTATCTTCGGGTTGTCAACCCTGGAATTTACAAAAAACTTGAGGGGCATACTTATTAATGGTTACCTCTATCTCCGCGCTTTGCGCTGCGCTGTCCATGCTCGCTAAGCCAGCAAAGCTGGCAAGTCGCATGGCAACTCCCTGCTTTTCGCCAAGCTAAAGCATGTCCATTCGCTCTAAGGCGCTAAAGCGCCTTAGCGAAGGACGTCTGTTGGTGCGGTCTGCACCTTACAGCGATGCTAGTAGGGTTATCAGAGCGGACAGCCCGACACAAAGTGGCGAAGATAGACACGCCCTAATGAAAGGTTAAAACGCGTCTTGGCGCGTTTTTTGATGGCAGGAAAGCTGACAAGACAGCGAGAGAAAGTAGAAAATGTGCTGGATTTCTGATATAATGTGAAAAGAAATACTGGAGGTATTATGGCTAACATTACTAAAGAAGATGTGCTGCATACGGCAAATCTATCCAAATTAAAGTTTGAAGATTCCGCCGTGGAGGGTTTTCGCGAGACTTTTGAGAAGATTGTCGATATGGTCGAAAGCTTGAACGAAGTGGATACGGAGGGCGTGGAATTCACGATGAATGTGGCAGACAACGAAAGCTACATGCGTGAAGACGTGCCTGTGGAGCCATGGAATCGCGAGGAACTTTTGCGGAGCGTCCCAACAGCTGAAGAGGGCTACATCCAAGTCCCTGCCATCATTGACAACGGGGAGGGAGACGCCTAATGACCTACAATAATTTGACGATTTCTGAGCTCCATGAGAAGCTCGTCGCAAAGGAAATTTCAGCGCGTGAGTTGACAGAAAGCGTATTGGCGGACATCGAAGCGCGTGAAGCGAAAGTCGATAGCTTTTTGAATATCACAAAAGACGAAGCCTTGAAAGCGGCTGAGGCGATCGATGCGCGTGGCGTGCGCTCAGATGTGTTGACCGATGGGATTCCGCTTGCGGTGAAAGACAACATTGTCACGAAAGATATCGAGACGACTGCTGCGTCTAAGATTTTGGGCGGTTGGGTGCCACCATACGATGCAACAGTTGTGGAAAAACTCCATGATGCGGGCATGATCATCGTCGGTAAGACCAACATGGATGAGTTTGCCATGGGCGGTTCGGGCGAGAATTCTTTCTACAAGTCGGCGAAGAACGCTTGGAATCAGACGAAAGTCCCAGGCGGCTCGAGTTCTGGCTCTGCAAGCTCTGTCGCTTCAGGACAAGTGCGCTTGTCTCTGGGCTCGGATACAGGTGGCTCTATTCGCCAACCCGCAGCTTTCAATGGAATTGTAGGTCTCAAGCCAACTTACGGGCGCGTATCGCGCTTTGGCCTTATTGCATTTGGTTCGTCGCTTGATCAAATCGGGACCTTTGCGCCAACGGTCAAGGAAAATGCACAACTTTTGCAAGTCATCTCGGGTAATGACCCCAAGGACTCCACAAGTTCACAAGATGCCGTGCCTGATTTTACCGGCCTGATTGGCAAGGACGTCAAGGGCTTGAAGATTGCGCTGCCAAAAGAATATTTTGGCGACGGGATTGACCAAGGTGTCAAGGACGCGATTCACGCGGCGGCAAAGCAATTTGAAGAATTGGGTGCTGTGGTTGAAGAGGTCAGCTTGCCCCATAGCCAGTACGGTGTCGCAGTGTATTACATCATCGCATCGTCTGAGGCCTCGTCGAACTTGCAGCGCTTTGACGGGATTCGCTTTGGCTACCGCTCAAAGAACGTCAAGGATTTGGAAGACGTCTATGTGAATTCGCGCTCGGAAGGCTTTGGTCCTGAGGTGCAACGGCGTATTATGCTGGGGACTTATAGCTTGTCTGCGGGTTACTATGATGCCTACTTCAAGAAAGCTGGGCAAGTGCGGACGCTGATTGTGGAAGACTTCAAAAAGATTTTTGATCAATACGATTTGATTTTAGGGCCAACGGCACCATCGACCGCATGGGACTTGGGCGGAAAGATTCAAGATCCTGTGGCCATGTATCTGGCGGACATCTTAACAATTCCTGTCAATCTCGCGGGACTGCCTGGGATTTCCATTCCTGCAGGTTTTGTGGATGAGATGCCCGTGGGCATGCAGCTTATTGGGAAGCGCTATTCGGAAGAGGTCTTGTACCAAGCTGCAAGCGCTTATGAAGCCGCAACTGACTGGCACACGAAGAAACCTGAGATTTTTGGTATCTAATAGATTGGATTAAAAAAATGCCAGCACAATCAATTTCGACAAATAATGATTCAGTGGCTGAAGTTATAGGACAGTTTACGAGCCCAATAAACTTATTGCAAGACAAAATTTCAGATTATTTTAGAAGAATTATTTGATAGAATAGGGAATGAGGTATAACTAATGGCAGATAGTAATTTTGAAACCGTCATTGGGCTTGAGGTCCATGTCGAGCTGAACACCAACACGAAGATTTTTAGCCCTGCGTCGCTCTCCTTCGGGAAGGCACCGAACTCGAACACTTACATTGTCGATTGGGGCTTGCCTGGGGTCTTGCCTGTCTTGAATAAAGGCGTCGTGAGCTCAGGAATTAAGGCGGCTTTGGCGCTCAAGATGGCGATTCACCAGAGTATGCACTTCGATCGGAAGAATTATTTCTATCCGGATAATCCGAAAGCTTACCAGATTTCGCAGTTTGACGAGCCAATTGGCTACAATGGCTCGATTGATATTGAGCTCGAAGATGGCACGAAAAAGACGATTCGTATTGAACGCGCACACATCGAAGAAGATGCGGGCAAGAACACGCACGGCAACGACGGTTTTAGCTATGTCGATTTGAACCGGCAAGGGACGCCCTTGATTGAAATCGTCTCAGAAGCCGATATGCGCTCGCCTGAGGAGGCTTATGCTTACCTGACGGCGCTCAAGGAGATTATCCAATACACGGGCGTTTCTGACGTCAAAATGGAAGAGGGCTCTATGCGTTGTGACGCCAATATTTCTATTCGGCCTTATGGACAGATGGAATTTGGCACGAAGACTGAGCTGAAAAACCTGAACTCCTTTAACTACGTGCGTCGTGGCTTGCAGTTTGAAGAAAAACGTCAGGCGGAAGTCTTGCGCAGCGGGGGCGTGATTCAGCAAGAGACTAGACGTTTCGATCCTGCTACCGGCGAGACGATTCTGATGCGTGTCAAGGAAGGCTCGAGCGACTATCGTTACTTCCCAGAGCCTGATTTGCCGCGAGTGAAAATTTCTGACGAGTGGATTGAAGAAGTTCGTGCGACCTTGCCAAAATTTGCGACAGAACGTCGGAAAGACTATGTAGCTGCTGGCTTGTCCGAAGCAGATGCTGTGCAAATGACCGCAACGAAAGAAACGTCAGATTTCTTTGATAAAGCTGTAGAGCTCGGCGCTGAGCCGCAGCAGGTCGTGAATTGGCTCACGGGGGATGTTGCGAAGTACTTGAACGAAGCGCATTTGGACTTGCCACAGATTGCGTTGACGCCTGAGAATTTGTCAGAGATGATTGCGCTTGTGGCGGATGGCACGATTAGCTCGAAGATTGCAAAGCAGGTCCTCTCAAGCCTTATGACAGATGGCGGCAGCGCAAAGGCATATGTTGAAGCGAACGGCCTTGTGCAGATTTCAGATCCTGCGCAACTCGTACCAATCATACAAGAAGTCTTTAAGGCTAACGAAAAGGCCGTTGCAGACTACAAGGGCGGCAATCAGAATTCTGCGAAAGCCTTGATTGGCCAACTCATGAAAGCGACGAAAGGCCAGGCGAACCCGCAAGTTGCGCAGAAGCTTTTGTACGAGGAATTAGATAAATTATAAGGCTGTCAAATTTGACGAATTATCAGATTTGATGGAAAACGGGGCAGCTAAAGGCCTTGTCAAAGTTGACAAGACAGAACGAGTTGGATTTACGAGGTTGTCAAATTTGATAGAATAAAAAAGCTGATTTTCTGCGTGAAATCAGCTTTTTGGTTAGAAATTAGTGGGGTTTATTTTGCCTAATCGGGCGTTTCAGTGAAGCGAGGGCTATGCTGCTTGCAAGAAAGAGACTGCCTAGCGAAATAACTGCGATGGTTGTGGTGCTGGCTACTTCTGGGAGTGTGAGAGAGTTGCGTGGGTGTGGAGTGCTGAAAAAGGTTGTGCTTAACGTATCTGTTGGAACGCCTACGGTATCGGTCGCTGATTGAGGCGAAAATATGACGCTGCTTACAAGGAAGATGACTGCTGCTAAGGGATAGATCAGATGTGCATTTTGTTTCAAATGCTGGGAAATTTTTTTCTGCGTGCTGGGAATTTTCTTACCTCTTTTGCTCAATGTTTGTTGCTGCTTGCGCATGGAGTTTCCTTTCTAACGACAGTATATGAAGGAGATAAGCCTAGTTTATCATTTATGTTTACGATAGTAAACGAATATGAAAATTTTCCTATCTGTTTCAAAAAATTAGTGCTCTACAAGGATAGTTGACTTTCTGCTATAATAATCTCATGAAGGCAAAAGTGCTGGTGGTTGCGGGGCCGACTGCAGTGGGAAAGACGGCGTTTGGTATTCAGCTTGCGCAGCAATTTTCAGGCGAGATCATCTCGGGCGATTCGCAGCAGGTCTATCGCGGCCTTGATATAGGGACAGCTAAGGCGACGGCTGAAGAACAACGTGAAGCGCGTCATCATCTGCTGGATACGCGAGATTTGAACGAGCCTTTTAGTGCATCAGATTTTGTGAAGGCGGCAGACACAGCTATCACGGACATTTTGGGACGTGGGAAACTACCAATTATCGTTGGTGGGACGGGGATGTACCTTCAAGCCTTGATGGAAGGATATCACCTAGGCGGTAAGGAGGACCGAGAAGCGGTACTTGCCTATCGTGCACAACTGTCAAATTTGACAGACGCTCAGTTGACAGATTTGACAAAGGATTTTGAGATTCGAGAGCCCAACCGACGCCGTCAGATCCGTGCACTTGAGATTGCAAAGTTTCAAAAATCCGATGCAGCACCCTTGTCAAATTTGACAAGTCCCTATGATTACTTTCTCATTGGTCTGACGATGCCCCGTGAAGCGCTATACACACGGATCAATGCGCGGGTGGATGCGATGATGACTCAAGGTCTTCTCGAAGAGGCCCGCCTTCTCTATGCTAACTACCGCACCAATCAAGCCGCGAAAGCAATCGGCTACAAAGAATTTTTCCCCTATCTTGCGGGCGAGATTTCCCTTGAGACGGCGATTGACACAGTTAAACAGCACTCTAGGCATTATGCAAAACGCCAACTCACCTGGTTTAGAAATCGCATGGCAACAGAGTTTTTCGATGTCACGAGTCCCGATTTCCCTGAAAATGCACTGGAAAAGGTCCGCAATTTTCTGCAAATAGAAGCCCCCGACAACCCTCAGAAAATGCTATAATAGTAGCAACAAAACCTCACAAAGGAGCAACCATGGCAGAAACTGATTACATTGACCTCGCCATCAAATACGGTGGCTACATGGAAATGGACAAAGCCTTCCTCAAAGAACGCCTGTCAAATTTGACAGACGCCAAAAAGGCTGAACTCCTTGTGCCGCCACCCTCTGTCATCAATGCATACTTCTCCGAACTCTACCAAAAGCGCGCGCCAAAAGAGGCGACCTATTACTTCTTTGGTATGAGTAAAGCTTTTGGCATGTTTTACGACGCACCCGAGTTCGACAAAGAAGGCACCAAAGACTACGAGCTCTTTCGCTTCATTCGCCTCAATATCGACGGACGTGCCTATGGCTATAGCTACCTCGACCGCGACGAAGAAGCCTGCGTCTTCAGCCAGCTCCCCGAGACCCCGACGGAGAATTTCCTCATGCACCTAGCCCAGATTTTCCCACAATACGTCATCTATGAGACAGACGAAGGCGCTATTCACATGCGCCCGAAAATCTTTGACAAATGGAGCGAAAACCGCGACATGACCTCTCTCACAGAAACCACTGAAAATGCTGATTTCATCCGCTATCAAGGCTACAATCTTGAAGACGTCATCGACTGCGCCAAAGACACACACATCCTAGGCACACGGTACTATCAGTACTTCTCGCAGAAGTTCACCATCTACCAGCACAAATAGCACGACAAGCTAACTTTTGTTCCCAATTTTGGGAATCACCTTATTTTCTCACACAAAAAGCGTATAATAGTCCTAAAAAAAGAAAGGAGAGCCTGGGCCAACACATGACCCAGCACTACTAACATGGCAGCAGCCGTTACCGCACTTATCATCCTTGTGATTATCCTCATCGTGATACTCTCAAGCATCTCGACACTTTTTTACACTGTCAAGCAACAAACCGTCGCTATCATTGAGCGCGTCGGAAAGTACAAAACCACCTCTCAGCCAGGCATCCACATCAAGGCACCATGGGGAATTGACCGCATCGCAGCCCGCATCCAGCTTCGTATGCTGCAAAACGAGATCACCATTGAGACAAAGACCAAAGATAACGTCTTTGTCACGATGAATGTCGCCACCCAGTACCGCGTTAATGAGCAATCCATCAAGGACGCCTACTACAAGCTCATGAACCCTGGCGATCAGATTAAGTCTTACATCGAAGATGCCCTTCGCTCAGCAGTTCCAAAGCTCACGCTTGATGAACTCTTTGAGAAAAAAGACGAAATCGCCCTCGAAGTGCAAAATCAAGTCGCCGAGGAAATGCAAACCTACGGCTACATCATTGTGAAGACCCTGATTACCCGCGTTGAGCCAGATGCCGAAGTCAAGCAATCCATGAACGAAATTAATGCCGCACAGCGTAAGCAAGACGCCGCGCAAATGCTTGCCAATGCGAACAAAATCCAAGTCGTGACCGCAGCCGAAGCCGATGCCGAAAAAGACCGTCTTCACGGTGTTGGTATTGCCGAGCAACGTAAGGCTATCGTCGATGGCCTTGCCCAGCAAGTCATCGAGATGCAAAAAACAGGCGTTCACCTCACTGAAGAACAGATTATGGCGATTCTCCTGACGAACCAATATCTGGATACTTTGAATCAATTCGCCGCCTCTGGCAGCAACTCCATCTTCCTTCCCGCAGGTGCTGAAGGCATTGAAGACATGCGTACGCAGATTTTATCTGCCCTCCAGGTTGATAAAAAATAATTTAGGACGTGTCTATCTCCGCCACTTGTGTCGGGCTGTCCGCTCTGATAACCCTACTAGCATCGCTGTAAGGTACAGACCGCACCAACAGACGTCCTTCACTACGGCGCAGACCGCGCCAAGTCGAGCTGCAAAAAACGGGTGCTTTTGCTTGCTTGGACGACTCGTCCAAGGTGGTAGATAGAGACTTGTGAAACAAGTCCCAGCCCGCTTCAAGGTAAAGGATGAAACAAGCGAAGCTTGTGTCGCCCAAAAACTCTAGCTGTGCGTTCATTTACTTGGCGATGAATGAGGAAACTTCGTTTCTTGATTTGCTACCTTGACGCGTTGCGTCAAGCAAGCGCTGTCGCGTGGTTGGGCGAAAAAGCAGGGAGTTGCCATGCGACTTGCCAGCTTTGCTGGCTTAGCGAGCATGGACAGCTCAGCGCAGCGCAAAGCGCGGAGATAGAGGTAACCCTTTATTTTAAAAGAATTTAACAGCCCCAGGTTGCACGTTGAAGCCTTGACCAGGTTTTCCAGCTTGCGCTCCAGCAGGTTGTCCTGCTTGTGGACCATTGCCTGCAAAGTTAGGTGCTGCAAGAGAGCCGGCTGCAGCGTCAGAAGCTGCACTTGCTTCAGCGACAGCTTGTGAAGCGAGTCTTGTCGCAGTTTGCGAAGCTTTTGCTTCATAAGCGCTTGCAAATGAGCTTGCGAGACTTGCAACATCTGAAGTTTGTGAAGCAATGCTTGACGCGAGGGAAGTCGCAGAGCTAGCTTGTGAGGCAATGAAGGAAGCAACTTGTGAGGAACCAGCTGCTGATAAGCTATCTGCTTTGCTTGATAAGTCTACAGCCTTACTCGTTAAGTAGCTAACCGCAGATGAAGCCTCTGAAACCACTTGTGATGCAAGTGAAGAGCCATAAGAGTCTGCTGTCGTCGTGTCAGAAGCCAAGCTTGCATAACTTGCAGAGAGGCTTGCGTCAGAAGAGGCCTTGTCTGCCAATTGGCTGGCGATTTCAGAGTATTGAGACGAGCTCAATGATGGTGCTGTAAAGCTTGAAGTCGTGCTATCTGAGCTTGTCGTAGAGGATGCTGTTAAAGCGAGAGAGCTATCCGTACTTGCTAAACTTGTAAAGTAGCTTGCAGCCTGTGAAGCCTGGCTTGCAACGTTGCTTGCGATTGAAGCCACGAGTGAATCTCCGTTACTTGCAATCGTCGCATAAGACGTTGCGAGACTTGCATAAAGACTAGCTGCCCGAGAGTTTTCAAGGACATAGGCTGAAGCGACAGAACTTGCAACAGACTCTGCATTGCCACTGTTCGCTGCAAAGCTAGAAGCAAGGGTGCCATAGTAGCTCGCACGAGCCGATGCAACTGAATCGCTAGAGCTTGCAAATACAGTCGCGAGACTTGTATAGTAGCTCGTGGCTTGTGAGTTATATGTCGTGTACTGACTTGCAGCGGATGAGGCGACACTATCTGCGTTTGCCTCGTTCGCCGTGGCAGAGGCTGCAAGGCTTGAATACTTCACAGCGGCATTACTTGCGTTCGTAAGCGCCTGTGAAGCGAGTGAACTTCCGATAGACGAAGCATTGGATTCTACGGCTAAGGCTGATGAAGCTTGGCTTGTCGCATTACTTGCTTGGTCAGCATACTGACTTGCCGTAAGTGACTGTCCAGGACGAGTCTGTGTGGCAAAGCTTGGTGCGCTCTGTGTGACTTTAGAACCTACACTGGTGGCTTGTTGTCCCAGCGTGTTCTGTTGAGGTTGCCGTGCGTTTTGCAGTCCTGCTGCAGATACATTTGCACCTCCTGTTGCCACGAGTGCAGTCACAAGTCCTGCTGCGAACAACCATGATTTACCTGATTTCCACGTGCGGAAATTTTTCTTTTGCTCCATATGAGCCTCCTTTAAAGGAAGGATCGTTACGTGAATAGCGAAGCTTCGGTTTATATTTTTGGGCGGTTTCCTCGCCCTTGTGCAAGAGTTTAATCCTTGAAACTTGCACGAAACTTATTTCAGAAAATTTTCACGAATGTTTTAACAATTAATGAAATTTCGTTAATTGTTTATTTATTTCACAGAAAAAGACCTCATCCGAGGTCTTCTCTGCTGCGCTGATTGCCAGATGGCTGCGTAGCTGTTGGCTGATTGTTGCCATTTTGCTGCGCCACTGCGGCATAGTGCTCCGCGTGAATATCCTCCAGAGTGAGGTTGTTTTTCACGTCTGGATGATGCTTACGGCAAAGGATATACTTACCATCGGCCGTGCGATGCAGGCCAATTCGGTGGCAGCCCGGCGCATGACACTCTATGCGCCGCCAGATGATAGCAAACACGCCAAAGAGTGGCAGGTCACTTGCGAAGCCGCCCCAGAAATTCGTCCAGGGTCCTGTTTGTACGCCTGTGACCCATAAAATAAAATGCCAAATCATGATCAGATACTGAAAGGTGCTGCCTTGCGTCTGATTGTAGCTCGACAAGTTGTCTAAGCAGCAACTCAGACGAAAGCACCTTGATGTTCAGTTTCCTCCTTCAACTAATTTTCTATTATTATACTAAAAAAACCGCCAAATGGCGGTTTCAATGAGCTTGTGCTCTCGCTTTGCGCGAGCCAAGAACTGAAAATGTTAGGCAGCAGAACTTCCTTAATTTTCAGCTTTATTTTGCAATTGAAGCGAAGTATTCAAGTGTACGAACAAGCTGAGAAGTGTAGCTCATTTCGTTATCGTACCAAGAAACAACCTTAACGAGTTGTGCATCGCCTGAAGTTGTCACTTCTGTCTGAGTTGGGTCGAAGATTGAACCGTGAGATTCACCGACGATGTCCTTAGACACGATTTGGTCGCCGTTGTAGCCGAAGCTTTCGTTTTCAGCAGCTTTCATGACTGCGTTGATTTCGTCTGCAGTGACTTTCTTGTCAACGATGGCAACGAGTTCAGTGAGTGAGCCAGTAGGGCTTGGTACACGCTGAGCGTGGCCTTGGAGTTTACCGTTCAACTCAGGGAGTACAAGACCGATAGCCTTTGCAGCACCAGTAGAGTTTGGCACGATGTTTTCAGCAGCAGCACGTGCACGGCGGAAGTCGCCTTTACGGTGTGGACCGTCAAGTAGCATCTGGTCGCCAGTGTAGCTGTGGATAGTCGTCATGGTGCCGACTTGGATCGTGAATGCTTTGTTCAAAGCGTCAGCCATTGGAGCCAAGCAGTTTGTTGTACAAGAACCTGCAGAGATAACTGTTTCAGTCCCGTCAAGTTCTTTGTGGTTTGTGTTGAAGACGATTGTCTTGACATCAGATCCGCCAGGAGCAGTGATAACAACCTTCTTTGCACCACCATTAGCATGCAAGTGCTTTTCAGCAGCAGCTTTAGTTGCGAAGAAACCAGTTGCTTCGAGGACGATGTCAACGCCTTCGCCAGCCCAGTTGATTTGTTCAGGATCTTTTTCTTGGAAAACCTTGAGGAACTTGCCGTTCACTTCAAAGCCACCGTCTTTGACTTCGACAGTCCCGTCGAACTTGCCTTGCGTTGAATCATATTTCAACAAGTGCGCAAGCATTGCTGGGTCAGTCAAGTCGTTGATTGCTGCCACTTCAACGTTTGGAACGTTCTGAATACGGCGGAATGCCAAACGACCGATACGACCGAAGCCGTTAATACCAACTTTAACTACCATTATTTAGTAGCCTCCTTTATTTTTTAGTTTCAGTCCAACAACTTTGTTAAACTTTTAACTTACAAATTGATTATAACACATTTTTTGGGAATTGCAAGTATCAGTGTTTATAAAAGCTGCTGCTTTAGGCGTGGTTAAGCCACTAGCAGGTCTTGTAGGTTTTTTCACAAACTTAGCGTTATCCTTTTTGGAATCTGTCAAATTTGATAGGGTTAAGAAAAAACAAAAAAATATCTGTCAAATTTGACAGATACTCTTTTTCAATTTTTAGACACGTTCTACGCCTGCGGGAAGCTTCTTGAGAGCTCGTGCAGAAGCCCAAACGTTTTTAATCACGCCGTTTTCAGAGATACGAACTTTCTGAAGATTTGCTTTGACAGTGCGTTTTGTCTTATTCATGGCGTGGCTACGGTTATTGCCCGAGACCGTCTTGCGCCCTGTAAAATAACATACTTTTGACATATTGCTTATCCTTTCTTGAGTTTCGCCCTTTCGGACAGTGCCCAGCCATTCTATCAAATTTGACAACATTTGTCAAGCAGTAAGTGTGCGTATCCCGTCCGTACCTGCAAGGATGACTTCCTTTGCCATGTTTAGAAACAAGCCATGCTCCACGACGCCAACCGTCGTATCTAACTCATAGGCGAGCTTTTGGGCATCCGCAATCCCATCTGAAAAATGTAAATCAATAATATAGTGCTGCTGATCTGTAGCAAAACGTTCGCCATAAGGTGTCAAACGCCACTCTGGCTGGTAGCCAATCGCTTCAAATTTATTAAATAAATTTGTGGCGCCATAATGGACCACCTCAACGGGCAGCTTAAACTTCGTCCCCAAGCGTGGTGAAAGCTTTGAATCATCCGCAATCCAAACGTACTCACGGGTGTAGCTCGCCACAATCTTTTCCATGAGAAGCGCCCCACCACCACCTTTGATACCATCAAGCGTCTCTGTGACCTCATCCACCCCGTCAATCAACAAATCTACTTCGTGAACATTCTTGAGCGACACAAGTGGAATCTGTGCCTCTCTAGCCAAGCGTTCCGTCTCAAAAGACGTCGTTACCCCCGTGATGTCCTGCAACTCCCCAGAGGCTATCCGTTTTCCTAGCTCCGTCACAAAACAAGCTGCCGTTGACCCTGTGCCAAGCCCCACAATCATGCTGCTTTCAACCAACTTCGTCGCCTGTTCAGCCGCGCGCCGCTTTAGATTTTCCATGAGCCTAGTATAGCAAAAAAATGACCACAAAGAAAGTCATTTTTGTGGAAAAACCCGAACCACATTTCGCGATAACCGTCGCATGTTCTCTAGTGTTCGAGTCTTTTCCATCGCTTCTTCAAGAGGCAGTGCACTGCGTTGGATGGAGAAACTTGCCAAAAGCAACTTATCCATCTCCCCCAAATCATCCGCCAGAGCGCCGCAGAGTGCAATCGTGGGCACCCCGTGTTTCTCTGCCAACCGCGCCATCCCTGCGGGCACCTTGCCATTTGCCGTCTGGAAATCCATACGCCCTTCACCTGTGAGCACAAGGTCTGCGTCCGCAATTGCACTCTCAATCCCTAAAATTTCTGCGATTTTGGGAAAACCTGGCACGATTTTACCACCGAGTAAGGCAATCGCACCACCCAAACCGCCTGCAGCACCCGTCCCGGGGATTTTTTGTAAGTCAATGCCACGCTCGGTCTTCATTTTTGCCGCAAAAGCCAAAGCAGACTCATTCTGCGCAGCAATTTGCCCGGACGT
>JAIRWF010000037.1 GCA_031253335.1 Streptococcaceae bacterium
GGGCGTGTCTAAAAACCGTTTTGCTTTTGAAGGCTATCTTCGCTATGCTACGCTGTCCGTTTTGTCAAAAGTAGCTGAAGCACTGGACAAAAAGGCAACGCCGAGAACCGTTTATACACTTGACGTCTTGCGTCAAGCCGTTCTCGAAGTTGCGATTCGCCTTGGCGCTTTAGCGCCTTAGAGCGAATGGACATGCTTTTGCTAGACGAAAAAGCAGGTTTTTAGAGGTAACCTTATTTCTTGACAGTTCAGGAGTCATATGGTAAAATAGCAAAGGTTCTAAAGAACTGACCAAAGACTGGCGGTAAGCGCAAGCTTGTAAATCCTCCACGAGGCGAGTAAACTTACGATATATACTCTCTTTGTCTTTTGGTCGGCAAGGAGATTTTTATTTCCAAGCTGACAATTTTATGAAAGGAGAACACTCATTTATGGCAAATTATCAAGTCAATCAAGCAACAATCGACGCGAAAGCAGCCAAAGTCGATGAAGTGACTGAAAAGTTCAAAAATGCAACGAGCTTTGTGGTTGTCTCATCACGTGGTTTGACTGTCGCGCAAGATACTGAGCTCCGTAAGAACTTGCGTGAAGCTGGTGTCGAGTTACACGTCATCAAGAATACAATCTTGAGCCGTGCGGCTGAAAAAGCTGGCTTTGACGGTGACTTCTTGGAGAACTTTGTAGGTCCTTCTGCCGTTGCCTTCTCAAACGAAGACGCGGTTGCCCCTGCGAAAGTCCTCTCAGACTTTGCAAAGACAGCTGACAAGCTTGAAATCAAGGCTGGTGTCATTGAAGGCAAGATTTCATCGAAAGAAGAAATCGCAGCCCTCGCTGCATTACCAAACCGCGAAGGCCTCTTGTCAATGCTCTTATCTGTCTTGCAAGCACCTATCCGCAACGTTGCTTACGCTGTCAATGCGGTTATCGACGCACAAGGTGGTGTGGCATCTGTTGAAGCAACTAACACAGAAACTGCTGAGCCTGCAAAGGAAGAAGCACCTGCTGAGGAAGCTAAAGCAGAAGAAACTCCAGCTGAAGAAGCACCTACTGAGGAAGCTGTGGCAGAAGAAGCCCCAGCCGAGGAAACTTCTGCTGAAGATGCAGCAGAGTAAATTTAACTAGAAAATAATAAAGGAGAAATTCAATCATGGCATTGAATGTAGAAAACATTGTAAAAGAGCTCGAAGGTGCTACAATCCTTGAGCTTTCTGAGCTTGTAAAAGCAATCGAAGAAAAATTTGACGTTTCAGCTGCTGCTCCAGTTGCAGTTGCTGCTGCTGGTGGTGCTGGCGATGCTGGTGGTGCAAAAGATAGCTTTGATGTGGAGTTGACAGCTGCTGGCTCATCAAAAGTTGGCGTTATCAAGATTGTTCGTGAAATCACGGGTCTTGGTCTTAAAGAAGCCAAAGATATGGTTGATGGTGCACCAACAGTCATCAAAGAAGGTGTTGCCGCTGCTGAAGCTGACGAAATGAAAGCGAAGCTTGAAGAAGCTGGTGCAACAGTCACGCTTAAATAAGCATAGCATTTTAAAAAAGCAAAAATCGTTCTCTTTGGAGTTCGATTTTTTATTTTTAGTAGTTTAGGCTAGGCAAGATTTGCTAAAATCATTTATAATAGAGTGAGATAAGGAGCATTATGCAAACTTCATACAAACGCAATCGTTATACGTTTGGGATTGGCACAATTGGGCGAGATATGTCTTATACGTTGATTTCGATGTATCTCATGTTTTATTTCACCAGTGTCGCAAACATCACAACGACTGATTTATATTGGGTGACAGGCATCATGGTTGGCTGGCGTGTGGTTGATGCGGTGTCAGACCCTTTGATGGGGATTTTAGTGGATAACACCAATACCCGATGGGGAAAACACAAGCCGTGGATTCTGATTGGAATGCTACTCACGGGTTTATTTATTTTGGCACTCTTTTGGGATTTTGGTTTGCATGGCGCGGCCTTTGTAGCTTTGTTTACCTTCATTTATGCAGGGTGGGCCTTGACTTACTCACTCAATGATATTGCTTTTTGGTCTTACGTGCCCGCACTTTCCCAGGAGCAAAAAGAGCGGGAAAACATTGGTTCCAAGGCACGCATTTTTGCCTTGATTGGGACATTTTTCGTGGTGGCGGGGATTGTCCCGATTACGAGTATGCTTGGAAAAGCTTCAGGCAGTACACAAAAAGGTTATTTTCTATTTGCCGCTATCATTGTTGGAATCATGTGGTTGGGGCAAATCGTGACACTTATCGGTGTTAAAGAACCGAAAGGAATTATTGAGACACAGCAGCACACGAGTTTCAGAGATTTTATACGGGCAATTTTCCAAAACGATCAGTTGTTAATTATTGCAGTTGCTATGGGACTTTTCATGATTGGCTATACGACAACGACAAGTTTTGGACTCTTTTATTTCCAGTATGTCTTTGGCAATGTCGGGATGTATTCTATTTTTGCTATTATTCTTGGCTTGTCGCAGATTGCTTCACTCATTGCTTTTCCTTATGTTGGAAAAATCCTAAAACGCAAGACAATTTATTTGATTTCAACGCTACTTGTTATTCTAGGTTATATTATCTTTGGACTGTCGCCCACGTCAACCATGCTTTTTGTCGGAATCGGAGGTTTCTTGATTTTTGTAGGTCAGGCAAGTATTCAACTTTTGATGCTTTTATTTCTTGCGGACACTGTCGAGTATGGGCATTGGAAGTTAGGAAAGCGCAATGACAGCGTGACTTTTAGCTTACAACCCTTTATTTACAAAATTGGTGGAGCAGCAGCAAATGGGATTGTAGGACTTACAGTCGTCTGGGCTGGAATCAAAGGCGCAAAGTCAGGGACACTCATTTCAGGTAGCCATTTAATGATTTTTAAGTCGGCTATGTTTATCTTGCCTTTAGTCTGCATTGGGCTGGGTTACTTGATTTATCATTTTAAGTTCAAGATTGACGAGCTCAAGTATGCAGAGATTTTGTCAAGCTTAAAAGCTAAAGGAGAGATACGGGATGAGGCTTAGTTTAGAAAGCCGAATAAGAGAAATTTACAAGCATCCGGTTGGGCATGATATTTTATCGAAACTCTTGTTGCAGCTGGGACGCTCGGAAAAACTAATCACGAATCCTATAGTAGGAAGCCTAAAGCTCAAAACAATCCAAAAACTTGCGGGAAAACGGCTGGATACAAGTTTTTTTGAGAGTATTTTAACGCTCTTAAATAGCGAAGATGAGGTTCCTGCTTTTTCGTCAAAGAAAGTTAAGCCTACTTGGTGGAAGGAAGCCGTTTTTTACCAGATTTACCCGCGATCTTTTAAAGACAGTAATCATGATGGGATAGGTGATTTACAAGGGATTATTGAGAAACTAGATTACTTGCAGTCGCTTGGTGTGACAGCTTTATGGCTTTCTCCTATTTATGACTCACCTAATGATGATAATGGGTATGATATTAGAAATTATCAGGCTATCATGAAAGAGTTTGGAACGATGGCGGATTTTGAAGAACTGCTATCGCAGGTTCATGCGCGTGGAATGCGGCTCATCATGGATCTAGTGGTCAATCATACCTCAGATGAGCATCCTTGGTTTCAAGAGGCGCTTCAAAATCCTGAAAGTAGGTATCGGGACTATTATTTCTTTAGAAAGTCTCGTGACGGGAAAGCACCCAATAACTGGTTGTCCTTTTTTAGCGGCTCGGCATGGAATCATTATCCAGAAAGAGATGATTGGGTTTTGCATCTCTTTTCCAAAAAACAGATGGATTTGAACTGGGACAATTCGGATGTGCGTAGGGACATCATCAGCATGGTCAACTGGTGGTTGGAAAAGGGGATTGATGGCTTTCGGATGGACGTTATCAACTACATCTCGAAAGCTAAAGGACTTCCTGATGGAAACGAGACAATCAATGCATTGATGGGTTATCGCGGGATTGAGCATTATTTTTACGGACCACATTTGCACGACTATTTGCATCAGATAAAGACAGAGGCTTTTTTGCCACACGGCGCGTTTTCAGTTGGAGAGACGCCTGGTGTGGGCATGCAGATGAGTCAGTTGTTGAGCGCGGAATCACGCGAAGAGCTGGATATGGTTTTTGACTTTGATCAACTTGAGACGCCTGGACACGTGCGGTTTGACGATTATCGTTATGATTTGAATTATTTGAAAAGCTATCTCATGGATTGGCAGATAAACCTATCTGCTGAGTGCTGGATGTCTCTATTTTATGAGAATCATGACAATCCGCGTATGATTTCAAAGGTGAATCCAGATCCACAGTATCGCGCCGTTTTGGCAAAACTTTTGGCGCTGATTCAAATGACGCTTAAAGGGACACCATTTATCTTTCAAGGGCAGGAGTTGGGACTGGTCAATCAAAGATTCACAGGAATTTCGGATTTTCGTGACGTGGAGAGCCTCAATCTTTATAAGGAGCTATGTGAGAAAATGCCTGAAAAGGAAGCTTTTGAAAAGGTTCTTGCGGGTTCTCGTGACCATGCTCGCGTCCCAATGCCTTGGAATGCGGATGATTTTGGTGGTTTTTCTGATGTGATGCCTTGGCTTCTAGGAGATGGGGACTATAAAGAGTGGAATGCTGCAGAAGAGATGGCAAATAAGGATTCGGTACTGCAGTTTTACCAGAAGTTGATTGCGCTGAGAAAGGCTGAAAAATCTTTAGTTTATGGGGAGATAAATTGGGTCAAACCAAAACTAAAGAATTACGTTGCTTACACACGAACTCTGGGGGATAAAAGTTATTTTATTGAATGCAACTTAGGATGCGGGGCGCTAAAGCGCAAGGTGCCAGAAAATGCTCGGCTAATCATGACAAATGTACGCCATCCCGTGCGGGAAATGAGTGCCTATGAGGCTTCTATTTACCAGATTATATGATCTTTTGACAATAGGGCGTGTCTATCTACGCCACTTCGTGGCTACGCTGTCCGCTCTCGCTACAGTGCTGAAGCACCTAGTCGAGCCGCAAAAACCGGTTTGCTTTTGAAGACTATCTTCGCCACTTCGTGGCTACGCTGTCCATTCGCTGTAGGGCGCTAAAGCGCCAACGCGAATCGCAACGCCGAGAGCCGTTTATACACTTGACGCTTGTGTCAAGCGGCTCTCGAAGTTAGGTGAAAAAGCAGGGAGTTGCCATGCGACTTGCCAGCTTGCTGGCTTAGCGAGCATGGACAGCGCAGCGCAAAGCGCGGAGATAGAGGTAACCAATAATAAGTTGACAAGGCTTTTAAAATATGCTAAAATTCAGACAATTAAAGATGAAAGAGTAACTTGTAGTGCTCGCTAAGAGAGAGCTGTCCGCTGAAAAAGGCTTCCTGTGCTACTTGTGAATCACACTCATCTATATTATTCTGTATTTACAGAACGCCACGCACGTTACGCGTTGAGTTTTGAGAAAACTCATAGAGGTTCGGTTTGTGAAAGCCGAGCGAATGAAGGTGGAACCACGTCGTTAGCCGTCCTTTGCATAGTTATTTGCTGTGCATGGGACGTTTTTATTTTTCCTGACAAGCCAATAACATAAAAGCTGTGGGAAAATAGTGAGGAGAAGAAGATGAGTTGGCAAGAAAATTTACGAGATGTTGAGCCTTATGTATCGGGTGAGCAGCCAAAGTTACCGAATATCATCAAATTGAATACGAATGAGAATCCTTATCCGCCTACACCTAAGGTGAAGGAAGTCTTGCAAAACTTTGACGCTGAAAAGTTACGTTTGTATCCCAATGCGGATGCGGAGGGTTTGCAAGATGCGATTGCTACGCGTTATGGGCTTTCTAAAAATCAGGTTTTCATAGGAAATGGATCTGATGAAGTGTTGGCACTGAGCTTTTTGAGTTTTTTTAATAGCCAAAAGCCGTTATTATTTCCTGATTTGAGTTATTCTTTTTATCCAGTGTATGCGGACTTATACGGGATACCGTATGAGAAGGTGCCAGTAGCTGAGGATTTCAGCTTGAATTTATCGGATTATACAAAAGGCAACGCTGGGGGAATTATTTTCCCCAATCCGAATGCACCAACTGGCTTGCTTGTTGGCTTGGACTTTATTGAATCGGTGCTCGTACATAATCCAGATTGTATTGTAATGATTGATGAGGCTTATGTCGATTTTGGTGGCGTGACGGCAATCCCACTCCTTGCAAAATACGATAATCTTGTGATCACGCGGACATTCAGTAAGTCAAGGAGCTTAGCAGGGATTCGGCTTGGTGTTGCGCTAGGAAGTCAAGTCGCCATCAAAAAGCTGGATGATGTTAAGAATTCGTTTAATTCTTATTCGGTGGATGCATTCGCACAAGCAGTGGGTTTTGCAAGTCTTTCTGATGAGAGCTATTTTAAGAAGATGTGTACGAAGGTAATTGCGACGAGAAATCAGTTTGCACAAGATTTGCAGGCGCTTGGCTTTACGGTGACAGACTCTAGGACTAATTTTGTCTTTGCGAAAGTTCCTAAGAACGTATCTGCACAGAACTTGTTTGATGCTTTGTATGCTCAATCTATCGTGGTACGACATTGGCCAAATAATGAGCGCATCAAGGAATGGTTGCGTATCACGATTGGGACAGACGCTGAGATGGCGAAATTTATTGCGTTTTTGAAGGAGTATATAGATGGACAAAGTACAATTTAGTTTGCCAGAAGAAGCATCAGAGTTGACAGCTTCTGAATTGGCGGCCTTGCGAGCGTCAGAAAATGCCTTGCGTCAGCTTTTCGCATCGTCAAATCTGACAGAAGTCTTGCCACCCATGTTTGAATACGTCGATTTCTATCGCTCTCTGGGTGCGGATTTTGATAGCGAGCGCATGTTTCAACTCATCAACCATGAAGGCAAGACCCTATCGCTCCGTTACGATTTCACCCTACCCATTGCGCGGACTTTCGCCTTGTCAAATTTGACGAAACAAGGCTACAGCTATTTTGGACAAGTTTTCCGAAAAGAAGCGCGGCACAAAGGCCGGGACACGGCAACCATGCAGTCGGGAGTCGAGCTGATTGGCGATTTTTCTGACGGCGAAGCCTTAGAGCTCGCGCAAAATGCCTTGCAGACGGCAAATCTTTCTGACGTCAAGTGGGTCATCGGCTCATCCAAAATTTTTGACAGCCTATCAGCGCTGATAGGACCTGATAGCCTTGATTTACAAGAAATTTTCGCCAAGAAAAAGCTATCAGCACTGACGAAAATTCCGTCAGAAATCCGTGAGCTCGTCAAGCTCTGTCTCATTTCTGATGACCTCTCTCAAATTCTTATAGAGGCTAAAAAACTGAGTCTATCAGAGCTGACAGCCCATTTGACGGACTTGTCAAATTTGACAAAAGCCCTCAATGCTGATTTCTGCTTTGATTTTGGACTTTTGGCGCCCATGCCGTACTACACGGGTGTCATTTTCCAAGTCTATCAGGATAATGCGGCCAAACCAATACTTTCAGGCGGACGCTATGATGCTTTACTTGAAAAGCTTGGCAAGCCTGCGTCGGCCGTAGGGT
Organism: Streptococcaceae bacterium; assembly: GCA_031253335.1. Taxonomy (GTDB): domain Bacteria; phylum Bacillota; class Bacilli; order Lactobacillales; family Streptococcaceae; genus Lactovum. The sequence continues at coordinate 7,502 of JAIRWF010000037.1, forward strand.
TCTGTATTGACATGAATCAAATTTTGAAAGGCGGTGAATGACATGCTGAAAATCGCCGTCGCAAAGGGCTGGACGCGATTAAATAGGAGCGTCCAGGTTTCCCAGTTACCAAGTCTAGGAGGTACATCATGCTAAAAATAGCCGTCACTAAGGGAAGAATCCAAAAGCAACTCACCAAGCTTTTGCTGTCTGCAAACTACGACGTTCAGCCGATTCTCGACATGGACCGTGAGCTGCAAATCACCACAAAAGACGGCTTCGAGTTCATTTTTGGTAAAGCCCCTGACGTTGTGACTTTTTTGGAGCAAGGCGTCGTGGACATTGGCTTCGTCGGCAAGGACACCCTCGCCGAATCTGATTTTGAGGACTATTACGAACTGCTCGATCTCGGCATTGGCAAGTGTGACTTCGCCCTCGCCGCTTACCCCGACTACACCACAAAGACCTTCAACCGCCGCAAACGCATTGCCTCTAAGTACCCCAAGATTGCCAAAAACTACTTTGCAGCCCGCGAAGAAGACGTCGAAATCATCAAGCTCGAAGGCTCCGTTGAGCTGGGCCCCGTTGTGGGCCTCTCGGACGCCATTATCGACATCGTCGAGACAGGCAACACCCTGAAAGCCAACGGCCTTGTGGTCATTGACAAGTTCATGCCCATCTCCACCCGCCTCATCGCAAGCCCCGCGAGCTTCAAATTCAAGAAAAATGAGATGCTACAGCTCATCGAAAAGCTTGAAGCCGTGGAAAAATAAACCCCTCATCTCCATCATAGCTTCATACCCTACACCCTACTAGAAAGAAGACTCCCATGACCATCCTTAACACCATCCCCTTCACGGGCGACCTCACCGACATCGAAAAAAAATTTACTGGCCGAAAAACCAGCGTCAACAAAGAAGTCACCGACGCGGTTGCCGACATCATTGACACCATTCGCGAGCAAGGCGATAGTGCCCTTTTCGCCTACGCGAAGCAATTTGACGGTGCAGAGCTCACGGCAGACACCTTGACCGTGACCCCCGAAGAGTTCGATGCGGGTGTCGCCGTAGTGGATGCCGACTACATCCGCATTCTCGAGCGCACCAAGTCACAAATCGAGGAGTACCATACTCACCAGTTAGAGAACAGCTGGATTCTGCCCAAGGCAGACGGGACGATTCTGGGCTCCATCGTACGGCCTTTGAAGCGCGTTGCCCTCTACGTCCCAGGTGGCACGGCCGCTTACCCCTCGACCGTCATGATGAACGCCGTCCCTGCCAAGCTCGCAGGCGTTCCTGAGCTCGTCATCATTACCCCCGTCAAGACAGATGGCAAGGTTAACCCCGTCATTCTCGCCGCCGCCAAAGTCGCAGGTGTCGATAAAATCTACAAAGTGGGTGGCGCCCAAGGCGTCGCAGCTGTCGCTTATGGCACAGAGTCTGTGGCCAAAGTCGATAAAATCGTGGGTCCTGGCAACCTTTTCGTGGCTACAGCCAAGAAACTCTGCTATGGTGCGGTGGATATTGATATGATCGCAGGCCCTTCCGAAGTCCTCGTCATCGCCGATAAAAACGCCAATCCGAAGTACGTCGCAGCCGATCTCATGGCCCAAGCCGAGCACGACAAACTCGCCTCCGCCATCCTCGTGACCACGTCCGACGCCCTCGTGGAGAAGGTCAACGTCGAGCTTGATCGCCAAATCCAAAAACTTCCACGCCGCGAAATTATCGAATCATCCATGAATAACTACGGCGGAGCCATTGTCGTCGCAGACATCCAAGAAGCCTTTGCCGTCAGCAACCAACTCGCCCCCGAGCACCTCGAAATCCTGACCACAGACCCCTTAGCAAAGCTCCCTCTTGTTGAAAATGCAGGCTCCATCTTCCTCGGTGAAAACACCCCCGAGCCCCTTGGCGACTATATGTCGGGCACCAACCACGTCCTCCCAACCGGCGGTACTGCAAAATTCTACAGTGCCCTAGGCGTTTACGACTTCGTCAAGCACAGCGCTTACAGCTACTACCCCCGCGAAGTTCTCGCCACCTTCAACAGCGACGTCCAAAAATTCGCCTTCTCCGAAGGACTCCAAGGCCACGCCAACTCCATTGCCGTCAGGTTTGAGGATAATGTGACAGGGGAACAAGCAGAAAAACTTAATTAAAAGGAGCACTCAAAATCATGACACGCACATCAACCCTCACCCGCAACACGAAAGAAACCCAAATCAAGCTCACCCTCAGCCTTGACGGCACAGGACAATCCAACATCACCACAGGCATCGGTTTTTTCGACCACATGCTGACCCTTCTTGCCTTCCACAGCGACTTTGACATCACGCTCGAGACCCATGGTGACTACGAGTCCGCTGGCATGGACCCCCACCACATCATCGAGGACACCGCCATTGCCCTGGGCAAAGCCATCGACGAAGCCTTGGCTGACAGAAAAGGTATCACGCGCTACGGGAGCTTCACGATTCCCATGGACGAAGCCCTCGTCACGACCGACCTCGACATCAGCGGCCGCCCCTACCTCGTCTTCAACACCCCGACGCTCGAGAATCCCAAGCTTGGCGGCTACGACAGCGAGATGACCGAGGAATTCTTCCGCGCCCTCACCTACAACGCTGGCATCACGGCCCACATCAACGCCCATTACGGCAAAAACACCCACCACCTCATCGAAGGCATGTTCAAGTCCTATGCAAGAGCCCTCAAAGCCGCCGTCACCATTGACAGCAAAAAAGTGGATATCATCCCAAGCTCTAAAGGCGTTTTGTAATGAATCAACTTGAAGACTTTGATCCATGGCTGAAGCTCAAGAAAAAGCTCCATTTTCAGTCAAAAAAGCGCATCCTTTTCAAAGAACGCGAAGTTTGGTGGTGTCATATTGGCCAAAATATTGGTTGGGAAGAAAATGGCAAACACAATCCCTATGAGAGACCGGTTCTCATTCTTAAGAAATATACCAATGAACTATTTTTTGGGATTCCGCTTTCTTCGCAGAAGCATGTGGGGACTTTTTTCTATCAATTTTCTGAGAAAGACTGTGCTTTACTCAATCAAGGCCGAACATTAAGCGCAAGGCGCTTAGAACGTCGCTTGATGACCATTCCAGATCCGATATTTGAAACGATTTACGAGAAATTTGATACCTTAAATAAACCAAGGAAATAAAAAAGCGGCACCTCCGAAGAAGTACCTCAAGTGGCTAACGCCAAATTATGTTTATATTATAGCATTTTTACCGAAATAGTCAAGTGAATAGAAAGTCCTTATGTCCAACGAAATCGTCATCATCGACTATGAAGTCGGCAATCTCCAGTCCGTCGAAAGTGCCCTCACGCGTATTGGCCTCACGCCCGTGATCAGTCGCGATCCCGAGACAATCCAAAACGCACGCGCTATCATCCTCCCAGGGGTCGGCGCCTTTCCGGCTGCCATGGCAAAGCTCCATGAATTCCATCTGGTCGAGCTTCTCCAAGAAGAAGCCACCACAGGGAAGCCTTTTTTGGGTATCTGCCTTGGAATGCAAGTTCTCTTCGAGTCGGGCAGCGAAGTCACGCCTACCCCAGGCCTTGGCTTGCTCAAAGGCACCGTGGATAAAATCCAAACCACAGAAAAACTCCCCCACATGGGTTGGAATCAGCTCCACTTGAACCAACCTACGCACCCGCTCGTCCAAAACCTCAACGAAAACGAAGAAGTCTATTTCGTGCATTCCTTCCAGGCGAATAGCCCCGAAAATCAGCACATCGCAACAACCAGCTATGGCGGAGAGATCATCCCCGCCATCGTTGGTCGCGACAACGTCCTCGGCTGCCAATTCCACCCTGAAAAGTCCGGTCCCATCGGCCGAAAAATCCTCGAAGCGTTTAAGGAGATGCTAAAATGACCCATATCATCCCTGCCATTGACCTGCAAAATGGCGAAGCCGTCCGCCTCTTTAAAGGCGACTACGCGCAAAAAACCGTTTATAGTAGCCATCCCGAAGCGCTTGCCAAGAAGTTTGAAAGCTACGGCGCAGGCTATCTCCACGTCGTGGATCTCGACGGTGCAAAAGACGGTGCCACGACCAATCTCGAGACCATCCGCAAAATCAAGCGATCCACAAATCTCAAAATCGAAGTCGGCGGTGGGATTCGCACGCTTGAGACCGTTGAGCTGTATCTTGATGACCTTCAGATTGAGCGCGTGATTTTAGGCACGGTGGCCATCAAAAATCCAGACTTTGTCAAAGAATGCCTCAAACACTATGCACCTCCCCAAATCGTCGTGGGTGTTGATATCAAAAACGGTCGCGTGGCGACCGAAGGCTGGCTTGAGACGAGTGACGTCCCATATCTTGATTTTCTGCATGCGTTAGAAAAAATCGGCGTGACAACGACCGTCATCACCGACATCAGCAAGGACGGCACCCTCACGGGTCCAAACTTTGACCTTTATGCAGAAATCGCCCGTGAAACCAGCCTCAACTTCGTCGTCTCAGGTGGCGTGAAAGATGTTGCAGATGTCCAAGAAGCCGTGAAGCGCAATTATGATGGTATCATCGTCGGAAAAGCTTACTATGAAGGCAAGATTGATTTGGAGGCACTTTACAAATGACCCTGACAAAACGTGTGATTCCCTGTCTCGACATCAAGGACGGGCAGGTGGTAAAAGGTGTGAATTTCGTGGGACTTACGGCGGTGGGCGACCCGGTGGAGCTTGCGAAGCGCTATGAGGCGCAGTCGGCGGACGAGGTGGTGTTTTTGGACATTACGGCTTCGAGCGATAATCGGGCGACGATGTACGAGCTGATTTCACGGGCGGCGCGAGAACTGTCGATTCCCCTCACGGTGGGTGGTGGCATTCGGACGCTTGACGATTTTAGTCATATCCTGAAGTCTGGGGCGGATAAGGTCTCGGTCAATAGCTCAGCTATTGCCAATCCCCAGCTCATCAAGGACGCGAGCGATAAGTTTGGCGCGCAGTGCGTCGTGGTGGCGATTGACGCCAAGAAGCGCGCAGACGGCTCGGGTTACGATGTCTATGTCAAGGGCGGACGTGAGAACACGGGGATTAACCTGATTGACTGGGTCACGAAAGCGGAAGCACTTGGGGCGGGGGAGATACTCCTCACCAGCATGGACGCGGATGGTACGCGGGCAGGTTTTGATTTACCGATGCTAGACGCGGTGTGTGCAGCGGTCAATATTCCTGTGGTTGCTTCTGGTGGTTGCGGCGGGATTTCTGATATCGTCGAAGTCTTTAAGCAAACAAATGCGGATGCAGCGCTTGCGGCGAGCCTTTTTCACTACGGCGAAGCAACGGTCGATGACGTGAAGCGTGAAATGACCAAAGTAGGCATTCCAGCACGTCAGCTTACGTGATATAATAGTTTTATGATTACATTTTTAAGTGTGCTGAGCTCGGTCGCGGTGATTGTCTATTCGGTGATTGCTTATGCGCAGTATCGCTCGAGTAACACGCAACATCGGGAGCGGCTGCGGATTGAGTATTTGCTGCGGCGTAGGCAGGCGTTTGGGGTTTGGGTGCAGGAATATTTGCATTTGACGCAGGTGCTGGTCAATGCGTCGGTGCAGCTAGATATGGATATGCTCGAGGATGGCTATCACGGGGTGCTGGATGATGCGAGTGAGGTGCAGCGGAGGAAGGCGCGGATTGCGGAAAATTCGCGTTCCAGAGATCGCAATCAGGTGGATTTGAATTATCAGATGATGATGCTCAATCTCGTGATTGATGAGCGCAAGCCTTATTTCAAGGAGGCGTCGGCGAAGATTCGAGAAAATTATCAAGAGGTTCATGGCCTTTTGCAGGGGTTTGAAAAGCTGATTTTTGGGGAATTATTGCCCCAAATGACGGCACCTGAGATTCAGACGGTGGCGCAGTTTTCGGAAATCATGGCGGAGGCAAGAGAGAAGGCGCGTGACATGAATGCGCAGATTGAGCAGTCTAATCATACGCTTGGCGAGCAGGTGCGCGAGGATTCGCACGCGATGGATGATGAAGTGGAAGGCTATTTTTAGGAGAAAAACATGACCGAACAAGTGACACCAGATTTTGAAAAAAGTGAGTTGATTCCTGTGATTGTGCAGGATGCAAGGACGCGGCAGGTACTGATGCTAGCCTACACGAACGAAGAAGCGTACGCCAAAATGCTCGAGACTGGGGAGACCTGGTTTTACTCGCGCTCGCGGCAGAAGCTTTGGCACAAGGGTGAGGCGTCGGGGCATTTCCAGAAGGTTCGCGAGATGCGGCTCGATTGCGACAGCGACACCTTGCTTGTGCTCGTTGAGCAGACGGGGGCGGCTTGCCACACGGGAGCGTACAGCTGTTTCTTCAACGAAGTCAAAGGCTACGAGGGAAATGACAACCGCAGCATTTTCCATGACCTCGAGGATCAAATCGAAGATCGCCGCGTGAATCCAAAGGAGAAGAGCTATACGAATTACCTGCTCGATCAAGGGATTGATAAGGTCTTGAAGAAGGTCGGCGAGGAGTCAAGCGAGGTCATAATCGCCTCCAAGAACCCTGATAACGACGAGCTCTTGGGCGAGGTGGATGATTTGCTCTATCACCTGATGGTGCTTCTCAACATTCGCGGCTTAACGCTTGAAGACGTCGCCTGTAAAGCCCGCGCGCGGCATGAAGTCGAGGGGAATAAGAAAGAATTTCATACACGGACGGAATTCTAAGTGTGAAGTGGCTTGCTAAGCAAGTCTAGCCGATGAACTCAATTTCTAATGTAAATGAAGTGTAAAAAGTCTCGTTTGGAGGCTTTTTTGTAAGCATTTCTAACACCTTCTTTTGAAAAAATGGTTCGAATAGTTTATAATTGACTAGACAATTAAAGGGCGTGTCTGAAAACTGGGATGCTTTTGAAGACGAACTCAGCCACGCATTCATTGACTCGGTGTTCACCTCGAACGCTGTGGCGTGGTTAGACGAAAAAGCAAGTTTTCAAAGGTAATCACTAACAAGGAGGACTTATGGCGGAAGCACTATATAACTATTACGGAAAAATCGTCCAGAATTCCCAGATTTCAAGTGACTGGTATCAAAAATATGACGTCAAAAAAGGCTTGCGCGATGTAGATGGCAAGGGCGTTTTAGCGGGCCTCACGAATATTTCTGCGATTCATTCTTTCGATGAAGAAGGTAAGGAAATCCCAGGGATTCTTGAATTTCGGGGTTATAACATCAAAGACATCGTGGGGAATCTCAAAGTAACCAATCGTTTTGGTTTTGAGGAAATGGCCTATTTGCTCCTCATGGGGGATTTACCGACTCACCAAGAGTTAGAGGATTTCAAAAGTTTACTGGCGAAAAAGCGAAAACTTCCAAAGCATTTTGTGCGGGAGACGATTTTAGCGACGTCGTCCGCAGATATTATGAACTCGATGAGCCGTTGCTTACTCATGCTTGCAAGCTATGATGAAAATGTCAATGATCTCTCACTTGAGAATGTTTTGGATCAATCTTTTGAACTGATTGCTAATTTCCCTCTTCTTGCAATTTATGCTTATCAGTCTTATTATCACTACGAATTAGGTAATTCGCTTTTTATTCATAACCCTGATCCTGCGTTGACAACGGCCGAAAATATTCTGCGCATGCTGCGACCAGATAGTAGCTACACGGACATGGAAGCAAAAGTCTTGGATATTGCCTTGATTCTTCACATGGAGCACGGGGGTGGGAATAACTCGACCTTTACCACGCACGTCGTGACGTCTTCAGGCACCGATACTTATGCGGCGATTGCGGCTGCTTTGTCTTCGCTCAAAGGGCCCAAGCATGGGGGCGCCAATATACGCTCCCGCCAGATGATGAAAAATATCGAGGAAAATGTGAGTGATTGGCAGGATGACGCAGAGATTTCCGCCTATTTGGAAAAAATCCTCAACAAAGAAGCCTTTGATCAAAAAGGGCTGATTTATGGGATAGGACACGCGATTTATTCCATCTCCGATCCTCGTTTTGAGGTTTTTGAGGGTTATGTCGAAGCACTAGCCAAAGAAAAGGGTATGGAAGATGAATTTGCGCTCTATGAAAAAGTCGCCAAGCTTGCGCCTGAGGTGATCAGCAAAAACCGTACGACCTTTAAGTCGATTTGTCCGAATATTGACTTTTTCTCAGGCTTTGTCTATGAAATTTTAGGCATCCCACAGGAACTTTTTACCCCGCTTTTTGCGATTGCCCGTATCGTGGGCTGGTCGGCGCACCGGATGGAGGAGCTGATTAACATGAATAAAATCATCCGTCCAGCCTATGAAAGTGTGCTCCCAAGCCGTAATTATGTGAAAATTGAGGAACGAAAATGAGTGAATTAGACCTTTTAGGAAAAAAATACAGTTATACCGATATTTCAGAAATTCCGAACATTGAGAAGCTCCCTTATAGCTTGCGGGTCCTCTTGGAGTCGCAGCTTCGACAGGGTCAAGAGCAAGCGGCGCATGCGACTTTGGACTTTTTGCAAGGGAAAACGGGCGAAGAAGCCTTATTCTTACCCAGTCGCGTGGTGTTGCAGGACTTCACTGGGGTGCCTGCGATTGTGGATCTTGCGGCGATGCGAGATGCGATGGTAAAACTCGGCAAAGACCCGAAGAAAATCAATCCAGAAATTCCGGTGGATCTCGTCATTGACCACTCTGTGCAGGTCGATTTTCAAGGGAGCCCTCAAGCGTTGCAACTCAATGCGGAAAAAGAGTTTGAGCGCAATCGTGAACGTTACGAATTTTTGAAATGGGCGGAAGGCAGTTTTGAGAATTTCCGCGTCGTGCCGCCTGCGACGGGCATTATCCACCAGGTCAATATCGAATACCTCTCGCCTGTCATTCAGGAAAAAGACGGTGTGCTTTATCCGGACAGCGTGTTTGGGACGGATAGCCACACGACGATGGTCAATGGCTTGGGCGTTTTGGGCTGGGGCGTTGGCGGAATTGAGGCAGAGGCCGTGATGCTGGGCGAAGCGTCGAGTATTCTCGTCCCTGAAGTCATCGGGGTGAAATTTACTGGAAAACTTCAGCCGTTTGCGACCGCAACGGATGTCGCTTTGACTGTGACAAATGCGCTGCGTAAGCTCAATGTCGTCGGAAAATTCGTCGAATATTTTGGCGAAGGCTTGAGCGAGCTTTCGCTAGCCGATCGGGCTACGATTGCCAATATGGCGCCTGAATATGGCGCCACCTGTGGCTATTTCCCGATTGACCCGGAAACGTTGAAGTATCTCGAAGAAACCAATCGCTCGGCTGAAATTTTGGCACGGGTGGAGGCTTATGCAAAGGCAAATAAACTCTTTTATGACGGAGATCCAGATTACTCGCAGGTATTGGAAATTGATTTAAGTGCGATTACAACACGTTTGTCTGGGCCGTCGCGTCCCCAAGACATGATTGAATTGGGCGATCTGGCAGGGGCTTTTGAAGATTTCGCAAAGTCGAAGCATGAGGTGCAGCCTGATGATGGGCGGATTGCCGTTGCTGCGATTACGTCATGCACAAATACGTCGAATCCAAGCGTCATGATGGCTGCGGGATTACTCGCGAAAAAAGCCGTCGAAGCGGGACTTACGGTGCCAAGCTGGGTGAAAACGTCGCTTGCACCAGGCTCGAAAGTTGTGACGGCTTATCTTGAAAAGGCAGGGCTTTTGCCATATCTCGAGCAACTGGGCTTTAACGTCGTGGGCTACGGCTGTACGACTTGTATCGGCAACTCGGGGCCACTCATTCCTGAGATGGAAACGGACGTCACGAGCGAGGATTTCATTGCAACGAGCGTTCTGTCTGGTAATCGCAACTTTGAAGGGCGTATTCATCCCTTGGTCAAGGCGAATTATCTGGCGGCACCTCCGCTTGTCGTGGCCTATGCCATTGCGGGAAGTGTACGCAAAAACTTAACCGAGGTTGAACTCGGAAACGGCGTTTACTTGAAAGACATCATGCCGTCGCGCGCTGAAATCTCGGACTACGTCGCAAAATACGTCACGCAGGACTTGTATGCGAAGAGTTATGCGACCGTGTTTGATGCGAACGAAGCTTGGAACGCGATTCCGACGTCGGCGAGTGAAGTGTATGCCTGGGATGACCAATCGACTTATATTGCAAATCCGCCTTATTTTGAAAGGATGACAGCAGATTTGGGGGCTCGCCCAGATTTGGTGGGGCTTAAAGTTTTGGCGAAATTTGGGGATTCGGTGACGACCGACCACATCTCCCCTGCGGGGAATATTCCTTTGAAATCGCCAGCGGGAGACTATCTCAAAGCGCACGGCCTTGACTACAAGGACTTTAATAGCTTTGGCTCACGGCGTGGGAATGACCGCGTCATGACGCGTGGGACCTTTGCGAATATTCGGATTAAAAATCAGCTGGCCAGTGGCGCTGAGGGCGGTTGGGCACGGCCAGAGGTCACCATGTTTGACTTTGCTAAGGCTGCGAATTCGGGCTTACTTGTCCTTGCGGGAAAAGACTATGGCATGGGCTCAAGTCGTGACTGGGCGGCGAAAGGCACGAAGTTGCTCGGGGTGAAAGTTGTTATTGCTGAGTCTTACGAGCGGATTCATCGAAGTAATCTTGTGATGATGGGCGTCATTCCCTTACAATTTTTGGAGGGGGAAAATGCGGATTCGCTTGGTTTGACAGGGCTTGAGACTTATACGATTGACTGGCCAGAGGAAGTGACGGAGAAGGCATTGATTACGGTTCATGCGGATGAGAAAACCTTCCAGACGCGCTTGCGCTTTGATTCTGAGGCGGATCTTGCTTATTTTGCGAATGACGGGATCATGCCATATGTGATTAGGAAGAAATGATTGACTGTAGAAATTACGCTTGAGCTTGTTAAAAAGCTTGTGGCTGAGCAATATCCAGGGTATGCGGATTTGCCGATTCGCAAAGTCGCCTGGCAAGGAATGACAATCGGACCTATCATTTGGGCGATAAATTGCTTGTGAAATTACCATCGGATGTGGGTTATGCCCCGCAAAATGCGAGAGAGCAGGAGTGGTTGCCTTATTTGGCTGAAAGGTTGACCTTACCGATTCCTGTACCTGTGGCACAAGGAAAACCAAATGCGGATTATCCCTTTCATTGGGCAATTAACCGCTATTTGGAGGGCGAAGTAGCAAGCGTGGAAAAACCGCGTGATATGGAGCAATTTGCTCGTGATTTGGGAGAATTTTTGCGGGAGTTGCAAGCGGTGGAAGTTCCTGAAGATGGACCAGAAGCAGGAGCAGAAAGTTGTTATCGAGGGGCGGCACTTCAGATTTATGCGGATGAAACACATCGCTTTTTGACACCATTAGCAGATGAAATTCCGTCAGAAAAACTGCGACAAATTTTTGACGAGGCATTGAAAACACCTTGGGATAAGCCAACTGTCTGGGTGCACGGGGATATTGCACCGTCCAATTTACTGGTCAAATCTGACCGTCTTGTGGCAGTGATTGACTGGGGGATTATGAGTGTGGGCGACCCGGCGTGCGATTTGGCGATTGCCTGGATGACTTTTGATGAAGAGACGCGACCGATTTTTCTAAAAGCAACAGGCTGTGACGCAGCGACGATCAAACGCGGTCGCGCCTGGGCGCTGTGGGGGGCGGTTATCCGCTATCATCATTTGGAAAAATGGCGGGCGGATGAGAGTCGGCACGTGATTGCGCAGATTTTGACAGAAATTTGATGAAAACGATATTTAGAAAGAAAACCATGAAAATTACAATGCAAAATGGGGCTTTGCAAGTGCCCGAAAATCCAACGATTGGCTATATTCCTGGCGATGGGATTGGGCAGGATATTTTTCCAGTCGCGAAAAAAGTGCTGGATGCAGCGGTTCGCAGAGCCTACGCCGGCAAGCGCGCGATTGACTGGCAGAAACTCCTAGCGGGTGGAGAGACGTTTGAGGCGACAGGCGATTATTTGCCTGCCGAGACGCTTGATTTTATTCAAGAAAACTTGCTTGCGATTAAAGGACCGCTCATGACGCCAGTTGGCGAAGGCTTTCGCTCGATCAACGTGACCCTGCGCCAGAAGCTCGATCTCTTTGCCTGCGTGCGCCCGGTGGAATATTTCCCAGGTATTGAAGCGCCCGTGAAGCATCCCGAAAAAGTCAATATCACGATTTTCCGCGAGAATACAGAGGATATTTATGCGGGGATTGAATTTGCCAGCGGCACGGCAGAAGCACGGAAATTGCAGCAGTTCTTGCAAAATGAACTGGGCGTCACGAAAATCCGCTTTCCAGAAACGTCAGCGCTTGGCGTGAAACCCGTCTCACCCGACGGCACGAAGCGCTTGGTCCGTGCGGCATTTGATTACGCCCTTGTACAAGGCAAAACAAAAGTCACCTTCGTGCACAAAGGCAACATCATGAAATTTACTGAAGGGGGCTTTCGCAAATGGGCTTACGAAGTGCAAGCTGAGGACGCAAAATATGCGAACTTGCAGTTGAACGACGTCATTGCGGATAATTTCTTACAGCAAATTCTCTTAAATCCCCAGAAATTTGAAGTCGTCGCGACCTTGAATCTCAACGGCGACTATGTTTCCGACGCACTTGCTGCGCAAGTAGGGGGCATCGGCATTGCGCCTGGCGCCAATATCAACTATACGACAGGACACGCCATTTTTGAAGCAACCCACGGCACGGCGCCTGACATTGCAGGAAAGAATATCGCGAATCCATCGAGCCTCTTACTCTCAGGTGTCATGATGCTTGATTATCTGGGCTGGCACGAAGCCGCAAGCCTTGTGAAGACCTCACTTGCGGAAAGCTTGGCAGCAGGTGAAGCGACGACGGATATTGGGGGAAGCTTGAGTACAGCGGATTTTGGCAAGATTTTACTTGCAAAAATATAGAATTGTGTAGATAATTCTTGACAAATTGAAATGGATTGGGTATAATTACCTCATGATTAAAAAAGTGTCTGCATTGTTGTTGCGGAAGAAGGACTCATGTGTGGCTTAGGCCCAAAGCATGTGTCCTCTTTGCCGTTGACAAGATGAGGACGAAAAAAAATGTCCTCATGTAGGACATTTTTTTATTAGATTGGGAGAATGAAAAATGAAACATCGATTGTGGCCCTTGCCGATTAATGACACTTTACATAAATTCAGAGGAGAAAAGAAGCATGGATAAAATTCAATTTTTTGATACAACACTGCGCGATGGGGAACAAACACCTGGTGTGTCCTTCTCCATCGCTGAAAAAGTTGAGATTGCGCGGCAACTTGAAAAGTGGGGGATTACGGTCATTGAGGCAGGATTTCCTGCAGCGTCACCCGATAGCTTTGAAGCGGTCAAGCTGATTGCTGAAGCTATGACGACCACGTCAGTCACGGGACTTGCGCGCTGTGTGATTTCAGACATTGACAAGGCTGTAGAAGCCGTGAAGCATGCGAAACATCCGCAGATTCACGTGTTTATAGCAACAAGCCCCATTCATATGGAATATAAGCTCAAGATGACGCCCGATGAAGTCATAGCGCAGATTACAAAATGTGTGAGCTATGCCCGCGAGCGCGTGGAATTGGTAGAGTTTTCGCCAGAAGATGCGACGCGGACGGATAAAGATTTCTTACTCAAAGCCGTTCAGACAGCCGTGGATGCAGGGGCAAGCTTTATCAATATTCCGGACACAGTTGGTTTTACGCAACCCGAGGAATATAAGGCAATCTTTGAGTTCTTGATAGCAAATGTCAAGAGCGACCGCGAGATTATCTACAGTGCCCATTGTCACGATGATTTGGGACAGGCCACAGCAAATTCGCTTGCTGCCATCCGTGGAGGCGCTCGACGCATTGAAGGTGCGGTCAATGGTCTGGGTGAGCGAGCAGGGAATGCTGCTCTTGAAGAAGTGGCTGTGGCCCTTCATATTCGTAAAGATTTTTATCAAGTGGAGCAACCTTTGAATCTTTCAGAAACGATGAATACGAGTGAGCTCGTGTCGCAATATTCTGGGCTTCCTGTGCCAAAGAACAAGGCGGTCGTCGGTGGGAACGCCTTCGCTCATGAGTCGGGCATTCATCAGGACGGCGTGCTGAAAAATGCACAAACCTATGAAATTATCACACCAGAGCTTGTCGGAGTGAAGCATAATTCGCTGCCCCTTGGAAAATTGAGCGGTCGCCATGCCTTTACGGATAAACTTGATCAGCTAGGGATTACCTATGAAGCGGTTGCAGTGGCGGATCTCTTTGAAAAGTTCAAGAAACTGGCCGATAAGAAGCAAAACATCACAGATGCTGACTTGCGTGCCCTTGTCTCAGGTGGTCAAACGGTCAAAAATGCGTCTGGTTTCACCTTTGCATCTGTCAAATTTGACAACAGCAAACATGGCGAGCATACGGCGATTGTGACGCTGGTCAATCAGGAAAATGAGACCTATGAGACGACGGCGACGGGACGTGGTTCGATTGATGCGATTTTCAAAGCCATTGATGAAGCCTTCGACCAAGAGGTGCGGCTCTTAAGCTATATGGTTGATGCGGTCACGGATGGAACGGACGCCCAAGGTTCGGCACACGTCGTCATTGAAAATCCAGCGACAGGGACGATTTTCAATGCGAAGGGCGTTGATTACGACGTCTTGACCGCTTCCGCGCAAGCCTATATGAACGCCAATATTCTCGTACAAAAAGAAAACGCCCAAGGAAAAATTACGACGATTCATGCACATGATGGAATTAAGATGTGAAGCGAGCTCGCCCAGATGTGAGTGAAAAATAGGAAATTTTGAGGTTTTGTCCGAAGGACAGGTTCCAAAATTTATCTTTTTTCGCCCAAGTCTAAATTGCTGAACTCAATTACGTGTGAGGCTGATTGATTTGAAGTTGAGCAGATTAAGAAATCTAGCAGTTCTTCGTTGACGCAGGTTCCTAGATTTATCTATTTGCCAAGCACTTCAAGTGCCTCGATTTCAATTAGAAGAGGAAAAGAATGACAGCAAAAATTGTAACCCTCTCAGGCGATGGGATTGGGCCTGAAATCATGGCGGCGGGTCTCAAAGTCCTTGAGGCGGTTGCCCCTAAAATTAACTTTGATTATGAACTCGACGCAGAGCTTTTCGGTGGCGCAGCGATTGATGCGACGGGAAATCCTTTGCCGGATAAGACGTTAGAAGCAGCTAAAAATGCTGATGCGATTTTACACGCGGCGATTGGGGACCCGAAGTTCGACGGGGC
This sequence comes from Streptococcaceae bacterium, assembly GCA_031253335.1. GTDB lineage: Bacteria > Bacillota > Bacilli > Lactobacillales > Streptococcaceae > Lactovum. Next base: position 22,665 of record JAIRWF010000037.1, read on the forward strand.
AGAGATTCGGCCTGAACAAGGACTCTTGCGGATTCGCAAGGAATTGGGGCTTTTCGCAAATGTCCGTCCGCTTAAGATTTATGAGGCCTTGAAACATTTGTCGCCGATTAAAAATGTCGAAAACGTCGATTTTGTCACGATTCGTGAGTTGACTGGTGGCGTGTATTTCGGAGAACATACGCTCGAAGCGGACAAAGCCCAAGATATCAATGATTATTCTCGTGCTGAAATTGAGCGAGTCGCACGATTTGCCTTTGAGACCGCACAGAAACGGCCGCGCAAGAAAGTCACAAGTGTCGATAAACAAAACGTACTTGCGACCTCGAAGCTCTGGCGCAAGGTCGTTGACGAAGTGGCTAAAGATTATCCGGATGTCACGCTGGAGCACCAGTTGGTGGATAGTTGCGCGATGCTCCTTATCACGAACCCTCAGAAGTTTGATGTCATCGTAACGGAAAACTTGTTTGGCGATATTTTGACGGATGAAGCGTCAAGCCTAGCGGGAACGCTGGGTTGTTCCGCTTCGAGCTCGCATGGGACAGGGACAGCTTTCTATGAACCCATTCACGGATCGGCGCCGGATATTGCAGGACAAAGCATTGCAAACCCTGTCAGCATGATTTTGTCGGTCGCCATGATGTTGCGTGAGAGCTTTGATAATGAAGCGGGTGCCGCCATGATCGAAGCGGCCGTTGAGAAGACGCTCGCAGACGGCATTTTCACGAAAGATTTGGGTGGGGATGCGACGACGCAAGTGATGACGAAAGCAATTTTGACTCGCTTGTGATGCGTCAAATCTGACAGTATGAACTTTGTCAGAAAAAATCTTCTGACGAAAGTTGTCAAATTTGACGTCAATTCATTCCGTCGAAAAAAATCTATTAGGGAGGTGGAGATGGCAAAATGTGTGCTCATGTGCGGCTTGCCTGGCTCCGGGAAAACGACCTGTGCCAAAAAGTTGGAAGAGCGATATCAAGCAATCAGGCTGTGCACGGATGACTGGCATGCGGCGCTTGGTATTGATTGGGCGGATGATGCTTTTCACGATTTACTTGAGGCGCAACTTTGGCGATTTGGCAAACGGCTTTTATCACTTGGACAGTCCGTTATCTTTGAAAAGGGGCTTTGGCTTCGCAAAGAACGTGATGAAAAACGGCAAGAAGCTCAAGAACAAGGCTTTGAATTGGAATTTCATGTATTTGATGTCCCGCTAGATGAGCTAAAAAGGCGCTTGAAAGTGCGTAATGAAAGTGGAAACTTTGGTAGCGCACCAATTTCTGAGCGTCAACTTGAGCGCTATGCAGAGATTTTCCAGCTCCCCACCGAAGAAGAACTTGCTTTATTTGCCCATGTAGAGAGGCATAGCGGCAATGATTAGAAAAATTAGAAATTAGAAAGAGGAAAATATGACAGGAAAAACATTATTTGATAAGGTCTGGGACCGGCACGTGGTGGCGGGAAAGGAGGGCGAGCCGCAGCTTCTGTTTATCGACTTGCACGTCATTCACGAGGTGACGAGTCCGCAAGCTTTCCAAGGACTGCGTGATGCGGGTCGGAAAGTCCGTCGGCCAGATTTGACCTTTGGGACGGTGGATCACAACAACCCGACGAAGGATATTTTTGACATTCACGATTTGATTTCCAAAAAGCAGATTGATACCTTTACGGCAAATGTCAAGGAGTTTGGAATTGACGCCATGCTCCACGGCTCAGAAGGACAAGGGATTGTCCACATGGTGGCGCCAGAGACGGGCCGCACGCAACCAGGAAAGACCATTGTCTGCGGGGATAGCCACACGGCAACGAACGGTGCCTTTGGGGCGATTGCTTTTGGGATTGGGACGAGTGAAGTGGAGCACGTGCTTGCGACGCAAACCCTGTGGCAAGTGAAGCCCAAGCGCATGAAGATTGAATTTACCGGTAAACCGCAAAAAGGCATTTACTCGAAAGACTACATTCTCGCACTGATTGCGAAATATGGCGTGGACGCAGGTGTGGGCTACGCGGTCGAATATGGTGGCGAAGCGATTTCTGATCTGACCATGGAAGAACGCATGACGATTTGCAATATGTCGATTGAATTTGGTGCGAAATGTGGCCTCATGGCGCCAGATAAGAAGACTTTTGAATACGTCAAAGGACGCGAAAAAGCGCCGAAAGACTTTGAAGCAGCGGTTGCGGATTGGAAGACGTTGCCAAGTGACCCCGATGCCGTCTATGACAAGGTCTTGACTCTTGATGTCTCAACCTTGGCACCTTACGTCACGTGGGGAACGAACCCTGGCATGGGACTCCCGTTTGGCGAAAAATTCCCTGAAGAAAGTGAGAATGCCAACTATCCACAGGCCTACAAATATATGGACTTGAAGCCTGGCATGACGGCTGAGGAAATTGAGCTGGGTTATGTCTTTATCGGCTCGTGTACGAATGCGCGCCTTTCCGACTTGCAAGAAGCAGCGGCGCAAGTCAAAGGGAAACACTTGGCTGAAGGCATCACAGGCATTGTCGTGCCTGGCTCACGACCAGTAAAACATGCAGCTGAAAAGCTCGGCCTCGATAAAATCTTCCTCGACGCTGGTTTTGAATGGCGGGAGCCTGGTTGTTCGGCCTGTCTTGGCATGAACCCTGACCAGATTCCAGAATACGTGCATTGCGCCTCAACCAGCAACCGCAATTTTGAAGGCCGTCAAGGACACAACGCCCGTACGCACCTCTGCTCGCCTGCCATGGCAGCCGCAGCGGGGGTAGCTGGGAAGTTTGTTGATGTGCGGGAATTGGTGTAAAATTTGACGGATTGTGATTTCACGGAATTTGACGTAAATCTCTCTTGTCAAATCTGACGGAATATGAGAAAATAAGGGCGCTAAATCGTTTTAGTTTTATTTATCAAATTTGACGAAAGATTCTCATGCTGACCCAACACATTCCGCCGCTCCTGCGACACAATCCGACCTATCGTAAGCTCTACATTGCCCAGCTCGTCTCGAGTTTCGGTGATAATTTCTATAATGTCGCGCTCGTCTGGTATCTCATGGCCCACACGCACAGTGCCCTCATCTCTGGCGGCATCGCCGTTTGCAACTATCTGGGCGCTTTTCTGGGCTCTCTCTGGAGCAATAGCTTCGTGGATCGCCACGACACGCGACATGTCTTACTTGCAACGACTCTTGCAAACATTAGCTTTATGGGCCTGCTTGTGATGCTAGCGGCCACTCACAACGCAAGCATTCCCATCTATTACGCTGTAGCTTTTGGCGTGTCGCTGACCTGCAATTTCTTTAACACCGCGCGGAGTAAATCCGTCATGGAAATGGTCGCAACAGAGGACCTTAACGAGGCGAATAACTTGGATAGTTTTTCTGGGGGGCTTGTCGTTCTCTTCTCGAGTGGGGCGGCAGGCGCTGCAGTGACGCTTCTTGGTATCATGCCAGCGCTCATTATCAACCTCCTGTCCTTCATGGTCATGATTGCGTTGACCGATGTCTCTCACTGGGAAACGCGGCAGGTTGCGCAAGAAGAAGTACCTAAAAATAGCTTCAAAGAAAGTTTTCGGCTCATCCGAAAATCTCCGACCATCCGTACCCTCTTTGTGCTAGACTGGCTGTTTTACCTTTGTTTGAACGCCAGCTGGGCGGCGCTCCCGCTCAAAGTGGCTGAAATCGGAGACGGTTTCACCTACGGCTTGCAAGGTACGCTCAATGGACTGGGGATTCTTCTTGCGAGTCTCCTCTTCATGCGGGCGATTCATAAGCTCCCAAGCAAGGTGGAGCGTATCTACCTGTTCTATCTTCTGGCTTACGCTCTTGTTGAGATTATCCTCGCGTTTTCTAGCAATGGCCTCATGTTTCTTGCAGTGACTTTCATGCTGGGGCTTCTCACAACGCCACGAACGAATTATCGGCAGCTCATGATTCAGTACAACACCGAGACACAGCACGCGGGAAAGATGTTTAGCTCCTTTTCCACCGTGCAAAACGCGACCAATATGCTCATGTTCATCATCGGTGCGCGGCTTGCAGACCTCGCAAGTCCGACGCTTGTCATGGCGGGTGCTTCGGCGATTCTCGTCCTCCTCCTCATTCTCATGGGCGCAAAATCCGGATTTCTCACAGGAAATGTTAAAATAAAACAAATAGATTAAAAGGATTTCAAAATGGAAAAATTTACGACATTTACAGCGACGACGGTGCCGCTGACAAACGACAACGTCGATACCGACCAAATCATCCCCAAGCAGTTTTTGAAGGCGATTGACAAGAAAGGTTTTGGGAAAAATCTCTTCTTCGAGTGGCGCTATGAGGGCGACAATTACGTCGAAAAGCCTGATTTTATTTTGAATCAGCCTGCATACCGTGGGGCTCAAATTCTCGTTTCAGGCGATAATTTTGGATGTGGTTCTTCGCGCGAACATGCGGCTTGGGCAATTGCGGACTATGGCTTCAGGGCTGTGATTGCGGGCTCTTACAGCGACATTTTCTACAACAATGCGCTGAAAAACGGACTTTTGCCGATTGTTTTGCCACAAGCAGAACGCGAAGCGCTGTTTGCGCTACCAGCGGATGAAAAAATCACGGTGGATTTGCCCAATCAGACGGTGTCGAGTTCGGCGGGCGAATTCCACTTCGACATTGATGCCGAGTGGAAGCGCAAACTCGTTGAAGGACTCGATGATATTGGGATTACTTTGCAATATGAGGATGCGATTGTGGCCTATGAAGCGAAGCGGCCTGGGTACCTCCAATGAGTGCTGTGCTAAAGCTCACAGATGTCTCGCTCAATCGCGGGCCGAAGGAAATTCTAAAACACATTACTTGGACTGTTGAAAAAGGCGAGAACTGGGCGATTTTAGGGCTGAATGGCTCCGGGAAATCGACCCTCTTGAAGCTCGTCATGGCCGAAATGTGGCGGAGTTCGGGCGATGTCGAAGTGTTGGGCACAAAATTTGGTCAGGACGAAATCGTGGGGCTGCGGCAGAAGATTGCAATTGTTGGCAGCTTTATTGCAGAACGGTTCAATCCAGCGTCAAAAGCGGAGAATTTAGTCTATACAGGCAAATTCAACGCGAGCATGATTTATAAAGCTTTTCGTGATGAGGATTTGGATGAAGCGCGAGCGCTCTTACGGCTGATTGGCGGGGAAGCCTTGATTGGACGGACTTACGGCACCTTATCGCAAGGCGAGAAACAGTTGGTGCTGATTGCCCGTTCGCTCATATTACATCCTGAGATTTTGATTTTAGATGAAGCGACGAATGGGCTCGACTTATTTGCGAAAGAAAATCTCCTAGAAAAACTTCACGACGTAGCAACAATGCTCGAAGCACCCACTATGCTTTATATCACGCACCACCCCGACGAGATACGTGAAGATTTCCATAAAATTTTACTGCTTAAAAATGGAGAAATTACTGCCCAAGGGCCTGTTTCTGAGATTTTAACCACAGAGACTTTGACCGATTTCTATCAAAAACCTATCCAAATTGAAAAATTTGAAAAGCGTTACTTTGTTATTCCTGCTTGACTTCCACACGAGTTATGTTATAATGAGAGAGGTTCTGCAAGTCAGAAACACTTGTTTGAGTGGGGCAGCCCACTTACCATCTACAACATCGCTTGTGACAAACAGTAGTATTAAGGGCTTTGCCGTATAGACTCAGGACCGTCAAATAATAGTAAAAACAAGCGTACATAAATTAAATTATGTACGCTTTTACTTTCGGAGGAACTATGGACTTACAACTGGTTGGAAAAACTGCGCTTATCACAGGCTCCACGAAAGGCATTGGCCGCAAAATTGCCGAATGTCTTGCAAGCGAAGGCGTTCGTATCATCATCAATGGACGTAATCAAGAAGAAGTAGCACAGGTTGCGCAAACGATTGCAGATCGTTATTTAGTTGAGACCGTTGCGGCTCCTTTTGATTTAGCAAATCCCAAAGAGCGTATGGATCTCTTTGCCCTTGCTCCAGATATTGATATTTTAGTTAATAATGCAGCAATCTTTGAAGAAAAACCAATTTTCAAGCTCTTAGGGACTGATCTAATGCGTTATTTGCAAGTTAATAGTCTTGCAGCCGCTGCCCTCTCTCAATTTTATCTTCCGAAACTTCTTAAAAAAAATAAAGATGGGCGCATTATTTTTATCGCCTCAGAAGCAGCCATTCAGCCTCCAAAAGATATGGCACATTATGCTGCAACAAAAGCCTACAATCTCAGTTTTGCAAAATCTCTTGCAATGGAAACCAAAGGTTCATCCGTCACTGTAAATACCGTCATGCCTGGTCCTACCTATACCGAAGGCATTGCTGAAATGTTACACAATGTGCTCCCCGATGTCCACGAAAACTTACGTGAAAGTACCTATATGCGTGAGAATCGTCCCTCATCTTCAATTCAACGCTTTATCCGCCCTGAGGAAATCGGCCAATTTGTTACCTTTGTAGCAAGCCCTATGGCAGGTGCCTTTTCTGGGGAAGCCCTTCGAATGGATGGGGGCATGGTTCCAACCATCTTTTAAAGCCTATGCCTACGATTATCACATTCAAAAATGTCAATAAGACTTATGACGATACAGGACAAGTCGTCTTAAAAGACATCAACCTTGATATTCAAGAAGGTCAATTTGTGACCCTTTTGGGTGCCTCAGGTTCAGGTAAAACAACGATTCTCAACATTATTGCAGGCCTCTTAGATGCGACAAGTGGCGACGTTCTCCTTGATGGCAAACGTATCAATGACGTCCCTGCGAACCAACGCAACGTTCACACCATTTTTCAAAGCTATGCGCTCTTTCCGAACATGACGGTCGGCGAAAATGTTGCCTTTGCCTTGAAACTTCAAGGCCTTCCCAAAGCTGAAATCACGCGCCGTGTCTCGGAAACCTTGACGCTCGTCCAACTCGCAGGCTTTGAAAACCGAAGTATTGCAAAGCTCTCGGGTGGACAGAAGCAGCGTGTCGCGATTGCGCGCGCCATTATTGACCAACCACGTGTGTTACTTCTCGATGAGTCCCTTTCTGCTTTGGATCACAAGCTCCGAAAGGACATGCAGTACGAACTCCGTGAGATTCAACAAGCGACAGGTATTACCTTTGTTTTTGTCACTCACGACCAGGAAGAAGCACTTGCCATGAGCGACTGGATTTTCGTCATGAAAGATGGCGAAATCGTGCAATCAGGCACGCCAACGGATATCTATGACGAGCCGATCAATCATTTTGTCGCAGATTTTATTGGTGAGTCCAATATCTTGGAAGGTAACATGATTGCCGACTATCGTGTGAGTTTCAATGGCCAGATATTCGATGCCGTTGATGGCGGGATGCGGCCCAATGAAGCGATTGAAGTCGTCATTCGTCCAGAAGACCTCTGGTTCACGCTACCTGACGAAGGTAAATTTAATGTCCGCGTCGATACGCAACTCTTTCGTGGGGTCCATTATGAGATAGTGGCCACTGATGATTTTAACAATGAGTGGCTCATCCATTCCACCCACAAGGCTTTAGTTGGGGAAACAGTTGGCCTCGATTTTGAGCCAGAAGCCATTCATATCATGCGGCTGCACGAGTCCGAGGAAGAATTTGACGCACGTATCGAAGAATACGTGGATGATTCCGTCGATCCGTCAGAAGACGGATTAGTTGCTGCGGTTAAGGAAGAAGAAGCTGAAGAAGAGGCGGCTGTCCTTGAAGCCCTCGCTGAAAAACTCGAAAACACCATGGACATTACCGAACTTGCAAAAGAAATTGATGAGAAATTAAACGACGGCAATAAAATATAGGGCGTATCTATCTGCGCCACTTCGTGGCTACGCTGTCCGCTCTCGCTAGGCGGGCAAAGCCCGCAAGTCGAGCCGCAAAAACCGTTTTGCTTTTGCTTGACGCATTGCGTCAAGGTAGCGGATGAAACAAGCGAAGCTTGTGTCTCCCAAAAACTTTAGCTGTGCATTCATTTACTTGGCCGCCTGGCCAAGCGCTATCGCGTGGTTCGACGAAAAAGCAGGTTTTTAGAGGTAACCTATAATCTCTAAGCGCACCCATCTCATAGAAAGGACTCACAGTGACTAAAAAACTCTTTGCCATCCCCTATTTCCTCTGGCTCATTCTTTTTGTGATTGCACCGCTCGTTTTCCTCATCTGGCAGAGTTTTTTTGATGTCTCAGCTCACGCAACTCTAGCAAACTACACCACTTACTTCACAGGCACAACCTACCTCCTGATGACCTGGAACTCCATTCTTTACGCATTGATCATTACGCTTGTCACGCTAATAATTAGCTATCCTACTGCCTATGTGCTCACAAAGCTCAAAGCGAAGCAGTTATGGCTCATGTTGATTATCCTCCCCACTTGGGTAAATTTATTGCTCAAAGCCTATGCTTTTATCGGTATTTTTGGGAAATACGGCTCCGTGGATAATTTTCTGAGTTTCATTGGTCTGGGCCGTCCGCAGCTTTTATTTACCGATGCGAGTTTCATTTTTGTCGCCGCCTACATCAGTCTCCCTTTTATGATTCTCCCCATTTTCAATGCCCTAGAAGAATTGGATAACAACCTGATCCATGCCTCACGCGACCTTGGCGCAAATACGCTTCAAACGTTTACACGCGTTATATTCCCTCTTTCTTTAAACGGCGTTCGTGCAGGCGTTCAAGCGGTTTTTATTCCCTCGCTTAGTCTTTTCATGCTCACGCGCCTCATCGGTGGAAACAAAGTCATTACGCTTGGTACTGCCGTTGAAGAGCATTTCCTCACGACACAAAACTGGGGAATGGGATCCACCATCGCCGTCATACTAGTCGTTGCCATGGTTCTCGTCATGCTGGTAACACGAGAAAGGAGCAGTCTATGAACTCCAAAAACAGACTCGGAAAAATCTACCTAGCCATCGTCCTCGTTCTCCTCTACGCTCCCATCCTCTTTCTGGTTCTCTTCGCCTTCAATAAAGGCGGAGATATGACTCGTTTCACAGGTTTCACTTGGGCTAATTTTGTAACACTTTTTGGAGATACACGGCTCATTCAAATTGTCGTGCAGACCTTCTTTTTAGCCTTTCTAAGCTCATTACTTGCGACCCTAATTGGGACCTTTGGCGCCCTATTTATCGACAATCTCAAAAGAACCCGTCAAAAAGAAAGCATTTTGAATCTGAATAATATCCTCATGGTCTCTCCAGATGTTGTGATTGGCGCGAGTTTTCTGATTTTATTCACGGCGATTGGTATCAAATTAGGCTTCTTATCCGTTCTCTTAGCTCATGTTGCTTTTAGCATCCCTATAGTTGTCCTCATGATTTTACCGCTTTTTAGTCAAATGGATAAAAGTCTTGTAAGCGCCGCCTATGACCTTGGTGCCACAGAACGTCAAGCCCTCACGCAAGTGGTCTTTCCCTATCTTACCCCAGGCATTATAGCAGGTTTTTTCATGGCTTTTACCTATTCACTGGATGACTTTGCGGTGACCTTTTTTGTCACGGGCAATGACTTTACGACGCTCTCCGTTGAGATTTATTCGCGTGCACGCGAAGGTATATCACTTGAAATCAATGCGCTTTCTGCTATAGTGTTCTTATTCAGCATATTACTTGTCATCGGTTATTATTTCCTCATGAAAGATAATCAGACCTCTGGAAAGGCACCTAATTTAACCTAATGAAAAAATTACTTTATTTTATGGCTGCCATCCTTGGTTTGACTGCCGTTCTTGGCCTTGCCACCTGGCGATTATCCGCGGCACAAGGCGTCAAGACGACAAGTAACACGCTCACAATTTATAACTGGGGTGAGTATATTGACCCAGCCTTAATTACCAAGTTTGAAAAGGAGTCAGGCTATCATGTCAACTATGTAACTTTTGACTCGAATGAAGCCATGTATGAGAAAGTCAAGCAAGGTGGCACGGCTTATGATATTGTCGTTCCTTCCGAGTATATGGTGCAAAAAATGGCCTCAGAAGGTCTCCTTCAAAAACTTGACCACAGCAAAATTAAGGGGCTGGACAATGATGCCCCAAATCTCTTAAACGCAAAATTTGATCCGCATAATACATACTCAGTCCCTTATTTCTGGGGAACACTGGGGATTGTCTATAACGATAAAACCATCAAAAATCCACCTCGAACGTGGGCAGATTTGTGGTCTTCACACTATAAAAATTCTATTTTACTGACAGATGATACGCGCGACGTCATGGCCATGGGACTTATTGCAACAGGATCTTCGGTAAACTCAACAAACACCACAGAAGTCAATCGTGCTTACCAGAAATTACTCCAATTGACGCCTAATGTCAAAGCGATTTTGGGCGATGAAATCATGAATTATATGACGGATAACGAAACGCCACTAGCCGTGGTGTATAGTGGGCAAGCAGAAGAGATGACCAGTGAAAACTCTCATCTGCACTATGTGATTCCTAAAGTTACGAATATTTGGTACGATAATCTCGCGATTCCAAAAACTGCAAAAAACGTGAAAGCAGCTTATGCTTTCATTAACTTTATGCAGGAACCTCAAAATGCTGCGGACAATGCAGATTATGTGGGGTATTCCACTCCAAATAGTAAAGCTTTGAAACTTTTGTCAAAAGCAGAGCGTGACGATAAAGAATATTATCCTGATGAGTCAGTCATTGCGGGCGACGAGGCCTATACGAACTTATCGCAGTCTTGGACGCAGCGCTATAATGACTTGTATTTGCAATTTAAAATGAATAAATAGAAATGCCTCAGAGTTCGTCTAAGGCATTTTTTTGTTCTTCATTGACGATATGGGTATAGAGGTCAGTGACTTGTGTACTTGCATGACCTAATTGATGTGAGACGAGAACTTCAGAGTTGGTTTGTTGATAAAGGCGCGTGGCAAGTGTATGTCGGAGTTTGTGAGGCGTCACGCGAATTTTGAAACCTTGCGAATATTTCGCGACCATTTTTTCTACCGAAGAATTGTCAATACGAGAAGCAGTGGCCTTATAAAGAGTTAGAAAAAGTGCTGTTTCAGACTTTTCTGGTTTATAGCGGGAGTTGCGGATTTCGAGGTAATTTTCAAGATAAGGCAGGGCAAATTTTGCAATATTGACCGCATCGCGTTTGCCCCCTTTTCGCGTGACATCGACGACGAGGGTTTTGAGATTTAAATCCTTGAGATCCACGCCCACAGCCTCAGACAAACGAATTCCAGAGGCTAAAATCAGTGCGATAAGCGCTAAATCACGCTCTTTATTTTTTTGAAAGCTTGAGAGTGCGCGGTTTGACAAGCTTTTTTCATATTGAGAATCAATATAATCCAGAAATCCCTGCGTTTCATCGCCCAAAAAGAGTTTACCTTTGATGTTATCCGCTCGCGCAGCCAATGTCTCAGATTTTTTCTTGGTCTGGATTTTTTTCATGACGTTGCGATAAAAATAGGGCTCACCCTCTTTATTTTCAACCTCCTCGGTCAGATATTTATAAAGACTTGAAAGGGCTGAAATCGTGCGGTTTATGGTCGTCTGCGAGACGCCTAGCTTCTTCGAATTTGTGTTCAACAAAGTCCGTTCGCGCAAATAAACAATGTAGCTTTCCATGTCGGATTTTGTCATATGTTCCATGGTGGTAAGGTCAATTTGATTGATTTCAGCAAATTGCACGACATCCGATTCAATGAGCCAGTTAAAAAAACGTTCGTATTCTTTGAGGTATTCGTAGAGCGTATTGAGGCTATAAGGGACACTCAGTTTGGAATTGTAATATTCGAGGACAAAATCTGGCATGACCGCTTTGAGTTTGTCGATATTGACTAAAAGTTGTTCACGTTTCATAGAAGTATTGTAACACTTACAGATATGTTTGTCAAGAAAATTATAGTTTTTCGGAAAGATGTTAGCTATAATTTTTAGCCTTGTTGCTTAAGGCTTTTCTCAATTTTGAATCAAAACGATAACTTTTTTTCATAAAAAGCTGAACGATAGGTAATCGCTCAGCTTGATTTTTATCTATACTTATGTTAGAATATAACCATGCTGAGCAAGCCAGAACCTTGCTCGGTTTTTATTTGTCTAAATTGTACTACAATAAATCATCTCTGTCAAGGATAAATTACTCTAAAAATTCATCAGGTATCTTAGTACCAAAACGTTCATACTTTCTTTGCCATGCAGCAACAAAAGCTTTATGATTATTAGCAGTTTGTCTTGCTTGAGTCGGTGTAGTGATTGTAAATGGAATAGCATGTGTTTCAATTACTTTTCGGACATAAACGTGTAAAAGTGCACTTGTAGTCAGCCCCAGATTTTCAGCAATTTCTTCAAATTGCTTTTTGATTTGTTCCTCCTCGGAGAAAATAATTGATTTTTTGGTCATTTTGACGACCTCCTTTATAAATTTTGAATTTATAAAGTAACACAATTATCTCGTTAATCCTACGGACTACTTTGATAAACCTTTTGATTTTTGAGGAGGCTTAGGATTTTCAATATTTTTATCTTCAGATTCTTCAACTGAATTTTTTTGAACTCTCTTTGATTCTGACAATGATTTTTCTGTGAAATCAGTTGCAAAATTTGTAAATTGAGCAAGAGAGTATTCGACATCAGGTAGATGGTCGTCCCAATCGTCTGCAACATAAAAATTATAGAGATAAGTGTCAAATTGCATTCTTTGAAAATCTGTTGGAATAAACAAATAATTTTCAGATTTACCTGATAATGCTCCACTATTTATGTTTGCGGATATTAGTGCCGTTCTTTTGTTTCCATCGTCAAATGGTTGTAATTTAGCAAGCCTAGCATACATCTCCCAAGAATCCCATATAGAATTAGAGTCAACTTTTTTCAACTCGTTATCCAAATCACTGTCATAAACTGAAGCTGCTGGTGTGTATTCTCCAACAGAAACAATCACATTCTTTCTTAAAATACCTGGATTTTTGGGTTCATTTTCAACATGAGAATCTAAAAAGGCGTTTATTTGTTTAATCACATCAGCCGTGACTCTATTTTGTGTTTGTGCATAATTGATAGCCCTAACAAGGTCGTTGAAAATAGCTTCATCATCTTTTTGAGCAAAAACACGTTGAGTAGGGTCTGAAGTTATATTTTTGACTGTTTGTAAAAATGAGGTTTTATATCCCTCATATTGTGCAAGACCAATAATGATTTTTGCAATATTTTCAACTGAGTAATTCATTTTATTCCTGCATTCTTTATTTTCTAGGATTATCTTGTTGATCCTACGGACTATCTCGATAAACCTTTCGATTTTTGAGGAGGCTTAGGATTATCAATATTTTTTTGACGCTCAGCCCGCTTCATAGCAGCATAGCTATTGATTTCAGCACGAGTCAGCGCTCGTTTTTTGTGCGTTGCTTTTTAACCATTTCCTGAACTTTTTGGATTTCTTTCTTATGAGTATTTACAAATTCAGAAAGGTAATGTTTATCAATGTCAGAAAGCTTTCCAATAGCTTTATTTTTGAATAAAAAACTACTTGAAACTTTATAAAAATGATGAGTGTCAACATAAGATTTTTTCCAGAGACCAGTTCCATCAAGTTGTTTAATGGGATAATAAATTTTTTGAATTTCTTGTGGTTTATTATTATATTGACTGGAAATTTTGAAGACTTTTGAATAGTCATTCCCAATTTTTATCAATAAAGCTGGGTGTTTAGCAAAAATACCAGGTGCGTCTTCAAATTCAAGCTCTACAAAATATAAATCATACGGTCGTGGATGAGAAGTCAATATTTTTCCTCCATCCACTCATGAAAATTAGGAGATTTTTCAGGGTCATAATGCCCATTTTCATCAATATCAACTTGCTCAAAAGGAATTCCTTCAAGAATTTTTTCCCAGTCAAGTGCGTCGGGTAACTTCTCAACAGTAACTTTGCCGTTGTCACTTAACAAAAATTGAATTTCACTTCCTCCTGAAATATTCAATTTTTTCCGAATCGGTGCTGGAACTACAACTTGTCCTTGACTTGAAACCTTTGCTGATATAACTTGCATAATTAGAAATCTCCTTTATACTTTATATTTTATATTTTATATTTTATACTTTACTTTTATTTTTGTCAAGTAAAATCTATTTTTTTATTTATGAGAAAAATAATCAAGAAATCAAATAAAAAGCCACTGCTATCAAGTTTTAAGCAATAAATGTTTCTCATATTTTTTTCTTGAAAAATGAGAAAATCTCTTATTTTCCGTTTGAAAATAAAGAAAACTGATAACCGCAAGGATTATTAGCATTCTATCTTTCCGAAAAAGATTTATTTTTCGGAAAGATAAAGCAGAAAAGTAGAAATTTCCACTTCTCTACTTTTCTACTTATTATCGTAATTTTGGGCTTCTTAGTGATTTTGGGTTGCTATTATTTTTAGACTCAAGATTACTAGCTCTTAATGTAGAATCTGTTAAATTGAAAAACCCTTCTCTTCATCTTTTTGCTCTTTTCGTTGCTCAACTGTTTCATCAATCTTTTGATACTTTCTAACATCATTTAGAACTTGCTGATAAGTCGCAACAAGTTCATCACGTTCAATTATTAATCCTTCAATTTCACGTTGTGTCAGATTTGACGAGTCATTTTGTGAGGCAACTTCAAGTTCAACTATTCTTTCATCGAGGACATCGAGAGCAGCTTCTGTATCATCTAAATCTTGCTGAAGATTTTCGGTCAGATTTAGATAAGATTTTCCATTGTCAAATCCTACCCCTCGAGAAGTCAAAAATTCAATATCTGAGATAATTTGTTTCAAGCGAATTGTCTGATTGTTAGAATAAATAGGGATAACCCCATTATCATTTTCTAATTGCTTTGTCAAAACTAATCCAGTCATAAATCGACTTCGAGCTTTGCCGTCAGAATTGACAAAAAAGAACTTATCTCGTTTTTTAATGAACAGCTTGAAATAACCATTTTCAAGAGCGTCAACTTTAGTTGCTGGAATCCGAATCGTTCCTTGCTGACCAAGCCCAAAATCGACATTGACGAGTAGATATTTCCCAGTAGCAGATTTTACTTGCCAGTTCTCGATAATCATTTCAATCTCTTTTTGATTTTCTCGAGAACTGGATTGTTTTGCATACTCGCTTTTGATTTCATCAAGCGAGTATGTTGCGCCGTTTTTCGTCAGAATCTCTTCGAGATTCACTCTCAAAAAACGTCCCTTCTTATCCAAAGACCTATCACGAATATTTCTCTTTTGTTCTGAGCCTAAAAGACGATAAGTGATATACTTCCCTGAGTCATTGATTGATAAATCTAGCTCACGTGCTTTGCTCTTAAAATCGCTCCAATTTTTAGAGTGTTTCATTAAAAAGTTGAGGCGATTTTTTATTTCTTGTCGATAAGAATTTTGAGCTAAGTAATCTTGATATTTAGTGTGAGAATTTGTCAGTTGATTTTCTAAAATAATAGCTCCATATTCCGCAGAAATTTTATCAGAAATATCCCTTACTTGATTCAAAGTATTATTAGTCCATTGAAATCTTCTAAGCGATTCTCGATTTATAACATTAAAAATAATATGGTTATGAATATGGTCACGGTCAACATGAGTAGCGACAATAAATTCATAATCTTCTCCAAGCAACTCTTTCATGGTTCTTCTTCCAATTTCATTTATCTCTTGAGGAGACAATTTATCATTAGGAGAAAAAGACTGAACAACATGCCAAGCAAACCGCTCATTTTTTGGAACTCGACCTGAAAATTGAACAGCTAAAACTCGAGTCACTAACATCTCCTCTGCTGCTTCTTGAGGGATTAAAATATTTTGTCCAGACACTAACTCATAGTTCATTGTTTTTTCAGGATTCGTGATATAAGCAACAGCTGCATGAAGTCCTTTTGAACTTGAAATTGTTCCTTTTGTTCTTTTAGGAAGTGTGACCGTTACCATCTTACTTTTCTCGATTCTTAATCAACGATTTTACAAATTTCCAAGTCTCAAGTCTCTCGTTAAAAGTAAGGTCAAACCAACCCAATATATCCAACTCTTTTTTTAAGGCAAAATAGCGATTATCTGTAACTGGATTTCTGAAATGGTTATGTTTTTTTTTGATTCTCATTTTAATAATTTCTCAATTTTTCTAACTGCGACTGAAGCACAGATTTTAGTTTTTCTAGTTCAGAATTGACTTCAATTTTTAATTGGCTTACTTCGTCAGCCGAGATTAAATCACTATTCATTTTCTTAGCAATTTGATTGAGGTTTGCTCCAATTTTATTTAGTTCAGCATGACTCCGATTGATAGTTATTATTTGCTCTCTAAAATCATCTAATTCTACTTTGAATATTTTACCTTTTAGACACATTAATCTAGCATAATGTTCAAAATTTTTTGTACCTGCTCTATCCATATTTTCTTTGAGAATTTCATTTTCTGTATCTGATAATCTGAATCTTTTTTGAATCGGACGAGTCCGATTAGAGCTTTCATGTTCCATGACACCTCTCTTTCTGAAGCTGCTTTTGGCAGCTTACGAAAATCTTTGATTTTCGTTCTTGCAAGCAGCGTATATGGGTACCCATATACACAAAAAATAAGATGACTGCTAAAAAGTATCTCGTACTTTTTAGACTAACGTCGCTCATTTTTTGCTTGTTGGGGTAATCCCCAATCCCCTTTTTTCGTTCGACTTTTTACAAATCAAAATCAGAATCACGATAGAAATTAGCGACTTGTAAAGTCAAATCTTTGACTTTTTCCTCGTCCATTTCAGCAACCATTTTTCTTGCTTTCTCGTATTCTGAAATTTCATTTTCATCAATAATCCCTCGTTGATTTTTGATAAGTTCATCAAGTAAATACATTACCTTTTTCTTTGGAATTGGAAGGTCTTTCTCGAGAGAAATCGCTTCCCAAATCTCGAAATCGTGAGCCTCCTCCTGACTCATTTGAGTTGTTGTCATCATCTTCATTTTTTTGTAATCCTTTCTCTACTAGTAGCCCAATCTTTAACATCAAATCTTCGGATTGGGACTTGAGACTTTTGGGAAATTCTGAGCCTCTGAAGTAACCAAAGAATTTTGTGAAGTCTGAGCGACTTGCTGAGCAGTTTTTTCTTTGGCAACTGTCTTCGCCTGCTCGACTTTATTAAGTTCTTTTTCTTTGATTTTCGTCAGATTACCATCAATCTTTTTTATCATTTCATTAGCTTTTGACTGGACAGTTTTCATAGTTGATTCAAGCTGGTCATATGATAAATTATCAAGCCCCCAACTATTCAAATATCCAAACGAATAATCGCTTGAATCTATCCCAAAATGCTTCGCCGTAACATAGGCTACTGACTCAGCTTCAAGTTCTTGTTGCTTATATAAATCGTCTCCAAATTTTGCGTTATTTTGACTGTGAAGTTCTCTATGAGTCATCTCATGAAGTAAAGTTTTCACAGTGTGTTCTTGACTCATTCCAGTCGCTAAATGTATGGTATTTTCTTCAGGAAGATAAAATCCCTTAATGTCTTCAGCAAGAGTAGAATCAAAAGAAACTTTTGCTTCGGTTGACTGACTCAAAGCCTCGAATAAATTTCTAAAATTATTCACATCGCCAGTCAATTCATAAACGAGTTGCGGAAGAGGTTCTCCTACTGTCTGATTCTCGTCAAAAACAGTCGTAAGTCGAAACTTAGGGTCTGTCATTTTCTGATTACCTTTATCGTCAAGAATCGGCTTGCCAGTCTTTTCATCCACTAAAATTTTCGGCGGAACGGCAAGCGCCCAAATCTTCAAACCCCGCTCTCCTTTTTTTACTTGCCTACCTAAACTTTTCCATTTTCCATAGGCAGCAACTCGTCCTGCTTGAGGATTTTGCTCTAAAATGAGACGGATATTATTTGAAGAATAATGAGGCATTTTTGCGGCAAAATCTAAGTAGCGTTTATAAGTTTCAGAGTCTTTATATTTTGAAATACCATCTTTCATATACTGTCCTAAATCTTTGAAATCTTGAGCGTCCATCTTGCCATTTTTACCCGCTAAAATCTGATCGAGGGTCTTCTTCCCGTCGGCAGATTTTTCGCTTAAGATACCGCTCTCATAATCCTTTACAGCTTGAGCTTGTTGTTGGCTCAAAATATCTTCAGTATTCATTACTGAACCTTTCGTAATCTCAGGACTATCTGGAATAATTTGTCCAGTGTTCATATCTCGAGTTTCCATATTGTTTGCCTTTCTTACTTCTTGTTGATATTTTTCAATGGTATAACCATTGTAGTCATTAAAATTAAAACCAGCCCTCTCCACTTGATTGACAAAAGCAAACAATCGCTAGCAGTTCGCCCGAGTCGTCTGTTTTAACAGAGGGATGTGATACCATGACATAGGGTTATGGTATTTTTTAGCTCCTTTCGTTTTTGGTATGATATAAAAGTTTTATACTCCTTTAGCTTGCTCATAGCTTTTAACAAAATTCGGCATAAATCCTAAGAATTTATGGCCATTATAACTTTGATATTTCAATGAACCAGTAAAACTCTTACCATCAGAACGAGTGATTGTAATTTCCTGACCATTTGCTAGGTTAATAATCTCCTCATCACTAAACAAATAAGTATTAGCCCCACTTCCCCACGTTTTATTAAAAACAAGTTCTTTACCTTTTTTAGACGTGAACGAGGCTTTTTCTTTTTGCTCAAATTTCTCAAAAGAATCCATACCTTGAGGAATCAGAGCAACATTCTTTTTGAATTGCTCAATATCGTGTGCCATGACTTCATTCGCATTCTGCAATATCGTCTCTGGATCACGATTTAATTGAGCAACTTCTTTCATTTGACCAAATAATATAGCAGTAGCTTCAGGCGAACCAATATAGGTATCTTTCAAAAACAAATATGAAATTCTACCCGTTTCATTTAGTTTCAACTTACCTTTTGTTTCAACCATTACTGCCTTTTTCCCGTCAGAAATATCTCCGATTGTCTGAGTCCTAGTAGCACCAGAACCTACATCATATTTCTCAAGTTGAGTTTTTAGCCATTTAATACTAGGTTGAACAGGTTTCTTATTAGAACCCTCAAAAACGAACACTGAGGCGTTTTGACCAACAGGGTTGATATTTTCCTCCTCCTCGTCTTTCTCGGGCTGATAGATAGCTTTCCAGCCCAAATTTTGAGGTTTATTACATACTGTGAAGAATTGATTATCATGCACCGACGCAGTCGTCGATAGATACTCATAATCCTCACAAAACATTGCCAAAGTGTTACGAGCTAAAAGCTCATAGATAATTGTGGCATTCTGCCCGTATTTTTCTAAATCATTCAAACTATCAGGAACGTTTTCGCCAGGTCGATTAGCACCGTGAGTCACATTTGAACCCACATGAGACTCTCTAGGTTCTCTATGCGTTAGCAAGCTGCCATCAGCTCCAATCACAGCAGCAATCCTCTCAAGCCTAGGAATAAGCTCAAAAAATTGCTCTTTATTGATGAGATTATCTTCAGTACGAGGATAACTAACCACTTGGTCTTCATACATTTTTTGGTAAGTTTCAAGCACCTCTTTTGGCTTTACCCCTTGTGAGGATAAAGCCGAACTGATACCCAATAGATCTAAAAGTTTTGGAGGAGTAGTATGTTTGATTTCTTCTCCGTCGATATGCACCTTAGAATCATCAAAATTCACTAGAGCTGCTTCTGCTTCACTTCTATCCAAAAAATGCAAATCAGAATCAAAAGCATTTGGCTCGTCAATTTTAGGTAACTTAGCCTTGTAAACGTTTTGAAATTCATCTCGATATTGAATCTCATAATATGGCTTCTTTACATATTTAGCAATCTCATCTTCTCTTTGGCCGACTAGATTCATCATCACAGATTTTAAGCGTCCTTGGCGAACAACAATATTATGACCACGTTGACGAGCCAAAATGGTCGCCACAGGGGAAAGCTGCATAGAGATATAATCCCATTTGTCCCTCGATAGCGCTTTTAAGTAATCGCCATCTCGAGATTGGTCACTAATATCTCGTAAATTCCTCAGCCCATTCTTAACTGTCTTTTCTGTCTCTTCGTGATCCAGCCGCAGGACACGCCCTTTCCAGCCAATCCAGTTAATCAACTCCCAGCCAAGTAACTCTCCTTCCCCCGAATCAGGGTCATTATCAGTTGCGAGAATTATAGCTTCAACTTCTGGCCTTTTAGAAAGCTCTTTAACGTTATTTATAACGTCAGACTTACCAGCTTTCGCCTGATATTCCCAGGTGAGTTGACTCGTGTCCCACGGGTAAGACTCAACATCAGACCAGTTGTTAAATTGACTCTCAAGACCAGCTTCAACGCCGCCTTCATCAGGTTTCTTGTGTTCAATCACGTGACCAACAGAGTTAGTGATAATATAATTCTTGCCTTCAAAAGAGCCGCTTCTTCCGCCTAAAAACTTAGCAAAATTAGCAGCCTGAGAAGGCTTTTCAGCAAGAATTAAGTAAGTCATTCAAGTTCCTCCAATCGAGCAAGCAAGGTTTTTTTGCTCTCATCTTCAGAATATGGCAAATGATGAGCGGCAAAATAGCCCTGAATATCAGCAATTTTGTGAAGATTATTCGGTTTTAATTCAAAGCCAGTTTTTTGACTTTCTCGAGGCTTAGGATTTCCTTTTCTGACAATATAACCAACCGCAAAGGCTAATCCAGCCACCAAGAAAGTATTAGTCAGCTGAGTCAACCGCATGATAATACTCCTCTGAAGTCAAAAAGGCATTGATTCTAAAGAATGGAGCGTCATTGAACTCTTCTTCGACGACTTCAATAAAGACATCCTTACTAGCTAAGAACTGAACTGTCCCCTCATTATAGCCAAAATCAAAGTTATTAGGCACTTCAAATCCGTTATCAGCTACCGAAGCTAAAATCCTTTGTAAATAACCATCAGATTTTTCGGTGCCAAAAACGAGATTATAGAAGCCAGTTTCGCCAAATTGACTTTCTAGGATAAAACTTATCATATCTCGACCAGTAGTTTTTGCATTTGTTAATTCAGCTCGACGAATCTTAACTTCATGAACGCCAGCTGAAAAGTTTTTGTAATTATGTTCGCCATTAGATGGCTTTGGTGCAATTTCATTGCGATTAAATGTAGGCATAATATGTCCCTTTCTAAGTAATAATAACTTGTCAAACCAACAAGTAGAAAAGTGGTAAAGTGGAATTTTCTACTTTTCACACTACCATCTCCTGACCTTGATGAGAGTAAGTAATCCAGCAGCAATCAAGAACCCGCCACCTGCACGCACCTGAGTTGAATCACTAAGGTCTCCAGTTTGCGCAAGTTTTGCTGCACTAGATGAGCTTGTAGTAGCACTTGAGCTACTTGATACTGCGCTCGAGGAAGATGAGCTTATAGTAGCACTTGAGCTACTTGATACTGCGCTCGAGGAAGATGAGCTTATAGTAGCACTTGAGCTACTTGATACTGCGCTTGAGGAAAATGAGCTTGTAGTAGCACTTGAGCTACTTGATACTACGCTCGAGGAAGATGAGCTTATAGTAGCACTTGAGCTACTTGATACTGCGCTTGAGGAAAATGAGCTTGTAGTAGCACTTGAGCTACTTGATACTGCGCTCGAGGAAGATGAGCTTATATTAGCACTTGAGCTACTTGATACTGCGCTCGAGGAAGATGAGCTTGAAGGTATAGTAGCTTCAAGAGGTGTAAATTGAGCATATAACGTTGTATCTGCGTTCAAAGTGACAGCTTGAGCAGCACTGTATGAAGTACCAGAGCCATCCGCTTTTGTATTCCAATTCTTAAAGGTATAACCAGATTTAGTTGGTTTTGTAGAAGAAAGGATAGCTTTCCCAACATAACTCGTTGTAGCCTTTGCAGGAGCGCCTCTCCCACCATTAGCGTTATAAGTTATATTAGCCGAAGTAATGCCGTAAAGTAGGTGTCGTCTTATAGCTGTAATTTGGTCGGCAGACAGTCCAAAGAAAGCTTCACTATCTGTCAGAAAATTACTTTTTCCCTCGGCTGTGATTTTCCCGATAGCACTATCAAACGAACTTTGTGGAACAGGCGTTCCTGCACCATACGAAGCTGCATTATTTTGAGCCTGATTAAAGTTCGCCTCAGCGTCTTGAATCGTGCTACCAGCAATAAGAGAAAGCACGCCAATCGTTACGCCAGTTCTATCTCGTCCAGAAGAACAATGAATGAGAATTGAACCTCGTGAGGTTGCAATTTCTTTCAAGACACCAGTAACACCCTTTTTGGCAGTTGGCTGCCATGAGTAAATATCATCAGTAATTGCATAGTTAGCCCAATGATTAGACCCCATATTGATATAGTTAGGGTCAGGCTGTTTCCCAGAATCGCCAGTGTCTAATTGATAATCTGTTCCATTGCTATGACTTGACACCCACGCTATGACACCTGCCCCGTTTTCATATCTATCCCCAGTACGATACAAAATCCCGCTCTTTACATTCTTAGAGTTAATCATGTAATAGTTTGTAGAAGCCGTAATTAACTGTGCAGCAGACGTATTGATTGACAGTGCAGGAGCAAAAGTTAAAGTTGTGAGCACAGTAGGCACTCCAACAAGTGTCAACATAGTCCCTGAAACAAGCCATGACTTTTTCAAAACATGATGTTTGGGTCGAATATGTAAAGCATTGTAAGTAATAACCATAACTTGCACACTTTACAAACGAGGCGCTGTTTGCGTCTTTGATTTAACTTGAGATTATTCTTGAGCAACTTGAGTCTGAAGATTTAGTTGCTCAGCAATCTCAACTTGCTTAGAAAGTGGTTGCTTCAAATTCTCGCTGATCTGAGCTTTGCTCAGTCCTGCTTCATTGTAGGCAATCGCAACATCTGGTATTGTAAAATCTTTTCCAAGATAATCTTGAACAACTTCTACTTCAGAGTTCCAAGTAAGCTCTTTATCAATCGGAAAGCTATTCATAATTTCTTGATTTGCGTCATAGACGAAAACCTCAGATAAGCTCCCTCGATAATAAGCACCAATCTCATGTTCAAGATAATCAATCACTTGTTCACGCTTTGGAAACTCATCTAAGGACGACTTATCCATCAGGTAGCCCAAGTTCCACCTCTCTCCTTGAGAATAGCCAACGACTTCGTGCGTTACCAACTCCATCTGATAACCACTTAATTCATGATTGACCTTGTCAATAAAATCATTGTCATGGTCAAACCTCGACCCTAATTTATCTGCCAGCCAAATAATTTGCTCATCGCCAAAAATATCATCAGCAGGAACATATTGATGAGTATCACGCTGCATTTGTTCAGTAACCCAATCACTAAAGCCTTGAGGCGCTCGAGATAATATACCTTCGGCAATTTGTGTTGCTCCTCCAGCGTCATAGCCAGGTGTCTGATAGTTCGTCAGAAGTCCCTCGGCAAGATATGGCTCAATCCAAGTGTCGTCCATCAAAACAGCAAATTCATTTTCTAACGGATTTATAGCTAAAATTTCATTTCCATTAGACTTCATATCATGAGTCAATTTGTTCATAATAGCTTCATAATCAGCTGGCTGAGATTTCAATTTGAAAAGCTCTTGTGAGTCGTTTTTAAGCTGCTCAAAAATTTGTTTGTTTATCTTAAGCGGCTCAGAAAGTATTTCATCGTCTGACTTTGTATATCCAAAAAAGGAAGGAGCAACCTCTTTGAAATCTTGATAGTTCATAGCCTTAATTGCTTCAGTAACAAGAGCGTTATCCAAAGCACTATCATCAGGCAGTTCAAAATGTTGACTATGAACTTCACGAAATGCTTCCAAAAGAGCATAATGAGGGATATGCTCGAAAATATCAGTATAGAAGCCAATATTAAGCGCTCCCTCATCAATAACTTCCCTTTTTAGGGCTTTCATTTCTTTTTGATTCATCTAAAATCCTCTCTAAGTGGCATAGCCACATAAAACATAAAGCAGAATATTCTACTTTTCTACTAGTGGTAAAGTAGAATTTTTTACTTTACCAACGTCTGTGACGCCCCATCGTCATTGCACCAGCAGCAAGTAAGGTTGTTGCTCCAAAAATTTCAACCGCAAGATCTGATGAATCGCCAGTCTGCGGTAAAACTTTTTTTGTTTGTTTTGGTGCAGTAGGAACATCTTTTTTTGGTACAACTGCCACAGGAATTAGAGGGTTGATTAGCTTCAAATCAAGGCTCATTAGCAAAGACGCTGGCATAGCAAGAGCCTTAGGCTTATCGCCAATAAAAATAGTACTCCACCCCCCAGCCCAGTTGGTGTTTCCAATCACATATGTTTGCCAGACAGAAAGGTCGGACGGGTCTAGGCCAAAGCTTGTGATTAGTCCTTCAATCCAGGATTGCACAGAGGCTGGCGACCAATCGCCACTATATACATCCGTTGAACCAAGATTAGCTGGAATCGTATTTCCATTGCCCTTGTTATCAAAGTCTGACGCACTCAACCCTCCTGCAGTTCCAATACCCCCGATAGTCGTTTTATTATAAGCTTCATTGTATTGCAGTATTGAAATCATATTGGTTGCGGCGGTTTTACCATCAAGCCCCGTAATTCCAAGTTGTCTTATTGCATTATTCAATACGAGTAACGGGTCGTCAGCACCAACCGTCATCTCGCCTGTTATCGGGTTGATATAATCATCCACAGGAAATTCATTGGCTGAAGTTGCTTCAGAAGGTAACAAAGTACTTAACAATGAATTATATGCTCGTCCTGCACTGACAAAAGTTGTTAAGTCATCATACAGTGAATCTCTCAGAGGAGTAACATTGCTTGATTCTTCTTGAATCATAGCCAAAGCCGAATTGTAATTTGAAATCAAATTATAAACTTGTGAAATATCCGAAGCCGTAAAGCTCCCATTATTAAAGTTTGTAAGCATTGTGCTAAGACTAATTCCAATATTTTCATAGTTAGTAAAATCTGAACCAGAAATCCAATCACTCATTTGAGCATATATGACATCGGCCTGAGAAGTCATAACAATCGCTGCGCTTGAAGCTATTAGCCAGTCAGTATCAAGAATCGCCATAGAGCTGGCATAAGAATATGCAGAGGAGTTCACTGAGTATAGCGAGTTAAAGTTACTTGTAACCGAGCTCAGATTCAAAGACGTCGCCGAAGAAAAGTACTGAGAGTTCGCCGAATACTCACTTTCATAAACTTTTGCATAAGACGTGTAAAGGCTAGCAGTCGAAGACAATGCCGAAAGTGACTTAGCCATACTGGATAACAAAGGTGCTACCGCTGAAGAATAACTAGAAGCGCTACTGTATGAAGATACTTGATTGATTGCTGAAACAGCATGACTCATAGATGAAGACATCAAAGACGCTTCAGTATTACCTTGTGAGACGGTTGAGTTTACCAAGCTAGCGGTTGAAGTCAAACTCTTAATAGCAGTACTTTCCGCTTTACTCATACTAGTAGCTATTGCACTAGAAGATTCTGCGCTTGAAGATCTGCTAGATGAAACGCTTGAAGAGTTAGCTGCTGATGAAGCACTTGTGAAACTTGTAGCACTACTTGTGCTTGTTACAGCACTTGAAGTGGCACTAGTCGAAGTGTCCGCTGACACTTGAGTTACCACTCCACCGCCAGAAACAACAAAAGCAGTAATTAAAGTTGCACCATAAAGCCAAGTTTTCCCAGATTTCCATTGCCTAAAATGAGACACTTTAGGCTTTATGGCAACGTGTTGATATTTCATAAAATTCCTCTCTAAAAGCAGAAAAGTAGAAACATCTACTTTTCTACTTTACTACCTTTCCACTTTTCTACCTTCCTACAAAAAGGTAAAATCTTTATTCATTTAATACCTCTCTTTCAAAATCTCAACAAGTTTTTGAAAAGGCTCTTCTCGAAGAGTAAAGCCTTTTCCAAATTTTCCTTGCGGAGACCAAACACGAAAGTCATAAACAGGCTCTTGACCATTGTAAGAGATTCTACACAGCTTGCGTTTCCAACCTTTAAGGTCCTCGTCAAGAGTCGCAATTTCTTCCAGAACTTCATACGAAAAATTATTTTTTTCAGTCATACATATCCTTTCAATCGCCCTCGTCAAGTTCTTCATGACTAGCTTGAGATATTAGATTCTCTTTCTTTGAATAACGCTCAGTTGCTTCTTGTTGTGCTTGAACAATTCTTGAGTCAAATTCAGCATTGATAGAACTTATTGCCTCTTTGTGCTTAGATTCCTCGAAAACTAAGAAAATATCACGTGCCTGTTCAATCACAGCCACTTTATTGGCAACATCCTGACGCAGCTCATTCAAAAAATGACTATTTTTCGTGAGTGTATCAAGCGCTTGTTCTGAAAGAGATTCAGAACCATAAGCCCAATCATAAGAACCCATTCCAGAAGATTCTTTGCTAGACTCACTATCTGAAAGTAAAAATAATGATTCAGACAACGACAAAGAATCTGATTCTGAAACTGAAGCCAAATAAGAAGCTCTTCTCGATTCTGAAAGCGACGTGATCAGAAAGTCTGAAAGACTATCTGACTCCGATTCACTTTCAGAAATTTTTAGTGAAGCAGACAAGAAAACCTCCATGGTAGTTCGAGAATCAGATTGAGCCACAGGTTCTTCTTTCATTAAGTCGCTATATTCAGATAGTGTTTCTGAAAGTGACTGAACTTTGCTTTCAGAAGCTATCTCTAAAGAAACTGAACGAAAACGAGTCAAACTATTTGAAACGTTCTCAGAACCCTCAGAATCGCCCTTAGACGTTTCAAAAACTAAGGAAGGTATAAATAGACTATTTTCACTTTCCTTGTCATCCTCGCTCTCAGATTGAGAAATTTGAGCCTTTACTGCCATCGACATAATTTCTGAATCACGAAATGAGATAGAATGACTTTCTGAAATTGACTCGGACATTGAAATAAATTCTTTCATGACATCAGTCTGACCAGAATTAGTTCCTGCCTCGTTTTCATAATCAATAGCCGCAGATGGTGTGTGATAAACATTTTCTGGCACTACTTGGCCAGAGTTTGACATCATCTGATTATAAGTCTGCTTGATTAAATCATCGTTTGCAGTCCCATAAGTAGAATTTGCCGCACTTTGAGGAACTACCGCAGAAGGTATCGGCTTTTCTGTATAAAATTTTTCCAAAAGGGAATCAAAATCAGTTCCTTTTGGCACTGGCAAAGAATAATGAGCTTGATAAAGTACCTCATCTTCGCCCTTAAGTTTTGTGATTGTCACTTCTCCGTGACCACCAGTTGAAGTAAGGCGATAATTTTCAGCTTCAACAAGATTAGTTAAATCCTGCTCATCATCGACCTCACGGGCATTAAAATTATC
Organism: Streptococcaceae bacterium; assembly: GCA_031253335.1. Taxonomy (GTDB): domain Bacteria; phylum Bacillota; class Bacilli; order Lactobacillales; family Streptococcaceae; genus Lactovum. Next base: position 49,930 of record JAIRWF010000037.1, read on the forward strand.
AATGTCCGAAAATAGGAAGTTATACTTCCTTTTTGGCTTACTACCAAATAACGCCATTAGTATTCTCCTTGATTATTATTCTCCTGATTCTGCTTTTGCAGTCGAATCAATTCAAGAGCTTCCTGAAACGAGACGTTCATCTCTTTAATACTAGCTTTGAACGTGTCCTCTTCTAAACGCTTCAAGCGTTCATTAACTTCAGACAGCTCTTTATTAGTCTTGTTCCGCCGCTTAATAAGCTCTTCACGCTTAGTCAGCAACTTCCCTCGCTGTTCCTCTAAATCTTGTGCCATTTTGCCTCCTTCCTGTAAATAGAAAAGTAGAAAAGTAGAGATTTCTACTTTTCTACAATCCTGTTACTAAATAAAAAATCCCAAAAGCAATCAGGGCAAGTCCAAATAGAACCAGTAAGACCCTGCCAAATAAAAAACGCTTTTGGGGCTTTTTTGCGATTAGAATATCAATTTCAGAAAGTTCTCGATCCAACTCGTTGAGCTGGGCGATTATTTCTTCTCGACGCATGAGAAGTTCCCCACGTGACTTCTTATTATTGTCTTCCGTTACTCCAAAGATTGCCATAATTAAGTATTATCATTCGGAGAAACAATTTTACTGACAAGAAAACTATTTCCCGACTTAATTAGCGTCACATAATAAGCTTTGGTCAAATTAGCTCCATTATTTAGCGAAGCGGTTACTACCCCGCAATAAGTAGATGAGCCATTTTCCCAAACGGTTATTTGAGAAACACTAGAAGTAAGGCTACCGCCAACTTTAGTGTCAACCCCTAACGATTTTTGTTCTGCTTTCGTCAGCATGGGTTTTATAGCTTTATTCATAGTGTCATAAGAACTATAATCACAGTAAGTCTTAAGAAAAAGATTAACAAACTTTTCTTGTTCGGATTGTTTACCACTTGCGACAGTAGTCCCGTCCACTGGTAAAGCAGAACTCGTTGAATCGCTAGAACTAATAGTATCAATAGAATTATCAGCAGAACTCGTTGTATTGCTAGAAATCAACTTACTTGATGAAACAGCAGAACTATTTTTTGAGCTTGAAACCTGCTTAGGTTTTGGTGTCAATATTGTCGTAACAATAACAACTAATACAAGGATAACCGCAACAATAACGCCAAGATACTTGAAGAGTTTTACTTTCCCTTCGTCCCTCATATTTTTTCCTTTCTATTTTGCTTTCTGTGGTCTAAAAAACGCAATACCACGTTGGTAGTCAGTACCAACCGCATAATTTATCGTAGATTCATTAACAGATTCACCCCCTGATTCTTGAATAACTTTAGTAGTATTTTGTGTAACATCAGTGGTCGAACCGTTATCACGATAAGTACCTTCAAGTATAAAGGTATGACCAGCAGCCCCACCGCCAGAAGTACCTCCAACAACACAAATATCGCCAGCTTGCGCTTGGTCAGCTGAAATAGGTGTCAAATTAGGGGAAGAAAGCATAGATACTGTGTACCAGCCACCATTATCTACTTTATCCCCAGATAATTTCAAGACGAGCCACACAAATGATGAGCAATCCAAACCCGCATTTTTATCAACACTACCCACAGAAGTCCAACCTAAATATGCAGAATCGGGAGGGGATTGATAATGAAAATCTCCCAAAAGTTGTTTAGCAGTAGCCACATCGTCTGATGAGCCACCCTGCCCCGAGAGATAAAGATACCATGCTTCAGCATAATTGGCACGCATATCAGAAGTGTCAGCACTTCTTTCCCAATCACTATTGAAAGTACGAGCAGCAGATTCAGCGTCAGAGTTTGTTTTCATAACACTTTGAAAAATTGATGAATCACTTCCTTCTTGATTCATAGCAAAATCAAGTTGAGTGTCCATATCATCCCAACCATTATTGGTACTGGTTGCATAATTGATAAGATTAACACGCCGACCAGAATCCCATTGAAAAAGTCCAAAAGCATACCCGCCTGCTGAAGGATTCATTGCCTCACTTTGATTATAGGCAGCCCCCCCTTGAATGATGGAAGGGTCAAAAGTAGAACCCGTCTCCACTTGAGAATTTCCTAGTAGAGCAGAAATACCATTTATAGTTCCACCTTTAGCCTTCAGATAGTTATACATTTGCATCGCTCTTGTCAGAGAGTCTCCATTTACTGGGGGAGTCGATGATGTTGACGCACTTACACTAGGAATAATACTAGTAAAAGCAACTACCACTGAAAGAACTAAAGCAATTATTGCAGTTATTATTGCTACTGGAACTCCAATACCTACACCAGCCACAGTCCCAGCCGCTGACCCTGCTGTACCAGACGTTCCCGCTATTGCTGCTCCTGCTGTCGCTGTACCAGCCGTTCCCGTACCAGCTGCTCCTGTTGTCACTGTACCAGCTGTCCCAACTGTACCCGCTGTATCTGCTGCCGCAGCTCCAACCCCAGTGCCAAAGCCAAGTTTTTGTGCGCCCCAGCGGATAACATCACGACTTGTAGTAAAGACTTTTTTTGAGCCTTTGTAAGCAGTCTGAGCATTATCCCAATACTCTTTTGGTTTCTCTGCTATATCCTTAAGCATGTCAGCATTCTCATCGCCATCAAAAAGCACATTATGAAATGAATCTTTCAAAGATTCTTCAGCATTCAAAGCTAGTCCCTTACCAGTTACTTTAATACCTTTACCAGTAGTTTTTAGACTAGCTTTTCCAATATCACGCCAAGTTGGTTTTTTAGCCGCTTTGACTTCAATCGGATTAGAAGCTCTCAAGCTTTCAGCCCTAACTCTAGCTCGATTAGACATCGACTTTTTATCAACCACATAGTGCGCACGAGACTTTACAGGCTTTTCAAAGCTATTTGCGCTATGCTCTTGTCTAACAGTCTCTTTGAGCTTGTCATCATTACGTTGTGTCAGGCGGTCTGATAAATCAGATTCAGCCATATCCCCTCCTTTCTAACAAAAAAAACGTCCAAGAAAGACGTTTCTTATCTCGTTGATCCTTCGGACTACCTCGACAAACCTTTTGATTTCTGAGTTGGTGTAGGATTCTCACTATTTTTTTGACGTTCAGCTTGCTTCATTTCTGCATAGCTATTCGCTTCAACACGAGTTGGCGCTTGCTTAACGCTAGGTTCATTTTCTAAAGACTTGAACTTTTTTGGTGTTAAACCCGAGGGCATTAGCTCAAAAGCATTTGTATAAAGGTAGTCGTGATAAGAATTCCTTGAATTCCCTTCATAATACTTAATAAGCTCATCAAAAAAGACTTTCTTTTCAGGGACGTTCATCGCAAAAAGTCCAACACCTTGCTGCACAAGGTAATGATTAGCAACCATCGAAGCCGTTCGTTTGTTGCCGTCATTAAACCATTGTCCTTTTGCAATGTCCGAGAAATAACTAAGACCACGTTCGACTGGTTGACTAATAGAATCAAACTCAGAAATCTTCTCAAGTACTAAATCAGAAGTTGGGAGAGGTGGCACATACTCAGTCCCAGTAATATTAGCATGGTAGGCTCGTAGCTTACCTCCGTTTTCAATAAGACCTCCTTCTCCTAAAATACTGTTATAATCACTTATCACTCCAAAAGATATAGGAGCGTCTATATGCTTGAAGAGATACTCCCAAGCACGTTTAATATTATTGACAGTCAAAGCTTCATCATAATTCAAAGTGGAAGGCACTCTCCCCTCGAGAACTTCATTAGTTTCAGGGAAGGTAATACCTTTTTGAATTTCAATATTCGCTTGTTTCCAAATCGTATCAACTAATAATCTTTTCGCCGAAAAGATAGAAGTCTCTCGATTTACAGGTACAAATTCATAAGCCATAGAGACTCCTTTCTTTATGGTGGTAAAGTAGAAAAGTAGAAAATACTACTTTTCTACTTTTCTAACATTATAACATACTAGCTGTCAGTTGCCATAATTTCATATAGCTTTGTATTTTGAGGAATTGTATTTGAAAAAGGAACAATCGTGTTTCCAGCCACAATCAAGCCAGCACCCTTCGGTGGATTCTTCAAGAAGCGTGATTGCTGATTAGTCAAACGAAGAGTCTTAACTAATAAATCAAAGACTTCAGCTTTCTGCTTCAGCAAAATCAAGAATTCCGAGTTAAAAAACATTGCTCTTCCTTCTTGTGTTGCAAGAACAGTCTCAATCGACTGGGTAATACCAGTCGGGTTACCTCCATACTTACGAATACGTGCCCATATATCTTGGAACTTCTCACGTGTCAGCTCGCTCGATGATCCAGATAATAGCACCTGAATCTCGTCAAAATATACCCATGTTCTGACACCTTTAGCAAAGTTCTCGACAACTCCCTGCCAGACCTTATCTTCTACCGCCATAAATCCAAATGGTTTGAATTTATTCTTGAGCTGATTGATATTATAGACAACGAATCGGTTGGTTAAATTGACGTTCGTCTCGCCAGCAAACATATCCAGCGAACCTGTGACATACATGGCAAGCTTTTGAGCGAGGTCAGCAGCTTGCTCATTTTGTTCTTTGTTCGCTTTGTCAGCTAATAATTGATACCATTGAACTAATGTTGTCTTTCCGGTATTTTCATAAGCCTTTATCGTGATTTCATCAATAATTGACTCCTGAACCTCTGTAAGCGTCGGGAAAATAGACGCAAACAAAGATACAAGGAAATCTGATTTCAACGCCACAGGGTCATCATCAGCTGCTAAAAATTGCCTATCAGGTAAATCCATAATATTGATTCTTGTAGGAGACTTAGGCGCTACTCTGACAACTTGACCGCCTAACTTTTCAGCAATACTGTCATACTCGTTTTCTGGACTGACAATAATCACTTCGCTCTTAGGCTCTTTTAGGAGGGTTGAAATAATCTCATGTTTGGCGTTCATGGATTTACCTGAACCTGAAACACCAGTAATCAAACCATTTGAATTATCAAGAGAGGGGTCACGGCGATTGATTGAAATCGTATTATTAGATAACAAATTTATGCCATAATATTTGCCGTTTTTATGATGAATATCAACACTCGTAAATGGAGAATTGACCGCAATATTAGGCGTAATCAAATCACGCTGAAAAGTCCGTTCAGCGTCCGTGTAGTTTTTTCCAATCGGAAGTACAGAATTGAGTGCTTCTTCTTGTATAAAATCGAGGTCACTGAAGACAGCACCATACTTATCTCCAACTGAGCGAATAATCGCTGTATTTTCTTTCAGTTTTTCAGAGCTTTCAGCCATGACGTACACCAAAAAAATACTCGAGAATTGCTTATCGCCAGTCTCACGGACAAAATTGATAACTTCATCAAGGTCAGCTTGAGCTTCTTTGGCAGAACGTGCCACAAATTCTGCAGAATACCCATTTTGTGACGCTCTCATCTGTTGCTTAACTAACTCGCCTTCCACAGAAGTTGCTTGATTCCTCAAGCGCCTGTTAGTCTCCACAATGGAGTATGGCTGAGCATGAATCGTTATAACAAGTTCTTGATTTGTTTCAGTTAATTCTTTGAATAATCCATCTGAAAGTTCAGTCGGAAAATCACGAAGATATAAGATTTTACCAAACAAGTGAGAGTTAATCTCAAAATCAGATTTGTTGAATTTTAATGATTCTGGAGCAATGAAATCTTTAGTAGTCAAGTTTGACACTGCTATATCCTCAAAACGTCCATAAACGGGCGTATGCGGACGCAAAATAGAGTTAAGAAGATTTAACCGTTCTTCGCCAGAAAGTGCTTCAAAACTCACATCAATGTTGCTAAGGTCGCTTGACATCAAAGTAGCTATATTATCAAACTTTGAAGTAGCTTTAAGACGATTGTCAGCCTGTGTTGAAATTGTGATATATCGGTCAACTTGATAATTATTAAGCCCTCGAGCATAATTTTCTTCGATAATATGATTTAACTCATTTCTATAAATATCCATAGAATCGCCTTGCAGTTCATAAGCTGTTTCTTGCTTATAGGTTTCTGCTTCAATTTTACGAATATGAAGCGTTAGTTGAAAATGTTCATTTTCAGAAAGAGTATTGATGGTGTCATTATAGCGAGAAATAATATTTTTCTTATCCTCCTCCGTCGCAGTTAGATAATTAGTCATACCTAACGAGAAAGTCTTTGACCAAGTGTTATCCACCACGTGCATAATGCCATCAGAAAAGAGTGAAGTATAACGAATAGTATTTTGAGTAGAAGCTGCTTCAGCGATTTTTGCGTGTTTTTCCAAGCGAGCAATACGCTTACGGTTTGATTCAGAGCGAATCGGTTTCTTTGATTTTTTTATCCTGTTTGAACTCAAAGCGCTTATACAGTTTAATCCTTTCTGTTTGATATACCCGCTTTTTGATTGTGAAATAGAACTTCATACGAAGTCTAAACCAATGGTCTGCGGGCATTCCTTTTATCTTGAATAAAGAAGCAAATAAAACTGGCATAGTGATGAATACAAGCAGAGGCTGAACGACTGTATCAGGTAAATGAACCACAAAATCATTAAGTAAAAAGATGACTAACATCAGAATAATAGCTCCAAAGCCAATGGCTTGTCGAACCGTTAGACCTGCAATGACTTTGTTTTTAATCTTAGAGCCATCTGTATAGACTTTTATTTCCATAAAATCTCTTTCTAAAAGTAGAATTGTAGAAAAGTAGAAAAGTGGAATTTTCTACTTTTCTACTTTTTTGATAAAATATAACAATGATAATTGAAAACGGCAAATGCTACTCGAATAACAATGAATCTGAAAAACTCATTAACGCTCTATACTCAACTCAAAGAAAAAATGGTAATAACCAATGCTTCTTTTATGCTCTATTTCAAGGACAAGATAAAATAGCAAAAATAGGGCATACCTCATACCCAGTTGATAGAATGCAAGAGCTTTGTGCTTTCAAAATCACACGCTCCACACAACAATTCATGACTAATCAGATTTTTCTTGCTCTCTGGCGCTTTAATTGTCAAGAATCTAAAGTCAAAGATTTTGAGGAAAAAGAAAGAGAAATGCTATTTTCTTCCAACTATAGAAAAGAAGGAAAAGAATTCAATAGCATAAAGTATCAATCCTTTTTCCCGCATAAAGAAAGTTTTGAACTTCCAGCTTATCTTCAAGATGATTCTGAACACACGGCCGCAAAAAAAGAGTGGCACGACTGCCCTAATCAGACATCTTTTCAAAAGCTGATAGAGTTTATAGATAAGGGTATAACTAAGGAAAAACTGAGAGAACATCTCATTGATTAACCAGCTAACCCAACAATAGCCTTTGCGATTGAATTTGACTTAAATAACAAGTAACACATTGCAACAGGAAACACCAACGAGGCAAGTGTAGTATCAGTCACGCCACTCGTGTCCCAGCTTCCGTTGAAAGCATTATAAACGCCCAAAATTACCAACATAACCATACCTTGGATAAGGAGTGCAAAATAACTTTTGATGAAACCAACGCCAATACTTCGATACTCGCTTGAAGCAAATGAAGAGAAAGCAATGGGAGATAAAATAGTATAAACATAAAGCTGAATCACTCGAACTGTAATCAGTACCATCATAATTACCGAAGCCACTATACCTACAAGAAAAGAAACTATCCAAGAGATAGCTGCTGTAATCACATTTCCTACGAACCCCCCTATATCAGTAAAAGAGAATCCTGGCATAGTTAGTTTGGGGGCAGTAAAGCTAAAAACATTATAAGACCCAGTCCCGTGAAGCAAGTTAATACCCCCTACAATAATCATATTAAGAAAGTTCAGAATGACAAGAGAACCTGCGACCATAGCGCCAGCAAGTAAAAAATAAACACCACATTGCAATATTGTAACTGGTGCAACATTACCGTCGTTATTTTGATTTGCTTGTTGAAATATCTTAGCAACCTCCATGATGAAAAAGAAAATCATCAAGTACAAGCCTATCTTCATCGTCACATTCGTGACCACTGGTGTGACGTAGGTATCATAAGTATGGGCGTCGAAGTTACTTAATTGAGAGCCAATTTGCTTGAATAAATCGTATGCTAAAACGTCCATGTTTTAGCCCTCCTCTCAATCACGTTCCTGGAGGGGCAGTGATTAAATTAACAAGAAAGGCACAACCTCCAATAAGTATGCCGCCTACTATCATCATAAAGGCACGATTGCGTTGGCTAGGATTTGATTCTGCCATGCTTTCAGCCAGCTGAATAACCCCAACGATAATCAGAGCAATTCCAGCAGCACCAAAGAACCAAGTCAAAAGAGACTTGATTGAGCTTAGTGCGTCTCCTGCCTCTGGCACGAAGACACTACTAAGAGCTAAATTTATTTTTTCCATATTTTTTTCCTTTCATTTGGTAGTAAAGTAGAAAATTCTACTTTACCATTAGCAGAAAAGCAGAATTTTCTACTTTTCTGCTTTTACATTTCAATAGTTGCTAACTGCTTCTCAAGCATTTCATCAAGATTTAGTTCAATCGGAACAGGAGCTTCTCCCACAGCAGCGTAAGCGTCATACGCCTCCATAATATCCGCAAAAGCTGGCTCTGGTACAAAATCATACCACCTGCCATCATCTTCATTACTAGACCACATTTTTGATTTAGGGTGGTCTTTTGGAGAAAGCTTTAAGCCCTTATACATAGGCATAGACGATATTTGCACCAAGCACTGGTTGCGAGGTAATTCAAAAACTTCCGCCTGAGAAATAAGGTCACGCCCCAATACATCATAGCTTGTCGAACCGCCACCGTTATATCCTCGGTTGACAGATTCTTTTCGCATATTGATAGTGGCTTTGCCTGCTGCCTCATAGAAGTACTTCACAGTTTCTTGTTCCGTACCTCCTGAGAGATAAAGCTTTGAGTCACAGTTAGCAATAAGACTTTGCCAGTCATCTTTATACAAAGCCTTTATTTGATTGATAGATTGCAAAATAATGTTAATACTAATTTCGCGCGATCGGAAAACCGACAGCGCTTCTTTAATATTAGGAATCTTCCCAAGATTCGCAAACTCATCAAGGATAAAACGCACGTGAACTGGTAGTTTCCCATGATGGACATTATCTGCTTGATATTCTAACGTTCTAAACGCTAGAATAAATATCATTGTCGTCAAGAAGTTAAAAGTGGTGTCAAGGTCAGGTATTGCAAGATACACACAATACTTTTCCTCGCCCCATTTTTCAATATCCAAGGTATCAATTTTCAAGAAATTTTGAACCTGTTTCAAGTCGAACATCGAGAATCGTGCCGTGGCGATTGCAACAATACTACTCCTCGTATCGCCACGATAATTTTTGAAACTCTTAAACTGCAAGACTGCATAGTTGTTTGAACCAAAAACTTCTTCAAACTGGTCAAATTTTTCCTCAAGAATCGAGGGTGTATCATCATCTTTACGGTCAAGCTCTCTTATTAGCTCAGAAATATCATAAAGCGTTGGCATAGTATCACTGCTACCTTCAATATCTCCCTCGCCTTGATAACAATAATACAGGTAAGAAAAGAGCGCACCTAACAAAAGCTCTTCTGATTTGTCCCAGAAAGGCTCTCCTTTCTTAGCATTTTCGCCATTTGTAGCGTCGATAACCACTTGTATAATACGCTTCAGGGTTACCTCATCATGTATATAAGCAAAAGGGTTGAACCCATCAGAGTTTTGCATGGTGTTAATATCAAAGACTTTGATTTTATAACCTGCGTCCTCCATCATTTTCCCAGTCTCATGCACTAAAGTACCTTTAGGGTCAGTAACCACATAAGACGAGTGAAATTGAGACAAGTTCGGTTTAACATAAAGCAACGTTTTACCTGAACCAGAACCCCCAACAATAAGCACGTTCTTATTACGTTGAAGCAAAAATGGAACACCAGACGTTTCCATGTTCAATCCAACACTCTTTGATAAAAGCAAGTTCTTTGAGAAGACCTTATTTTTGAACTTTTTTAACTCTTGCGCAGTAGCCCATCTGGCTGATCCGTGTTCACGACCTGCCATGTATGTTCTGCTGCTTAAAGTCATTGCAAAAATGATGAGACAAATGATAATACCTGCAAAGAATCCTATAAGTGGGTACATTGCAACACTAAAATCAAAAGGTTGATTTTGAAGAGAGTTTGATAAATTAGAAAGAGCGCTTAGAAAGCGCTCTAACGTTTGACCGTTTTTTGGTGTAACTTGATAGAGATAAATAAATCTGTCAAGAATCCAGCCAAGTAGTAATCCGAAGATTGAGAAAAGCACTAACTTGACTTTTGTCATCAATTTCATATCTTAGGCGATGATGGGGATTTCGCTTTGGTCTGACTTTTGACGTTTGATTTTTGAACCGTTTTCTCTGCGGTTCGTTTCGCCTGCTTTTCAGTAGCATAAGCATTAGCTTCAGCTTTTGTAGGCGCCCTTTTACTGTTATTTTCAAACATCTCTGGGTGTTGCGTTAATTTATCCATTACGTTTGTAAGACCCCGCTCAAAACTTGATTGTTCAGCTCCGTGCATAAATACGGAAGTTGTTCCGTTAGCGTTTTTTCGCATACCAAAATCAATGCCATGAGCTTTTAACTGGGCTTTCAATTCTGAAACTGCATTAGCAGGTAAATCTATTGTCGTACCAAAGTCAAATCTTTGACCCGTTTTCGATGAAACAGTCGGATTTGCCCTATTTTTGACTTGATTATAGATTTCTTGCAGCAATAATTTTAGAAATTCAGCTGCCTTTGAGCCAGCTTGTTCCCCTATTTGGTCAACTTCTTCTCCTGCCATATATAACCTTTCTAAAAAAAACGCCCGAAGGCGTAATTTTTTTAACCTTTACTTGCTACACGTGCAAGACCAATACCCATAAATGCAAAGACACTAATAACCCCTGCCGCAGCTAAGCCTACATTTGAAAAAATCCCACCCGTCTTATCTTCAAGCTTTGGAAATATTGAGACAATCGAGCTATATATAGCCCCAATAATCAGGAATAGTGTGATACCTACTACCAATAAAACTAAAATCAAAAGAAAAGGGTGGGTCAAGAAGGATAGTAAGAACTGCGATAAATTAGGATAACTTTTACTTACATACGAAAACGTATTGCTGTTTGCAAAATATCCCAAGAAAACAAATTTATGTAATCTAATTAACCCATCAAGCACTCCAATGAACCAGAACCAGAAAGCGCCGCTGATAAAACTAAGAATCAAAGCCCCAAATAAATTCCATATCAATTTCCAGACAAACTTTATCAAAATAAAAGGAGTCAACAGAATCCCTTTTGCAACCGCTTTAGCTCCTCGACCTGTTTTTCTCACGAGTGAGTGGTCTCGATTGTATTGTTTGACTTCTTCTGCGCTTGCTTGATGAAGCTCATACTGTGGATTTCCTTCTTCATCTTGATAGATAGTTCCAACAGTTAGCTCGCCTTCAGACATTTTCCTTTTCATTAGAATCCTCCAAATCTATCCCAACTTTCAGCTGATTTTCTCTTGCCTTCGCAGGAGATATTGCTTAAAGCATAAAAGGAACACGTCCCTCATTGACTACTCGAGTCACAAAGATATTTAATAGCGCAGACGAGGAAAGCCCCATCTGCTTTGCTATTATATCAAATATTCCCTTTGTTCGTGAATCTACCGTGAAATTCATCTGTGTACTATTGACCATGAGTTACCTCTTTTCTATATAAGTATTATACAATATTCATATAAAAAGGCAAGAATTTAGTAGAAAAGTAGAAAATTCTACTTTTCTACTTTTCTACAATTCTACTTTTTGGTAAGTTTTGAAATCATCAAGTAAAGTTCTGAGTGACTCCACTTTAGGGTCTTGTTTTGCCAACGTCTCAAAATGCTCTAAAACGCTGTCCTGCATTAGCTTATTATATTTTTCTCCAGTTGCCATCTTAATGAGATTCATGATTTTATAGGTCTCTTCACTCACTTTGATAGATACTGTCTTTGTGACAACAGGTCTCGGCTCATTCTGAACCACTGCCTTTGTTGTCTTTTCTTTTGATTGGTCTTCCAAAAATTTGTCAAATTTATTTGCCATGATTAAGCCTCCTCCAATTTTTCTTTGATTTTGTCAAAAACTTCCGTGACTTGTGCAACTGTTTCAGCTGCTTTTGGATTATCACTGTTAAATATCGTCACATCGTCCGCTAGAAGCGTCCGTCGTGGCAGGTAACCCAAATAGCCATCAAAGTTATTTAACGCCGTCAGAAGGTCGTTAGAAGCCTTCTCAGACAAGTTGATTTTGTTTCCAATAAAATACAAATGAATATCACTCTCAAAATCGTGATTTATATCATCCACAAATTCTCTCAATCGAGCAAGAGCAGTTACAGAATCCTTAGAAGCCTCCGCAATACCAAGCACCACATCAGAAACTAACAGTGCATTAACTGTCAATATTCCTTCGTCGTTCTCAGTATCAATGACCATGTAATCATAGTCTTTCTCCAACTGCTCAATGTTTTCAGCAAGCCATTTTCCAAAAATATACTCTCTGCGTCTTCGTGTGTTGAGACGTTCCTTAAGTACTTCAACTTCTTGGTGTCCTGCAATAAGACTGAGACTCTTCTGTTCCTTAGCCGTCACATTGACTGGAGTGACCTTTCCTGTTTCAAAAAGACCAATAACCGTGTTTTCAGACTTGTCGAACTCGCCATAACGATGAGTCAAGTTTGCCGAATCATCGAAGTCCATAAGTAACACACGTGAGTCTTTTGCAAGGTACTCCGCAAAGTTATGAGCAACGGTTGTCTTCCCTGCGCCGCCCTTGTTCACATTGATTGTTATGATTTTCATTTTGTATTTCCTCCCAGTTTTTCAGGACGATGGTAACCTTTGCCTGTAAGTAAAAGTTCAGTCTTCTTCTCGCCTTTTGTTCGCCGAGCTATTAAAACATCATCACGCTTGATTGTCCGAATTTTTGAATAAATGTTCGGATAGTTCAGCACTACTTTTACTCGCTGCAATTTACCCTCAACGTAACCGTGACGATATATAGCAGCAAAATCAGCTAAAAGTTCCACATCTTCGCCCGTGTCTAATCGAGCAGTTGCCCCACCTTGCTTACCAATGGTTCGCAAGTCTGAGAGTGTCAATACTTGCTCATTTATCGTCTGAGCTGGACGTTTTTTAGTATCAGTCATAATAGTTTCCTCCTTGCAACTGATAGCCTGAAATAACAGGCTTGCTAGGCAAGACTTGTCTTGCCATGGTGTTTTTTACGCACGGCTTATAGTCTAGTAGCCGCAGACTCCTTCAGGTTAGTCCGTGATCCGTAAACGGCACGTCCTCCTTTTTCGTTCAGGGAAGGTCGAGTTGTCATTGTCTCGAGTTTTTCGGTACGCCGCCCCTGCTTTTTCTTTTATCCTTTATCCCTGCTAATCAGGACAGCGTTTTGTATTCAGTTGTCAACGAACAAACCCAGTTTATAGCGTCATGGTGGACAATGGCCTGCCTAAAGGTCTGAGAGTAGTGGGATTTGAACCCACATGAGGAATCTGTCCCGAAGAATGGTTAAGAACAGATATTTTTAAGAGGCAACAACCTCGTCTTGCTTAAACGACACCCTCGCAAGAGCAATGAACTTTCCGAATTTCATTGCCCCTGTTATTTATTTTATCCATGGTGGAAAAAAGGAAACCGCCTTGGAGGAGAAAGCAGTTTTAGGACTTACTCAGGTCACGTATTTTACGTCTTAGACCATGGTCCAAAAATTGGAATATTGAACTGCGGCGTATGTTCATTTTTTAGCTTGTCATATTTTGATAAGCCGAAACGATTAGACATGTTTTGGACAAGGTACTGAGCAAAATACTCTGGGACTTTGACGTTATCACTTGTAAAATCCCAAGCCATATTAAAATTATTGACAACAAAAATTGGGTCAGTCTCGTGAAGCTCTTTTGAAATTTCAGTACAAATGACTACTTGTTCTTTTTCGGTCATAGCTCCAACAAGTTTCATCTCTGAGGCAAATTCAGGGAAACACTGCTCTATTTCTGATACAGACATGATATGAGAGTCAGAATCGCCCGCAGGCGTTTTTATCTCCTCCTCATCATCTAAAATTTCTTTTATCTCAGTATCACTATACTCAGTATCATTAGCTTCCGATTTTCGGAAGTCTTGATTTCCGATTTTCGGAAGTCCTTTAGAATCAAGGATTTCCGATTTTCGGAAGTCCTTGTCAGAAGCGGATTTCCGATTTTCGGAAGTCCGAACTTTTGCCTCTGTATCAACGTTTAAGAGATACAGACGATTTGGCTTATTTAATCCTTGTCTCACTTCCTCCAAAAGTCCATACTCGGCAAGTATTTTCTTGATTTTTATGACCTTTTCATGCTTGCAGCCTAATATAGCTTCAAGCTCAGTAATCGTAAAAATCAGATAGACATTTCTATCTTCATCAATCCACCCATTTTTTCTCGATAACTCAAATCGGTCTTTCAGCACAGCGTATGCAAATTTTGCGTCTAATGACATCTCAAAATATTGAAATTCACAGTCAGTAAAAATTTTTGGGATTTGATAAAAACGCCCTAATGATTCTACCTCGTCGATTGAAATTCTTTTTCCCATTTTCTCCTCCAAAAACAAATAAAAACGATAACTTTTTCAAGTTACCGTTTTTGAATCTTTAACCTCTACTTCTGAGGTTTCAAATGTTGATAAAAAATTATAGTTTTTCGGAAAGATGTTAGTAAGAATAAGAAAACAACTCATTGAGCTGTTTCTATTAAACCAAGAGATTATACAAACTTTCATTCCCACGCAGATTCACAAAGTTCGGATCGAAACCTTTCATACGCTCCAAAAGGCCGTCATAATCTTTTGCATCAGCCAGTTGAATCCCGATGAGAACTGGCCCTGTTCCATGGTTTGCGCGTTTGATGTATTCAAAACGGGTAATGTCATCGTTTGGTCCCAAAATATCATTCACAAAGGTCCGCAAAGCGCCTGGACGTTGTGGGAAGTTAAATACGAAGTAATGCTTGACGCCTGCATAAACCAGTGATCGCTCATCAATTTCAGGCATCCGGTTGATGTCATTGTTCCCTCCAGAAATGAGGCAAACCACTGTCTTTCCTTTTATCTCGTCTTTCACAAGTTCCAAAGCTGCAACAGACGTTGCCCCAGCTGGCTCTGCGACGAGACCAATTTTCGTATAAAGATCAAGAATCGTCTGAGAAATAAGTCCCTCATCCACAGCGACGAGTTCATCAATTTTATCTTTGGATTGGGCAAAAGTTTTTGTCCCAATCGTTGCCACAGCAATCCCATCCGCAAATTTGTTAATCGTCTCAAGGGTCACAGGATATCCCGCATCAAGTGCAGCTTGCATGGATTTAGCACCCGCCGCTTCAACACCTACGATTTTTGTTGTAGGATATTTTTCCTTGGCATAGGTTGCAACGCCAGAAATCAAGCCCCCACCACCGATTTGAATGAATAACTCATCCACAGAAATTCCAGACTCTTTTGCTTGTTCAAAAATTTCAAGTGCGACTGTCCCTTGACCAGCCATCACATTGTCATCATCAAAGGGTGCCACAAAGGTCTGTCCTTCATCTTGACAAAATTTCTGTGCAGCTTCAGCCGATTCATCAAAGGTATCACCTACGAGCTTGATATCGACAGCCTGTCCCCCAAAAAATTGGACTTGCCCGACTTTTTGCTGAGGCGTTGTGACCGGCATGAAAATTGTAGCTTTCATGCCCATTTCATTGGCCGCATAGGCCACACCTTGTGCGTGATTTCCTGCCGAGGCACAGACGACACCCCTGGCACGTTCCTCAGCCGTTAATTGACTCATCGCATAATAAGCCCCACGCAATTTGAAGGAACGCACGCGTTGCATGTTTTCTTCTTTCAAGTAAACGTTAGCCCAATATTTATCGGACAAATAAGCATCACGGAGCATGGGGGTCTTGATTACCACAGGCTCTAGCACTTGGTAAGCTTTTTCAACATCTTGTGCTGTAATCATTCTAGGTCCTTTCACAAAAAGCGGGACATGCGCCCCGCAATTTTTTACAAAAGTTTTGTAATTTTTTTAATTTGAGCACGCCCTCCTTGAAACCTCTGCCATTAGAGAAATTCTGGTAGCTATCCTCTGGATAGAACTACAAAATTTTCTAAATAGCTCTTCTTCAGTACAGTCGAGCTTTGCATCCTGTTTATTATTGATAAATCTTAAACTGATCGTCGTCGCCAGCTTGTGTAAATGGCATCGCTTTACGGAGTTCTTTACCGATAACTTCGATTGGAAGTTTCTCAGCTTCAGCACGGTAAGCCTTCAAGCGCGGGAAGCCAGCTTTGTAATCATCACGGAATTCTTGTGCAAATTTACCAGATTGGATATCACGAAGGGCATCACGCATACGCTCTTTAACGTCAGGTGTGATGATGCGGTCCCCCGTCACGAAGTCACCAAATTCAGCGGTGTTCGAGCAAGATTGACGCATCTTCGTGAAGCCTCCTTCGTAAATCAAGTCCACAATGAGCTTCATCTCGTGGCAGACTTCAAAGTAAGCCAATTCTGGAGCGTAGCCTTCTTCAGTCAAGACTTCAAAGCCAGCTTCAATCAAGTGGGTCAATCCGCCCATAAGAACGTTTTGCTCGCCAAAGAGGTCTTCTTCAGTCTCTTCTTTGAAGGTTGTCTCGATGATGCCGACACGCGCACAACCGATACCCTTCGCCCAATCCATCGCAATATCACGTGCATGACCAGTTGCATCTTGGTGAGAGACAAAGAGAGCTGGGACGCCAAAGCCTTCAGTAAATGTACGACGAACCAAGTGACCAGGTCCTTTAGGCGCAACCATGAAGACATCCACTGTCTCAGGGACCTTGATATAGCCAAAGTGCACATTGAAACCATGAGCAAAACCAATGGCAGAGCCAGGTTTCAAGTTTGGTGCGATTTCATCAGCGTACATATCTGCTTGGATTTCGTCTGGTGCTAAAACCATGATGACGTCCGCTTGCTTCACAGCTTCAGCGACTTCAAAGGTCTCAAAACCGTCTTCTTTTGCTTTATCAAATGATTTACCGTGACGCACACCAATAATTACGTCGTGACCCGTATCGCGCAAGTTTTGAGCATGTGCATGACCTTGTGAACCGTAGCCAATGACTGCAATCTTCTTGCCAGCAAGCGCTGGGACTTTGACGTCGTCTTCGTAATACATTGTAACTGCCATGTTAAAATTTCCTCTTTCTGTGGGCAACAGCCCTTGATTTTCAACAAGTTGATTTTATCACAAGCTTTTGCAAAAGTCAAGAATTTACTAAATTGTTTAGACAATTTATGTCAGAAATTCATTTCGTAGTTCTGATATACCCTCTTCTGACAATTCTAACAAGCTATTAGAAATAAAAAATCCTGTCAGATTTGACAGAATTTGAAATTTTAATTTAAACTTCCGCAATAACTTCTACTTCTACCAGTGCCCCTTTTGGAAGTCCTGCCACACCTACGGCAGAGCGCGCGGGAAACTCTTGTCCAAAGGCATCCGCATAGACGGCATTGAATTTTGCAAATTCTGAAATATCCGCCAAGAAACAGGTGGCTTTCACCACATGATCAAAATCCGTCCCAGCAGCTTTTAAGAGCCCAGCGACATTGTCCATGACTTGCTTCGTCTGCTCTTCAATCGTCGTGCCCACAAGCTCACCAGATGCAGGGTCAAGCGCGATTTGCCCACTTGCAAAAAGCAAGTTCCCTACAATTTTGCCTTGTACATAAGGTCCAATCGCCTGTGGGGCTTCATTTGTTGAAATTGTTTTTGCCATGTTATCCTCCTAAATTATGTAAACTATCCGCGTAGGAATCCTGCCCCGCCCGTTCTGGCGAGTTGCAAAATGCCATACGGTCGCACAACGTCAATCAAGGCTTCTACTTTCCCGGAATCCCCGGTCGATTGAATTGTGATATTTTCTCGATTGACGTCAATCACATTCACACGGAAAGGCTCAATCATCGTGAAAATCTCAGCACGCTGACTCGCTGGTGCATTGAGTTTTATCAAAACGACTTCGCGTTCGACGTGCGGCAGATCCGTAATATCTGCGACTTCAACGACATCAATCAATTTATCCAGTTGCTTGATAATCTGGTCAATCTCGTCCATCGTATCGACTTCCACGACAAAATTTGTGTTCGTGAAATCTTCTTGCTCCGTGACACCCGCAGAGATACTCAAAATATTGACCTGACGACGGTTCAAGACGCTGGTAAAACGATTCATGATGCCCGTGACATTGTGCAATTTCGCTGTAATCATGCGTCTCATGCGTCATCCTCCTTTAAGCTTGCGCCCGTAAAAGCGTCTGGGTTAAAGTTGCCATTTTCATCTTTGAAAGCGACACCCATGATTTCGTCGTTGTGAAGACCTGCAGGAATCATCGGATAGACGCGTTCTTTACTAGAAATGCTGACTTCAATAAGCATTGGTTTATCTTCGGTAATTACCTTCAAATCCTCAGCAAAGGTCTTTGGATCCGTGAGTTTCACATGCTGAATGTCATAAGCCTCAGCAAGGAGCTGAAAATTCGGCTCCAAATCAAACATACTTTGACTTTGATGCCCGTCGTAGAACTGCTCCTGCCACTGTCGCACCATCCCGAGCGAGTGATTATTGATTAAAACGACTTTGACAGGCAACTGATAACTTTGCAACAAAGCTAATTCCTGATTCGTCATCTGGAAACCACCATCACCCACAAAGACAATGACTTCCTTATCTGGATTGGCAAGCTTTGCCCCAATCGCAGCTGGGATGCCAAATCCCATCGTACCCATTCCTCCAGAGGTTATAAGCTGGCGTTCATTTTTGAAAGGATAAAATTGCGCCGTCCACATCTGGTGCTGCCCGACATCCGTCACGATGATGGCATCACCCTGCGTGAGTTTTCCGATTTCTTCAATGACAGCCTGAGGTTGGATAAACTTTTCCGATTGCACGTAATTAAAAGGTGCCTTGGCTTTATTCTCCAAAACATGCGCCGTCCATTCGGCATAATCAGTCGTCGCCTTTGGCAATTTTAGCAAGATTTCAAGCGCTACTTTGACGTCTGACACGACCGGAATATCTGTTTTTACGATTTTCCCAAGCTCGGCCGGATCAATGTCAATATGCGCCACGACAGCATCTTTCGCAAATTTCTCAGGATTTGACACCACGCGGTCATCAAATCGGCTCGCGAGATTCAAGATAAAGTCCGCCTCGACTAAAGCCATATTCGCCGCATAACTGCCGTGCATCCCACCCATCCCAAGCTGCAATTCGTGGTCAATCGCCAATGTCCCTAAGCCAAGTAACGTCGAAACCACAGGAATATGGTAGTTTTCTGTAAATTGCTTGAGTAATTCACCCGCCCCCGCATAGTTCACTCCACCCCCTGCGACAATGACAGGCTTTTTCGCAAGAGATAAAGCATCCAAAATCTTCTGAAGTTGCGCTTCAGCCGCTTTTTCCGTCTCATGATAGCTCGTCAATAAATGCAACTCAGGGTCATTGATTTCCGACACTTCAAGGGTCGAGACGTCCTTCGGTAAGTCAATCTCGACAGGTCCAGGTCGGCCTGTCCGCGCGAGGTAATAGGCTTCACGCACAATGCGTGGAATATCCGCGGTATCACGAATTTGATAATTATACTTCGTGATTGGCGCCGTGATTCCTACGGTATCTGCCTCTTGAAAGGCGTCTTTCCCGATGACAGGGCGCCCGACTTGTCCCGTAAAGACCAAAAGGGGCACAGAATCCAAATAAGCATCCGCAATCCCTGTGATGGTGTTCGTCGCACCTGGGCCAGAAGTGACAATGACCACTCCGACTTTACCAGTAGATTTTGCATAACCTTCTGCTTCATGCGTCGCCCCCTGCTCATGGCGCGCTAAAATATGCTGAATGCCTTCAAAGCTATAAACCGCATCATAGAGTGGCAGCATGGCCCCTCCAGGATAACCAAAAATTGTCGTCACTCCAAGGTCACGTAAGGTTTCAAGCACCAATTCGGAGCCTGATTTCGGATGATCTAATTGTATTTTTTTCATTCAGCCTCCAAATTGTAATTTATTTTTCTTCTTTGTCCGCTTGTCTGCGCCAATAAGAGGACAAGACAGAGCCTGAGATATTATGCCAAACAGAGAAAATCGCAGACGGCAAGGCAGCTATTGGTGTTGCTGCAAAGAATAAAAGCGCTAAAGTTGAGCCGAGACTGGAGTCTTGCATTCCGACTTCAAAGGTAATCGCCTTGCGTTGCGGTTTTTCAAGCTTAATCAACTTTGCAAAACCATAGCCTAAGCTATAGCCTGCAAGGTTATGAATCATAACGACTGGGATAATAATCAAAGTGGTCGCTGCAAAGAGAATTGCATGACTCGCCGCAATGACCACCCCAATAATCAAGAGAATCGCAATCTGCGACACCAAGGGCATGACAGGTACAATTTTCTCGACAATCTTTGGAAAAAGAGTGTGTAGCACGACACCAAGTATAATGGGTACGACGACAAATTCCAAAATCTTAATAAATAAATCTGATGTAGGCACATGAATGCCTGTCCGGTGCCCGTAGAATAAAAGTAAAAGTGGAAGCATGATGGGTGCAAGTAAAGTAGATAGCGTTTCAATCGACACATCGAGTGCCACATCCCCCTTCGATAGGAAAGCCATGACCCCAGATGACGTCCCGGAGGGGCATGAGCCGACAAGAATCACGCCAAGCGCTGCGCCGCCTTGTAAATGGAAAATCAAGGTCAAAAGATAAGCAATCAAGGGCATAATGACATAGTGTGCGACGGTTCCCAAGATAACTGGGACTGGGTGTTTGCCAATGCGTAAGAAATCGTCTTTCGTTAAGGTCAAACCCATACCAAAGAGGATGAGTCCCAAGAGATAATTGACATCTGGCTTGAACCAGACACTAATCTGAGGCGCAAAATAATTGACTGCTGCCCAGAGAATCACGAGCACGACAAACCATTTACTAATCCAACTACTGATTTTTTTGACTGTTTCCATTTTTCGTTTACTTTTTCTAAGTTTACAAATCCGTCACAGCGCCATGACTCGCATCGACAACGGTCTTGGCGTATTTAGCGAGAACGCCACGGGTTGCTTTAGGTGCTGGTTGTTGATAGGCTGCACGACGCTTGGCAAGTTCTGCCTCATCGACTTTCAAAGTCATGGTATTATTGACCGCATCAATCTCGATAATGTCATCATCTTCGACAAGACCAATGAGTCCACCACGATAAGCTTCAGGCACAATGTGACCCACGACAAAACCGTGTGTGCCGCCTGAGAAACGACCGTCGGTAATCAAAGCAACGGATTTTCCAAGGCCTGCCCCCATTAAGGCAGACGTAGGTTTTAACATTTCAGGCATCCCAGGAGCACCAACGGGACCAATATTGCGAATGACTGCCACATCACCTGCATGGAGACGCCCGGACTCAATACCATCAATGAAATTCTGTTCACCGTCAAAGACACGGGCAGTTCCTTTGAAGAACTCGCCTTCTTTTCCTGTAATTTTCGCCACAGAGCCACCTTCGGCAAGGTTCCCATAAAGAATCTGCAAGTGACCCGTAGCCTTAATGGGTTTATCAAGGGGATGGATGATATCCTGCGCCTCAAAGTCCAAATCAGCAGCCTTTTCAAGGTTTTCGGCCATCGTTTTACCCGTCACCGTCATACGGTCGCCGTGTATTTTGCCTTCTTTCAAAAGATATTTCAAAACGGCAGGAATACCACCAATCGCATGCAAGTCTTCTTGCATGTACTTGCCAGAAGGCTTAAAATCGCCAAGCATTGGGGTCACATCTGCCACTTTCTGGAAATCATCGAGTTCAAGCGGTACACCAATTGTATTTGCCATAGCCAGTAGGTGCAAGACCGCATTTGTCGATCCACCTAAGACCATGACCACCGTAATTGCATCCAAAAAGGCTTCGCGCGTCATGATGTCGCTCGGTTTGATGTCTTTTTCAAGTAAAATCTTAATATAGTCGCCGACTGAATCACACTCATCTTGCTTATCTTGTGAAGCCGCAGGGTTTGTTGAGCTATAAGGCAAGCTCATCCCAAGTGTTTCAATAGCTGAGGCTAGAGTATTTGCTGTGTACATGCCACCGCAGGCGCCTTGGCCTGGGATGGAGTTGCAAATCACGCCATGATAATCTTCATCACTAATGTCGCCTGTGATTTTTTGCCCCAAAGCTTCAAAAGCTGAGATGATATTGAGCTTTTCGCCCTTGTACTCACCGTGGGCAATCGTACCGCCATAGACCATGATGCTTGGGCGGTTGAGACGAGCCATACCCATGATGGTGCCAGGCATATTTTTATCACATCCAGGAATGCCGACAATCGCATCGTAATACTCAGCGCCAGCATTTGCTTCAATGGAGTCCGCAATGATTTCACGAGACACCAACGAATAACGCATGCCTGGTGTGCCGTTTGCAATCCCGTCGGAGACCCCGATGGTATGGAATTGAAGACCGACAAGGCCTTCTGTTTTATTGACCGATTCTTTAATCTTGCCACCGAGCTTACCCAAGTGCATATTACAGGGATTCCCGTCCCAGTCCATGGACACAATCCCGACCTGTGCTTTATTGAAATCTTCATCTTTAAAACCAATCCCATAAAGCATGGCTTGCGTTGCCGGCTGCGTCTCGTCTTGTGTCAAGACTTTTGAGTATTTGTTTAATTCAACGTCTTCTGTAACGCCGTTGTGTGTGAATTTCATGTTTGCTCCATTCAGTAAATGATGTCCTTATTTTAGCACTTCAGCAGTTGAATTGCAAGAAATTGTCAGAATTTAACGTGTTTTTTTCATTTACGAAAAAAAGGCTTTCGCCCTTATTCTGCTTCGTTGATGTCTTGTTTGAGCTCGTCAATATTGAGCCGTGCAAAGAGGTATTTACGGTCCTGAACAGGAAAAGCCTGGTCAAGCTGGTCAATTGCGCCTATTTCGACATCGCCTTCTTCTAGGATAAAGTCCATGACGTGCCCCCCAAAGCTGTAGTCATCCGTAATAAAGTGAAGATGGTATCCTGCAACAGACACGCCATGAAACATTTCCGGTGTCCAGATACCAACAATCGTCCCTGTGACATTTTCAACTTCATACTCTGGCTGATGCTCAGAGACCTTGACAAACTTTGTACCTTCTTTCGCTTTAGGAATCATGCGAACGTGCATTTTAGCGAAGGTTCCATGAATCTTAACGGATCGGAATAAATTCTCCCCGTCAAAATAAGACTCAATACGCTCCTCTAGTTCTTTGTCCGTTGCCGTGAAGCGTTGTTTAAACATGACTTCTGCATGATGGGGAACTACTGCTGCATAAGGGACCTTTACCTCGTCAGAGAGTTCGGTAATCGTCTTATCTCCTTTAGCTTGGTAGGCTTTTCCGTCTAAGACAATTAACTCACCATCAATGGAGTCGAGTGTCCCAACGCCTAAATCACCATGGGTAAGTAACTCACCTATCGTCATCGTTCCACCATAAAGTCCTGCCATGAGAGCGCCTAACGTGTTGTATTGATAAAGTTTAATTGGTTCTTCTGCCATGTGTAAAATTGATGCGCGACCATTTCTTTTTTCAAAGATATAAGGTGGCACGTTTTTCCTCTCTAAAGATTAGTAGAACTCATCGGGCAAGATTGTTTCGCCGAGTTTGATATTGTCTTGATAGTCAATCGGGATATCAATCAAAACAGGTCCTGTGGTTTCTGGGATATCTTTTAAGATAGTTTCCAACTCCGTTTTGTTGTTCGCACGATAGCCTTTAGCACCCATGGCTTCTGCATATTTCACAAAGTCAATTGGGCCAAAGTCAACGGCAGCGCTCCGACCATATTTCATCACTTCTTGGAACTCAACCATGTTGTAATGGCCGTCATTCCAGATGAGCTGAATAATGGGGAGATTTAAGCGAACTGCAGTTTCAAGTTCTTGGCCAGTAAACATAAAGCCACCATCGCCAGTATTTGAATAAATCTTTTTTCCTGGACGTACAAGTCCTGCTGAAATGGCCCAAGGCAAGGCAACACCGAGCGTTTGCATGCCGTTTGAAAAGAGGAGGTGACGTGGTTCATAACTCTTGAAATAACGCGCCATCCAAATGTAGAGCGAACCTACATCAACTGTAACCGTTTCATCATCTTTGACAATTTGTTGCAAGGCGTCAACAACCTCTAGGGGATGGAGTTTCCCAGCTGCAGGAGTGATTTCGAAGTCTCGCTTATCCGCAAGATCACGCAGACCGTTCAGGTACTCCAAAGAACCAGCAGGTATCTGATAAGCCCGCACTGCAGGTAAGAGATTGTCAAGGGTTGCTGCAATGTCCCCTATTAACTCACGCTCTGGTTGATAATAGGTATCAATCTCACAAGGAGCTGTGTCTATAACGATAACACGAGAGTCTATCTCCGCATTCCAGTTGCGGGCTTCATACTCAATCGGATCATAACCAATCGCAATCACAAGATCGCTCCGCTTTAAGAGCATGTCTCCGGGTTGATTGCGGAATAATCCGACGCGCCCGAAGAAAGTTGACTCCAGCTCACGCGAGATTACTCCTGCGCCTTGAAAAGTCTCAACAACAGGAATCGAAACGTTTTCAAGAAGAGTTCGTAAAGAGGAAGCGACTTTAGCACCTGATGCGCCTGCCCCTACGAGAATCACGGGAAGAACTGCATTTTTAATGGCTTGTGCAAGGTAGTTGATATCATCAATGGATGCGTTGCCGAGCTTGGGCTCAGAAAGAGGTTTAATCGCTTTGACACTTGTCTCACTATCTGTCACGTCTTGTGGGATAGAGACAAAGCTGGCGCCTGCTTTTCCGCTTTTAGCTAAGCGATAGGCGTTGGCAAGAATTTCTGAGAGGGTGTTGGGATCTTCTACTTCAACGGCATATTTCGTGATGGGTTTAAAAAGTCCAGCGTTATCCATGGATTGATGGGTGCGCTTTAAGAGGTCGGCGCGCTTGACTTGCCCACCTATGGCTAAAATGGGATCGCCTTCTGCCGTAGCAGTTAAAAGGCCTGTCGCAAGGTTTGAGACACCAGGTCCAGAGGTTACTATCGCCACACCAGGCTCTCCTGTAATACGGCCAATGCCTTGAGCCATAAAAGCTGCGCCTTGCTCATGACGCGTGACAATGACTTTAGGTCCGCGGTCATTGAGTGTATCAAAAACGCGGTCAATTTTTGCGCCGGGAATTGCAAAGACATAATTGACGGAGTGGTTAATCAGACTGTCAACAATCAAATCTGCTCCGTGGTTCGTTGCTTCGTTTGCCATGGTTCTCTTTTCTTTCACAAGTTTCACAAACAATTATAGCACCTTTTAGGTGTTTGGGTGGCTGATTTGCACGGTTAGGAGGCTTCTTCTTGCGTTTCGATATTGAGCCAGCGGCCAAATGAGCCAAAGAGATTGAGGAAAAACTGGACAAGGGCCACAAAAAAGATTGAAAAGAGCTTCACAGGATCTGCTGGAAGCTGCATGAGGCCACCTAGCCAGAGAATGAGGCTGGTTAAAAGCATGCCAAATATCCCAGTCACAAAAAAGAGGATAAAGCGCAGAATAAGGCGGTCACGGACTTTGAAAATGAACAGGACGTTAAAAATAAAACTCACAATTGTGCCAAGAGCGATGCCGATATTACTTGCCCAGTAAGGCCCTACAGGTGGGAAGTTTAAGAGGATATAAACGACCCAATCGACAAGCATGCCAAGCGCACCAGCTACAACGGAAAGTGCCATCATGCGGGCGACGGATTTTGAAGTGAGATTCATTAGTTAAATCCTATGAGACGTTTGGTTAAGTGATAAGCTGCAACGGAGACACGCTGTCCTGCTTTTCCAGGGAGATTCATGGTGCGTCCCATAAGACCCCCCCGAAGCGCACGGTAGAGTTTTAGATCACGGGCTTTGATTTCTTCCCAAAGGGCGTCTTTTTTGGCAATATTTTCAGGAGTTCCTGAAAGAAGCCCCACGACGCTTGAAACAGTAGTGATAATTTCAAGGTAATTGAGTAGGTAATTGCGGAGTTTTTTAGAGGGGAGATTCCAGATATCAACGGCATCAATCATGACGCGGTTAATCAAGAGTTGTTGATCAATGCGGGCAATCATGTTGCTTTCATTGACAGACTGGTCGGGTCGTCCAATAAAATAACGGTAGAAATCGACGTCAAGGTAGTACATGACCTTGACATGGGGTAGTGGCACGTAGGCATAGATATTGTCAACGTAAAAGGTATGCTCAGGAAGCTTTAATCCACAATCACGCAAGAGTTCTGTGCGATAAATGAGGGCGTGCATGAGCATGTAGTTACCTTTGTAGAAATGGCGAACCTCGTCCCAGCTAAACAAGCGGTTTGTTGGAAGCATGCCGCGGTAGTTCATGCCCTTTTTGTTTTTAAAGGCTTCATTGTGATAGATGAAATTGGTAATCATCATATCGAGCGGAGCTTGGCGTTTTGTAATGTGCCGCAGGGTTGTTAAGACGCGGTCATAGGAAAAAGCATCAAGCCAATCATCGGAGTCCACAACTTTAAAATACAGTCCTGTTGCCTCGCGGATACCTGTATTGACGGCGGCACCATGACCACCATTTTCTTGGTGGATGGCTCGTATAATCGTCGGATAGCGCTTGGCAAAATCGTCAGCAATCGCTGCAGTATCGTCGGTTGAGCCGTCATCTATAATTAGAATCTCTACTTCTTCATCGCCCGCAAGCAGGGAGTGGATACAGTTTTTCATGTAATTTTGGGAGTTGTAGCAGGGAACGGCAATCGTCAGTAATTTTTGCATGTGTCTCCTTTGAAAATGTGCTTCAAATGATTATTTTGTTGCGGGAGAGCCAATGATTTTCACTTCAGGCTCGAGCGTTACGCCAAATTGTTCATAGACTTGGGCAATAACATAGGCGATGAGCGCTTCATAATCGCTTGCTGTGCCGTGATCAACGTTGACCATGAAACCGGCGTGCTTCGTCGAGACTTCAACACCGCCGATGCGATGACCTTGAAGACCTGCCTTTTGAATCAAAGGACCGACGTAAATCGGATTGCCATCTGCGTCTTTAGGACGTTTGAAGACGGAGCCACAACTTGGATATTCCAAAGGTTGCTTCGCGCGACGTTGCGCCATGAGGTCGTCCATCTTGGCCTGTATTGTTTCTGCTTGTCCGGGTGCGAGTTCAAAAGTTGCGTCAAGAAGAATCGCATTCTCATCTTGCAAGACGCTATGACGGTAGCGAAAGTCCATCTCAGCTTTGTAGAGCTTTTTGACCACGCCGAAAGGACTGACGACGGTCGCCGAGTGGAAAATATCTGCGATTTCACAACCGTAAGCGCCCGCGTTCATAAAAACGGCACCTCCAACAGAACCTGGAATACCGCAAGCGAACTCAAAGCCTGTCAATGAGCGCTTTTGAGCAAGTGCTGTCAGATCTGACAGCTTGCAGCCAGCTTCTGCTGTGACTTTTCCTTCGCCATCAAATTTTACAGATGTCATTGACGTTGTCAAAATAACGAGACCACGAATTCCGCCATCTCGTACGACGAGATTGCTGGCATTGCCCAAAACAGTCACAGGCGTATGCGTCTCGCGTGCTAAGCGCAAAAGGTCTGTCAACTCTGACAGATTTTTTGGACGAGATAAAACATCTGCAGGACCGCCCACCTTGGTATAAGTCACGTCTGACAAGGGACTGTTGAAGGAAACAGTGAGCCAGGGCAGATCTTTGAAGGAATCTTGAGTTAACATAGCTTTATTATATCATGTCACAAGCGCTGCTTAAGTTTATCAAATTTGACAAGCGCTTAGAGCTTGCCCAATTTCTTGAGTTCCGTATCAATCGAGCCAAAAACTGCAGTCAAATCGCCCGGGTAATTGACAAAATCATAGAGATCCCCGTCAATCCGAACTTTTGCGGACTTGTCATAAGCATCAAACCAAGCAGGATACTCATCATGAACTTGCTTGTAATAATCACGCAAGCTAGGGTCCGTAGAAATTTGCTCAAACTCACGCCCGCGATGCGCAATGCGCTTAAGCATCGTCTCAAAGCTCACATCAATATACACCAAGAGGTCGGGCGCTTTCTTCGGCATCTCATCAAGCTCTTCGAGCATATTGGCGAGCAACTCCTTATAAATCGCGAGCTCTGTCGCGGTCACATTACCATTTTTGTAATTCAACGTGAGGAAAAGCTCATCTTCAAAAATCGACCGGTCGAGCACGTTATTATCCGCCTTGTAAGCCTTCTTGATGGACTCAAAGCGTTTATTCAAAAAATAAATCTGCAAGAGAAAAGCGTAGTGTTTGGGATCCTTGTAATACAAGTCTAGCACTGGATTGTTATCGACAGCTTCATAAAAAACCTCAGTGCCCAAATGCTCGCCCAAAGCCTTTGCGAGACTCGACTTACCCGCCCCAATCGTCCCAGCTAAAACAATCAACGTAATGCCGCCCTTCTTTCCACAAAATTTATGTCAATTTATTTACAAATAATCCACAAGCGCATCCCACGCCTCATTAAGACCGGTCCCATCAACACTTGAAAATAGCAAAAATTGATCGACTTGGCTATCAAAACTCACAGCACTTTTGATGCGACTTTCCACCTGATTCCACTTGCCGCGCGCGATTTTATCAATCTTCGTCGCGACCAAAATCACAGGAATCTCGTAATATTTCAAAAAATTGACCATCAAAATATCATCCTGAGAAGGCTCATGACGGCTATCCACGAGGCTCACAACTGCTCGCAAATTCTCACGATTTACCAAATAGTCCTCAATCAGCTTGCCAAAAGCCTCACGCTGCGCTTTAGAAACCTTCGCATAGCCGTAACCTGGCACATCAACGAGATGCAGCTTATCATCTACATTATAGAAATTCAACAACTGCGTTTTTCCAGGCTGACCCGAAGTTCGCGCAAAATTCTTCCGTCCTAGCAAAGTATTGATAAAACTCGATTTCCCAACATTCGAGCGCCCCGCGAGCGCAATCTCGGGCAAGTCCGTCTCCGGCCATTGCTTTTGAGACGCGGCAGAAATCGTAAGCGAGACATTGTGGGTATTTAAAAACTCGCTCACGCGGATTTCTCCATGACAGGCTTTGCCTCGCCAAGAACCGCTTCTTCTGTGATGACAACTTTGGTGACTTCTTTTTGCGACGGCACCTCAAACATCACGTCTAGCATTGTCTCTTCAATGATACTACGCAGCCCACGGGCGCCAGTTTTACGCGCAATCGCCTTTTGCGCAATCGCACGCAAGGCACTCTCTTCAAACTCGAGTGTTACATTGTCATAGCGTAAAAGCTGCTGATACTGCTTAACCAGCGAGTTTTTTGGCTTGGTTAATATCTCCACCAAATCATCCTCACTCAACGTCTCAAGCGCAGCAACAACTGGCAAGCGTCCAATAAACTCAGGAATCAAGCCAAACTGCTGAATATCCTCCGCAATGATTTCTTGCATGTAGCTATCATCCTCGTCCAGCGCTTTATTATTCGCGCCAAAACCAATGATTTTCTCACCTAGGCGCTGTTTGACAATCTCTTCAATCCCATCAAAGGCGCCACCTGCAATAAACAAGATATTTTTCGTATCCACTTGAATCATCTCTTGGTTGGGATGCTTACGCCCACCCTGGGGAGGGACAGAAGCAACGGTGCCTTCGATAATCTTCAATAGGGCTTGCTGCACACCTTCGCCCGAAACATCACGCGTGATACTGACATTTTCAGCCTTTTTAGCAATTTTATCAATCTCATCAATATAGATAATCCCACGCTCTGCAGCTGGAATGTTGTAGTCTGCCGCCTGCAACAGCTTTAAGAGAATATTTTCAACGTCCTCGCCCACGTATCCTGCCTCAGTCAGACTCGTCGCATCAGCAATCGCAAAAGGCACGTTCAGTGATTTCGCTAAGGTCTGCGCAAGATAGGTCTTGCCAGATCCAGTTGAGCCAATCATCAAGATATTCGACTTCTGAAGCTCCACCGCGTCTTCTTCTGCCATTGCATTGGCCATTGTAATGCGCTTATAATGGTTATAAACCGCAACCGCCAATGCTTTTTTCGCAGCTTCTTGCCCGATGACATAATCATTGAGCGTTTCATAAAGCTCTTGTGGCTTTTTTACCTCCAAAGCAGGTAAGGTTTCAGTAGCTTCTACGGCGATTTGTTGTTCTAAAACAATCCGCGAATTCTCCACACACTCATTGCAGATAAAAGCATCTGGACCCGCGATAAAACGTACACCATCGGCTTCTGTCTTTCCACAAAAGCTACAACGAATTTCAAAAGGATTGATTGTGTTCTCGTCTGACATAATTTAATTTATGTAACCTTTCTATTTTCAAAAGAGCGTGCCAAAAAAAGCATGGATACTATTAACCAGATTCGTAAAGGCATTCAGCAAAAAAATGACCCCTAGCCCCCAGCGGCGTTTTCTGAAACATTCGATGGTCATGATGAGGCAAATCACACACAAAAGGACCGTAAATAAACCAAATAAATTTTTATACATTTTTGATAAAGTGTTTCATTGTAAAAGCGTAAGGATTCTTCGCATCAGCTTCGTGTCGCGTCTCATCCGCAAGTCGAAAAGCATCAAAGGACAAGTCATCTGGAAACTGTACATCCCCTTCAAAGGTCCCATGTACCACACTCTGATAAAGCTCCGTGAGGTGTGGCCAGAAAACTTTGAACACCTCTGCCCCGCCTATCACATACAAGTCCTTCAGACTAATGGCAAGTGCCTCCTCAGGTGAATGAACCACAGCCACTTGATCCGTACTTTGAAGCGCTTGATCATGCGTCAAGACAAAGGTTTGACGTCCTGGAAGAATTCGACGATTCATCCCGTCATATGTTTTTCGCCCCATGAGGATATCACACCCCATCGTCGTTTCTTTAAAATGTGCAAGTTCCGCAGGCAATCGCCATGGAAGATGCCCATCTTGCCCAATTAGACGCGCTTCATCTTCTGCCCAAATCCCAGCAACTTTTCGCATAGTGCTATTATAACAAAAAAGTGGAGCCGAACGCTTTGAAAACACGCAAGCTCGCAAAAGCGTCATACAATACCGCGTACCAAAGCAGCATTTATCTTTTTACCGCGTTTTCAGTGAGGTAAAATTGGATTAAAAAAGCTGCCTTTCGGCAGCAAGAGGGACACTTTTAGAGAAAGGCGACATCCATTGACTTCTTCGTTTCTGGATGTGCTTTTGCTGAGGCACGCATGGCGCGGCGCTGTGCTTCTTTCTTTTCTTCACGAACACGACGAAAGCCGCTATAGCCTACGACAGACGCCCAGGAGATAACGCCAGCAGCCACTAAAGCCGCAATGACTTCAAGCGTAAAGGCAGAGCCTTTTGGTGTAGAGCTATTGGTTTTAGTTGGGCCGAGTAGGCTTTCTAAAGCATTTTTACCCGTCGCAAGTGTGGCGGTAGTAGCATTATTAATATCTTTTAAGACAGAGTGATCTGCTTTTGTTGTGGTCGTCGTAGCTGAAGATGTAGAGGCATTGGCAACACTTGAGGCACTCGTTGTAGTTGCTTGTACGCTTGCAGACTTAGGCGCAGCGCTTGAGGTTGCTGCAACAGATTGTGTCACTGGTGCTGCAGAGTTAGGAGCAGCCACCTGAGGCGCATTTTCATCATCCGTATTTATGACGGGTGCGGGCGTTGCAACAGAGTTAGGAACTTGTGAAGCTACTTGGGGAGTTGCAGCCGTCATGCTACTTAGGAGGGTATCATTAGTGGGCGTCACAAAAACAGTATAAGAGTTGCCGCCATTATTGACTGGTGCAAAGGCCGTTGTGTAGCCAGTAGGGACGTCGATTGTAGGTTGTGGATTTGTACTATCTACAATCACGGTCTCTGTGCCAACGGTTGTATTGTCGCGCGTATCAAAATAAGTAATGGTTGCAAAAGCTTCTTGAGGTGCTGCTGCAGTAGCTGCTGTTTCAGTTTGGCTTGCAAGCGTTGCATCACTCGCTGCTAGTGCAGCAACGGTATCATCTGCTTTGGCCGTATGCTGTTGCAGACTGACACTTGCTCCTGCAACGGCAAGCACGGCACCCGTTGAGAAAATCACTTTCTTTCCGGTGCGCGTCGCATTTTGAAGAAGCTCAGCATCTTTTCTATGCAATGATTTTCCTGTGTGTTTATGAGACATGAAGACCTCCTAGATAGTTGAACTATTTGAAATTAAAAACTATCTTTAAGGCAAGTATAAACTTTTTGCAAATACTTGTCAAGTAAAAATGATGGCAAAAATCATCTCAAAAGCTAGGCGGTTACTCGAAAAATACGCTATTTAGTAGTTCGTGAATTTATTTTTAGGCTTAAGCTACTAAATAGGCTGAGAATTTTTTTACACTTTTTTGTGGATTTGTGGACAAAAATGGGGGAAATTTTATTTCGTCCCCTAGATTTCCACAGAAATTGTGTAAAATAAGTTTTTTAGTCAACAAAAAACCAGCCGGAGCTGGTTCTTATTTCATTAGTCTGCATCATCTTCATCCACGATGAGGCGTACTTTCTTACCTTCAACGGGGATAGAGTAAATGATTGTGCGAATGGCCTGAATGATACGGCCCTGGCGGCCAATAACATGCCCCAAGTCCTCGTGATCCACACCAATGTGGTACTCAATGAACTCTTCACCGTCTGTTACATCAAGTGTAACTGCTTCAGGTTTTGCCACAAGTGGTTTTACAATCGTTAATACTAATTCTTTCAAATCAAGTTCCATGATTCAATCCTCTTTCTTATTTTTTAGCGTATTTCTCGTCGTGGAATTTCTGCATGATGCCAGCTTTAGACAACAAGTTTTTCACTGTGTCTGATGGCTGTGCACCTTCTTTTAACCACTCTAAGATACGATCTTCTTTGAGCGTGACCTGATTTTCAGCAATCAGTGGGTTGTAAGTGCCGACTGTCTCAATAAAGCGGCCATCGCGTGGCGCCCGTGAGTCAGCAACATTGATACGGTAGAAAGGCTTCTTTTTAGAGCCCATCCGTGTCATACGAATTTTGACAGACATATTTTTTCCTTTTCTAAAATGTAATACTAAAAGATTATAACACAAGCTTTTATCTCTGTCAAGAAAAAAACTTGACAGTCTTTTTGTCAGATTTGATAAGCAATAAAAAGGCCTGTCAAATTTGACAAGCTCTTTTTTTAGCTGAGTGGCATCTGATTGTACTTCTCGTTAAAGGCTTTTTGGAGTTTTGACGTCGCTTGAGAGAAGGGATAGGTTGTGGTCAAATCTCCCTGAACAATTTCACGCATAGAACCTGAGTCGTTACAAGTCACAAGGGTTAGCATTTTTCGTCCGTCCACGTCGTTGATGACGGAGACATCTGATGGCTCTACAAATTTAATCGAGTCAATACGGTAAACATAAATCGTTGTTTTATCCGTCAGGTAAACATCCATCCCAACAACAGCCTTATCCAGCGGGCTAAAGAGCATCTTCTCGCCATCTGCAAAGTAACCCGGAATGATATGGTGGCTTGCGAGAGAATAATTCCCCTCGCCCATCGTATCCGTCGCCTTCATCGTCCCCGCACCAATCTCAAGGGCAACATCCGACACCCCCATAATAATCGGCAGATTGATATTAAGTGATGGAATCGCAATCCCACCCACAACAGGAAGATTTTGATTGCTTGCCTGTGAGCCCAAAACACTATTAAAATTCACCGGCGTAATCTTTGAAAAGTCATAATTAGCACTTGATGAGGCAGTCGTTTTGTTCTTAGCAAGTTGCTGCGCCGTATAATTTGATACTTGATACTTATTGGTGTTCCCCGCAATCATCATGTTACGGATATTTCGATTGAAGATAAGACCAAGTCCTACCAAGAGCAAGACAATGATCACGATATTAAACAACCAGCTTTTCGCACGCTTCATGCATTTCTCCTACTTTTTAATTTACGTTGACTAGTTTATCATTTTTTGCGCTTAGCACCAAATGAATTGCACAAACTTCACAAAGATCAGCCATTTCCTTGCAGACTTGAAATATCTGCCAATTTATAATTCGACGCTGAATTCAGCGTGAACTTTCCTTTGAGTCCGGGTGTCACATAGACTTTCCCGCCTTTATCCACAAACACCGCCTGCAAATGGTGGGCGAGCACGTAAGCATACCCTTTTTTAGTACCCAATGCGAAAATCGTTGTCGAAACGCCATCCCCATAGGTCGCATCATCCGTCCCCACAATCGTAATCGACTGAATATCATTTGAGAAAGGAAAGCCCGTCGCGGGATTCAAAATATGCGGGTAAATGGTGTTGCCAACCTTCAAATAGCGCTCATAAATCCCAGAGGTTGAGACAAATTGATTCTCTGCGGTCAAAATACCAATATTTTCACCCGTCGGATTGTTAGGATCTTTTACACCAACATTCCAAGGAATCTTTGCGCCACGCGGTGAGTGCCCCATGATATAGAGCGAACTCGAACCCAAGTCCACGATTCCATCCGTCATCCCATGGGCTTTCAAGTAGGCCGTCATGAGTTTTGCCGTATAACCTTTGGTAATCGACCCCAAATCAAGCTGCGTCCCCTTGTGCGAAAGATAGACTGTCTGGTTGCTTTTATTGAGAATGAGAAATTTGTAGTTAATCGTTGGCAAGACCGCGTCGATCTCAGTTTGTGTAGGAAGTTTCGCATCCGGAAAGCCAATATGCCAAAGCTGCGTCAATGCGCCAATCGTCACATCATAGCCAGTCCCTTGACTTGACAAATCATAAGCATCCTGAATGAGCGTAAACATCTCCGCAGAAACCTTCACAGGTTTGCCATTTCCAGCACCATTATTGATTTCATCCACAATCGAGCCTTTTTGATTAACCGTTGCCCATGTATTATAATTTTGAGCAATCTTCAATGCGCCTGCCACAGCTGATTCTTGGCCTTTTGCATTAGTATAATCCGTGATGGTTACTGTTGTTCCCATCGTTTGGATAGATTGCGTGTAGGGCGTTGCCAAAATCTTCGCATTCGTTGTGGGACGCGACGGCAGATACACCATGAAATAAAGAATCGCCCCAATCGCAATCACCATCACTGCAGCAATCCCTGCAATCGTGATTTTATTCCGTCTCGTCATCGTGCGCATCCTCTGTCAAATTTGACAGACCATTATTTTCATCGTTTTCTGACTCTGTCAAATCTGACAGGCTCTCATTTTCAGCTGCTTCAGGCACTGTCATACTTGACGACTCATTTGTCGCAGAATTTTCTTCCAACAGTGCTTCCTCAGCCGTTTCTTCTTCCTTCTCTACCAAGGCAAAAGTCACAATCTGCGCCTCATCATCAAGCCGCATGACTTTAACTCCTTGTGTGGCGCGTCCCGTCTTCGAAATATTTCCCACACCCGTCCGGATCATCACGCCGGTATCTGTCACGACCATGATGTCTTCATCGCCATTGACGGTCACAAGTCCTGCGAGTTTCCCCGTTTTCTCCGTCACATTCATGACTTTCATGCCCTTGCCACCCCGACCTTTGAGCGGATATTCCGTCGCAAGTGTCCGTTTGCCAAGCCCTTTTTCAGAAACGACCAAGACTTCTTGGCTATCATTCACCACACTTGCCCCCACGACATAGTCACTTGGTCGCAAGGTCACCCCTTTGACACCTGCTGCAGAACGTCCCATATCGCGGATCAACTCTTCGCTAAAGCGGACACTAAAGCCATCATGCGTGCCAATGATAATCTGCTCTTTTCCGTCCGTCAAGAGCACATTCATAAGCTCATCGCCGTCTTTGAGATTGAGGGCCTTCAGCCCATTCGTGCGGATATTGGCAAATTGTCCAATATTCGTGCGTTTCACGAGCCCTTTCACGGTTGTAAAGAAAAGATATTTATCGGAAACACCTTGCTCCACGTTGATAATCGTCTGAATTTTCTCGCCATCGCCCAGTTTCAAAAGATTCTGGACAGGAAGACCCTTTGCTTGGCGCCCGTATTCAGGGATTTCATAGCCCTTGATACTAAAGACACGCCCCGTATTCGTGAACATGAAGAGATGGTCATGCGTGGACGTTGCGACAATATGCTGGATAAAATCATCGTCCGTCATGTTCATCCCTTGCACACCACGTCCCCCACGCTTTTGCGCATGGAATTCATCATTCGATAAACGCTTGATATAGCCTTTGTTCGAGAGCGTAATTAAAACATCTTCTTCTTCAATGAGATCTTCATCTTCTAGCGACGTGACTTCCCCAACAAGCAATTCCGTCCTTCTCGGATCCCCGTACTTCTTCTTGATTTCTTCCATTTCCTCGCGGATAATGGTTTTTACGCGCTCTGGCTTCGCTAAAATATCCGCCAAATCCGCAATCAAGGCAATCAGCTCATTGTATTCCGCTTCAATCTTGTCACGTTCCAAGCCAGTCAAGCGACGCAACCGCATATCGAGAATCGCTTGCGATTGTTTTTCAGAGAGCTCAAACTCTTTCATCATCGTCTCTTGCGCAATTGCATCCGTCTGAGACTCTCGGATAATCGTAATCATCCGGTCAATATTATCAAGTGCAATTCGCAGGCCCTCTAAAATATGGGCACGCGCCTCAGCCCGCTCCTTATCAAAAGCTGTACGCCGTGTCACCACTTCAATTTGATGCTCAATATAATTGCTTAAAATCTCACGAAGCGAGAGAATCTTCGGCACACCTTTTTCAATGGCCAGCATGTTAAAGCCAAAGCTCGTCTGCATTGGCGTAAGTTTAAACAAATTATTTAACACCACAGAAGCCGACGCATCACGCCTGATTTCAACGATGAAACGCACTCCTTCACGGCTTGATTCATCTCGACAAGCTGTAATCCCATCAATCCGCTTTTCATTGGCGAGTTTCACAATCAGCTCATGCACTTTTGCCTTATTGACCATGTAAGGGAATTCTGTGACGACAATTCGCTCTTTACCAGAAGCTGTCGTCTCAATCTCCGTCTTGGCGCGCAGAATAATACTTCCCTTACCCGTCTCATAGGCCCGACGAATCCCCGATTTCCCCATAACCAGTCCACCCGTTGGAAAGTCAGGCCCAGGCAATACTTGCATGAGATCCGCAGTCGTGGCATCAGGATTTTCCATCAAAAGGTCTACTGCGTCAATCGTCTCACCCAGATTATGCGGCGGGATATTTGTCGCCATCCCGACCGCAATCCCCGTCGTCCCATTGACGAGAAGATTCGGAAAACGTGCAGGCAAAATCACCGGCTCACGCTGTGAACCATCATAGTTATCCACAAAGTCAACTGTATCTTTGTTGATGTCCCGCACCAGCTCAAGCGCGAGCCTGCTCATCCGCGCCTCGGTATAACGCATCGCTGCAGCTCCGTCACCGTCCATCGAGCCAAAGTTCCCATGCCCATCGACCAGCATATGACGATAGCTCCACCACTGCGCCATACGGACCATGGCCTCATAAATCGAGCTGTCGCCATGTGGATGGTATTTCCCCATGACATCCCCGACGATACTCGCTGACTTGCGGTGCGGTTTATCTGGCGTATAGCCGCCGTCAATCATCCCATAGATAATCCGTCTGTGTACAGGCTTCATCCCATCCCGCACATCTGGCAACGCACGCGCCACAATAACAGACATGGCATAGTCAATATAGCTACTACGCATCTCCTGCGACAAATTTACTTGAATGACATTTTTATCTTGCATAAAAAGCTTTCTAAAACAAAAATCAATTACCAACTATTATAGCAAAAAAACGCGAAAAAATCCTAGACTAGCTAGGATTTTCAACTGTTTTTATGTTCGCAGACGTCTTGCCTACTTATTAAATTTTCTTCAAACTCTCAAGTGCCTGTGAACTCAAAATGACGCGTCCATGCTCTCGCAAATGCTCCCGTGATAAAGGCGCCTGCTCTGCATATTCTAGCATCAAAGAGCGAATCGCAAGCATGGCCTCTTTTCCGCGTTCTTTTTGATTGTCCAAAACTGCGAGATAAAAACTCCCCTGATATTCGTACAGTTCCGACTCATCCATTGTCACAGAAAGCGTCTTTGCCAGCGTAATAATTGTCTCAAAATTTTCAAAACGCAAGGTATAGTATACAAAATCAGGCTCAGGCACGACTTCTTTCTTGCGTTTCACCCGAGACTTGATAGGTTCTTTTTCGCCCTCATCCAAAAAAAGATCCGTACGCCCTGTAGCACTCGTCACACTCTTCATGAACTCTTCGAGTTCATAAGCCATATCATTAACCGTCATATCCTTAAACCCTTCATCGTCATCTGACACCAATAAATCAATCCCGTTCGCATGTGGTCTGATTTGAAAAGACATAAAAGCGGGATTTTGAAAAAACTCCTCCAAATCCATCTCATCAATCAAATCATAAAAAAGCGTCTCTACCTTATCCTGCTCCGTCAGAAAATCTGTCAAGTGCATCTCATGCTCCTTGAGATCCTGAAAGCTCAGACGAATGCGTAGTGTCCGATCATTTTCATACGAGTAATCCATGTTTTGTTTATTATACCACAAAAATCATTTGCACTCACAAAAAATCGCTACAAACACACGTCCGTCAATGCCTAAAATGTCGAACTCCCGTAAACACCATTGTAATCCCGTATTTATCGCAGGCAGCAATCACTTCTTCATCTCGCACCGAGCCGCCAGGTTGGATAATCGCTGTCACGCCAGACTTCGCAATCACTTCAATGTTATCGGCAAAAGGAAAGAACGCATCACTGGCAAGCACAGCATTTTTCGTAAGCGCCGCGTCTTTTTCAAAAGCGGCATCGAGTGCAATCTTGACAGACCCCACGCGATTCGTCTGACCAGGCCCTACGCCCAGCGTCTGATGGTCGTTCGTCACGATAATGCCGTTTGCCTTGACAAATTTCACCGCTTTCCAAGCAAATTTCAGCGCTTCAAATTTCTCTGCTGAAGGCTTTTTAGCAGTCGAAATCGTCCATTCTTCAGGATTTTCCTCAATCACATCTTGCTGCTGGATGAGAAGTCCACCCAAAACGCCCGTGACTTCCATCTCCCCCTTCGAGGATTCTTGCCCACTGAAATCCAGCTGCAAAATCCGCAAATTCTTCTTCTTCGTGGTCAAGATTTCCAAAGCTTCATCGCTAAAACTTGGTGCAATGATAATCTCTAAGAAAATATCGTGCATCTTACGAGCTGTGGCAGCATCCACCTCGCGGTTCAAGACCACAATCCCCCCGAAAATAGAGACGGGATCGGCTTCAAAGGCATAATCCCAAGCTTTTTCAATCGACTCAGCCTGCCCAATCCCGCACGGATTCATGTGTTTCAGCGCCACCACGGTCGGCATTTCGGTGAAATCTCGCGCAATCTTAATCGCCGCATCCGCATCACGCACGTTATTAAAACTCAATTCCTTACCGTTCAACTGCTTGGCATTCGCAATGGAATA
This sequence comes from Streptococcaceae bacterium, assembly GCA_031253335.1. Classification (GTDB taxonomy): domain Bacteria; phylum Bacillota; class Bacilli; order Lactobacillales; family Streptococcaceae; genus Lactovum. Next base: position 89,376 of record JAIRWF010000037.1, read on the forward strand.
AGCCACTGGTAGAGCAGCTTCATAGAAAACAGCGCCCTGCTGCGGATTTTCGCCGTAACGCATCCGCTGGCTAACGTTGTAGGTCAATGTCGTACTTTCAGGGTCCTTTTCGCCCACCTGATCCGTCAGATAGCGGGCAATCAAGGCATCATAGGCGGCTGTATGGCGGAAAACTTTTGCTGCCAAACGTTTGCGGGTCTCAATTGTCGTTTCGCCATTTTCAGACAATTCCGTAAGCACCCCTTCATAATCCGCAGGATCCGTCACCACAGTGACAAAAGCATGATTTTTCGCTGCAGAACGCAGCATAGAAGGCCCGCCAATGTCAATCTTCTCGATCATCGCATCGTAATCGCCCCCCGCAAGCAAGGTTTCCTTAAACGGATAGAGATTTACCACGACGAAATCAATCGGAACAATCCCGTGCTCAACCATCGCATCCGTATGCGACTTCACATCACGCCGACCCAACAATGCCCCGTGCACCAAGGGATGCAAGGTTTTCACGCGGCCATCCATCATCTCAGGAAAGCCCGTTACCTCATCAATTTCAATAGTGGGAACATTCGCTTCCGTCAAAGCTTTCGCCGTGCCGCCCGTCGAAACGATTTCCCAGCCCAAAGCCACCAATTTCTGAGCGAATTCGGTAATTCCCGTCTTGTCTGACACACTGATTAAAGCTCGTTTTTTATTCATTTTGCTCCTCTTTGATCATAAAATCTGTATTAAAAATGCCGATATAAGGCAGTTGCCGATAACGCTGGGCATAATCAATTCCGTAGCCTACGATAAAGGCATCGGGCACGACGAAGCCCACATAATCCGCTTCAATCTCCACTTTTCGACCTGCAGGTTTATCCAAAAGCGCTGCAATCTTAACGGATCTAGCGAGTCGTTCATTCAAGATCCGTTTCAAATAAACCAACGTATTGCCTGTGTCAATGATGTCTTCCACAATCAGAATCTCACGTCCTTCCGCAGCACTCGATAAATCCTTTAAGATCCGCACTTCTCCAGACGAGGAGAGACTCGCACCATAGCTCGACACATCCATAAAGTCTAGCTCCACATCAATCGTCAGGCGCTTAAGCAAATCAACTGCAAACATGACCGCACCTGTCAAAATACCCACAACCAACACCTTTTTCCCTGCATAATCACGCGAAATCTCTGCTGCCATTTCTGCGACTTTCGCTTGAATCGTCGCCTCGTCAAATAAAATCTCTTTCAAATGAGGGTGCATTTCAGTCATTTAATAAACTCCTTACCACTTCTGGATACAAGTCATACTCCATCGCATGGACACTTGCTTCATAGGCATCCAAATCCTCGATCCATGGCAACTTGCGCTGCGCAATGATTTTACCCGTATCTACCCCAGAATCCACCCAGTGTACCGTCACGCCTAAACCGTCCTTATCCGCATGACTTTCCTCAATCGCGCGGGGCGTCCCGCCGTGCTTCGGTAGATAAGACGGATGAATGTTGACAATCTTCCCTTCATAGCTCGCAAGCAAGGTCGGCCCAATGATTTTCATATAGCCTGCCAAAAGAACCAGGTCAATCTTTTCATTATCCAGCAAGTTTACAAGTGCCGCTTCATAATCCACTTTCGTGGCAAAGTCTTTGCGCTCAAAGGCGAAAGCACGTACACCCAATTTCTCAGCGCGTTTCAAGACATAAGCATCACGATGATCACTGAAAACAAACTCGACTTCTTTTGGAAAACGCTCCACCAAGACTTGAAAATTCGAGCCATTCCCCGAAGCAAATATCGCTAATCGTTTCATTTGATGATGACAGCCTCTCCAGAACGCTTGACCATGCGCCCGACTTCAAAAACCTCAAGCTCCGCTTTGACTGACGCCACATTTTCAGGTGCGACCGCCAAGAGCATGCCGAGACCCATATTGAAAATCTCAAACATCTCGCCGTGCTTAATCTCCCCAATCCGCTCCAAAGCCTTGAAAATTGGCAAAATTGGCCAACTCCCTTCCTGAATCTCAGCGGCCAAATCTTCCCCATACATCCGTGGCAAATTCTCTTGAAAACCACCACCCGTGATGTGAGCAATTCCCTTGATGAAGCCTTTTTGAATCAAAGGCAAGACCTCTTTCACATAAATTTTCGTCGGTGTCAACAACTCCTCAATCAAAGCTTTGCCGTCGAGTTCAGGTAAACTCTCATTCAAGTCAAAATCTTTAAAGACCTTGCGAACCAAAGAATAGCCGTTCGAGTGAATCCCAGAAGACGCTAAGCCCAAGAGCACATCGCCCTCTGCGACATTTTTCTCGCCATCAATAAGCTGCGATTTCTCAGCAATCCCGACCGCAAAGCCTGCAATATCATAGTCATCTACCGGCATGATTCCAGGGTGTTCCGCCGTTTCCCCGCCAATCAAAGCAGCACCCGCCTGTACGCAACCTTCAGCCACGCCGGCGACCACTTGTTCCAATTTCTCAGGTTGTGTTTTGCCAACGGCTAGATAATCCAGGAAATACAAGGGCTCCGCACCTGCTGCGACAATATCATTCACACACATCGCCACACAATCAATGCCAATAGTGTTGTGCTTATTTGCTTGAATGGCGAGCTGCAATTTTGTTCCCACACCATCAGTTCCAGAAATCAGGACGGGCTCTTCATAGTTTTTCAATACCGAGAGATCAAAAGCCCCTCCAAAGCCACCGAGACCGCCAAGAACACCGAGACGTTCTGTACGTTTCACGTGTTTTTTGATGCGAGAGACAACTTCGTAGCCGGCCTCGACATCGACACCAGACTTGGCATAAGCATTTTTAGACATTTTGGGACTCCTTGAGCAAATATTTTTCTTCCGCCGCTTGATTGGGCGTATCAGGTTTGGGTTCAGCAGTCAAACTCGCTGTGTAAGCATCCTCATAATCGTAGAGTGGAGTTGGATAATCACCTGTGAAATAGCTGAGCGTCAAATCTTTGTGCCCGATAGCTTCTACAAGCCCATCGACAGACAAATAAGTCAGGCTATCTGCTTCGATCAAGTCTCGAATTTCTTCGACCGTGTGAGTCGCTGCAATCAGCTCCTCCCGCTTTTGAATGTCAATCCCGTAAAAACAAGGGTAGGCAAGAGGCGGTGACGCAATCACGACATGGACTTCCGCAGCACCAGCTTCTTTGAGCAAACGGACAATCCTTCGCGACGTCGTTCCCCGCACAATTGAATCATCTACCATGATGACGCGTTTACCTTCGACCACTCCCCGCACCGCAGAGAGCTTCATACGAACACCTTGTTCTCGGAGTTCTTGCGTCGGCTGGATAAAGGTCCGTGCCACATATTGATTTTTGATTAAGCCCATCTCATAAGGCAAGCCTGATTCTTCCGCATAGCCCGAGGCGGCAGACAGGCTGGAATTTGGTACCCCAATGACCATATCCGCATCAATCTGAGCTTCCCTTGCCAAAATACGGCCACTCTGTTTTCTCGCATTGTGGACATTCACCCCGTGAATGATGCTGTCAGGACGCGCAAAATAAATATATTCCATACTACAAATGTTGAGTTGGGTGTTGTTGGTATAAGTATCGACCTGGATGCCCTTGTCATTGATGATGACCACTTCGCCTGGATTCACGTCTTGAAGCCAAGTGGCCCCCACTACATCAAAGGCACAAGTTTCAGACGCCACTACGATGGCCCCATTAGCCATTTTACCAATCGACAAAGGCCGAAAACCATTTGGGTCCAGCGCCGCAATCAGGCTATCTTCGACCATCATCAAATAAGCAAAACCACCTTTCACAGTGTTTAACGCTTCTTTGATGCGTCCCATCATCTCGGGGTGATGGCTCCTGCGAATGAGATGCATCAGGACTTCAGTATCCGAAGTCGAGCTAAAAATCGCGCCGTTTTTTTCGAGCTCCGTGCGCAAAGAATCAGCGTTCGTGAGATTTCCATTATGCGCGAGGCCAAAGGATTTCCCGAGAAATTCAAAGAGAAAAGGTTGAATATTGTCAATCCGCGCATTTCCTGCTGTCGCATAGCGCACATGCCCTATCGCAGCTGTCCCCGTCAGGCTTTCCAAATTTTCAGGCTTTTTGAAAACGTCGGTAACAAGCCCTAACCCTCGAAAACGCTTGAGCTGTCCCTTATCATTCGTGAGAATGCCAGCGCCCTCTTGCCCCCGATGTTGCAGTGCGTGCAAGCCAAAATAAGTCAGACGCGCGGCATCCGGATGATTCCACACACCGAAAAGGCCACACTCTTCGTTGAGGTGAGAGGCCTCATCCGTATTTTCAATTTTGTCAAACCAAGATTTATCGTTCATTCTTTCTCTTTCTCGAACTTTATAGTCTTATTTTACGTGGATTTTACTGAAAATGAAAAGAAAAACTGCTAAATCGTTCAAATTTAGCAGTTAATGTTCGGAAAACTTATTTTTGAATTTTTTCTTGGAGCTTCTCCACAAACTCATAGGCAGCTGGGCAATACAAGGTATTTTTAATCGTTAAGTGATTGATCTGGTAGATTTTCTTGCGATCGGTGTGAGGGAATTCACGGCAAGCTTTGGGACGGACGTCATAGATACGACAGAGATTGTCGTCCCCGAGAAATGGGCAAGGCATGCTTTGAAAAACCTTGTCACCGTCCTCATCCACACGTAAATAAGTCGCCTCGAAACTTTGCAAGCTCATGTGGAGGTGCTTTGCGATGCGCTCAATATCTGCTTCCGTAAAAAGTGGTCCGAGGGTCTTGCAGCAATTTGCGCACTGCGTGCAATCAATCTCCGAAAAGACTTCCTCGTGGACTTGGAGTGCCAATTGGTCGAGATTTTTGGGTGGTTTTTTCTTGAGCTGCGCGAGAAACTTGCGGTGTTGTGCTTGATGCGCTTCAGCGAGTTTGCGGTAGGACTCGATATCAATCGTGTGCGTGGTCATTTGTCTTATTGTAGCATTTTGAGTTCCATTTTTCGAGTGGCAACAGCGTCGATAAAGTGCTGATTATGCTCCACTAGAATCATCGCCGGTTTAAATTCCTGTAAAAGTGTAATGATTTGCTCTTGATTATAAACATCTCTAAACGGGCGTGTCTATCTCCGCCACTTCGTGTCGGGCTGTCCGCTCTGACAACCCTACGAGCATCGCTGTAAGGTGCAGACCGCACCAACAGCCATCCTATCGCTAAGGCGCTTTAGCGCCTTAGAGCGAATGGACACGCTTTAGCCAGGCAAAAATGCAGGGAGTTGCCAAGCGACTTGCCAGCAATGCTTGCTTAGCGAGCATGGACAGCGCAGCGCACAGCGCGGAGATAGAGGTAACCTAAAAAACTATCTCGACCAAGTCAAAATAGCTTCTTTTGAAAAGAACTGTCCTGAAATAAGTCGAGAGCACATAAAACAAGCGATTTGCGAGTTCTCATTGACGTCAAGACTTAAAATTTCAAGTGCGGATACCTCTTCTGGTTTAGTTGGCTTTATTATCGCAAAGTTAGAGCAGTTTTTCAATCTCAGGGGCGAGTTTTTCAGGGCTTGTGGCGGAGGCAAAGCGCGTGAGGACTTTCCCCTCGCGGTCGATGAGGAACTTCGTGAAGTTCCATTTGATGGCTTTGCCGGCGACACCTGGGGCTGCGTCTTTCAAGAATTTGTAGAGGGGATTCGCGTTTTCACCGTTGACGTCGATTTTTTGAAACATGGTAAAAGTCACGCCATAGTTGAGCTGGCAAAATTCTTGAATCTCGGCGTTCGTGCCTGCGTCTTGGTGGGCAAATTGATTGCAAGGAAAGCCCAGAATCTCGAGACCTTTATCGTGGTAGTCTTTGTAGAGCTTCTCAAGGCCTTCAAATTGGGGCGTGAAGCCACATTTGCTCGCAGTATTGACAACGAGGACGACTTTGCCTGAATAGTCGGACATTTGGACTTCTTCGCCATTCATTTTGGTTGCGGTGAAATCGTAAAATTGGGTCATGCGTGTGCCTCTTTGACTTCTGCGGTGTGATTGTCCGTCTGAACAGCTTTTTTGAGGGCATTCCATGCAAGGGTACTGCATTTCACGCGTTGGGGGAATTTCGAGACGCCTGCGAGAAATTGAGCGTCGCCCAGCTGGTCTTTATCCACTTTGGCGCCTGTTACCATCTGGGAGAAAAGCTCGGCGAGTGCGAGGACTTCTGCTTTGCTCTTGCCTAGGACGAGGTCGGTCATCATAGAAGCCGACGCCGTGCTAATCGTGCAGCCATGGCCTGAAAAAGCGATTTCCGAGATTTTGTCGTCAGTAAAATCAACCGTTAAGCGGATGACATCGCCACAGGTCGGGTTGTTGAGATCAATCACGCAGCCTTGCGTGAGCTCGCCCGCGTGGCGCGGATGGTCGGCGTGATCGCGAATCGCCATTTGTTCAAATTTTGTGCCGTAAAGTTCGTTGAGTTTTGAAAGTGCCATGTCAAATCCTTTTGATGATGGGCGTGTCAAAAAAACCTTTTTGTTTTAAAGACTAACGCTGAGAATCGTTCATTCACTTGGCGTCTTACGCCAAGCGGTTCTCAAAGTTAGGCGAAAAAGAAGTTTTTTTGAGGTAACCAATATTATAACAGCTTTTACATTAAATAGCGAGGAGTGCGACTCAGAAGGTGTATGCTTTGTAAGTAAAAAGCCCTTCCTAAAATCAGAGTAAAAAGGACTTTTTTAGAAATATTTTTAAGCCATCAGCTCCGGAATCGCGTTTTCATAAGTTGCATAAGCTTCGTCAGATCTGACAGAAATTCCATTGATGTTGAGCACGCCGTCAGACGTGACTTCCCCGATGCTGTCAAATTTGACGGAAAGTTTAGCGGCCAAGTTCTCAATATCTGACGCTTTGTCAGGGTTGACAGTAAGAATAAATCGTCCCTGTGTTTCACTGAAAAGCTGCTTGTCAGTTCCGTCAAATTTAACGGAAACGCCAAAACCCTTATCAAACGCAGATTCTGCAAGGGCAATCGCTAAGCCACCTTCGGAGAGGTCATGGGCAGACTGGACAAGGCCTGCTTGGATAGCAGATAACACAAAGTCTTGATTTTTCTTCTCAGCGTCCAAATCAAAATCAATCGTCCCACTGATGTCACCCGTCAGAAGTTTCTGGAGTTCTGACCCGCTGAAATCATCGCCTGTCTCACCGACCAGATAAATCACATCCCCTGCTTGCTTGAAATCCTGCGTTGTGATAAAATCTGTGTCCTCAATCAGGCCCACCATGCCAATCATCGGTGTGGGCAAAATGGCTTCACCGCTCGTCTCATTATAAAGTGAAACATTGCCCGAAATGACAGGCGTATCGAGCGCCAAGCAAGAACGCGTAATCCCGTCAGCGGCCGTCGTCAATTCCCAGAATTGCTCCGGTTTCTCAGGATTACCGAAATTCAAGCAGTCCGTGATAGCAAGTGGTTTCCCGCCGCTTGCAACAATATTGCGTGCTGCTTCTGCCACGGCAATGGCACCACCTTTTTCAGGGTCCAGATAGAGATAGCGGGCGTTACAGTCCGTCGTCATGGCAAGCGCCTTTTTCGTGCCACGCACCCGCAGCACTGCGGCGTCTGAGCCAGGTGCCACCACCGTATTTGTCATGACGCGCGAGTCATAAGTCTCGTAAATGCTACGTTTAGACGCAATCGTAGGCTGTTTGAGCAAAGCAAGGAAGATGTCATTCACATCTGAAATTTCAGGTTGCCAACTGCCGACTTTGGCAAATTCAGCCACGCGTGCAGGCACTTTCGCTTCGCGGTAATAGGTCGGTGCATCTTCAGCGAGTGAGTCAACAGGGACTTTCGCCGCAAGCTTTCCCTTGTGATACAAGGTATAAAAGCCGTCGTCCGTGACTTCGCCGATATTGACCGCATCAAGGTCGTATTTCTTGAAGACGTCTATGATTTCCTGCTCGTGGCCCTGCTTGATGCAAAGCACCATGCGCTCCTGGCTTTCAGAGAGCATCATTTCATAAGGAATCATCTCTGTTTCGCGCTGTGGCACCTTGTCAAGATTCAAAATCATGCCGCTGCCTGCTTTCGATGCCATTTCAGAGGTGGAAGAAACCAATCCTGCAGCTCCCATATCTTGAATGCCAACCAATACGTCGCCATGCTCATTGATGACTTCGATACAGGCCTCCAGCAAGAGTTTTTCCATAAACGGATCGCCGACTTGCACCGCAGAACGCTGGGTTTCATTGCCGCTTCCAAATTCTTTCGAGGCAAAAGAAGCCCCGTGAATCCCGTCACGGCCAGTTTTTGCCCCCACGTAGAAAATGGAATTCCCAACACCCTTGGCTTGGCCTTTTTGAATGTGCTTTTGCTCAATCAGCCCCACACATAGGACGTTGACCAAAGGATTTCCTGTGTAGCTCTCGTCAAAAGCGACTTCGCCACCGACCGTCGGAATCCCGATACAGTTGCCGTAGCCCGCAATCCCAGCGACGACCTGATCGACAATGTGGCGCGTGTGGGCATTGTCAATCTGACCGAAACGCAAGCTGTCCAAAATCGCGATGGGACGCGCGCCCATGCTGAAAATGTCGCGAATAATCCCGCCAGAGCCAGTCGCCGCGCCCTCGTAAGGCTCGACATAACTCGGATGATTGTGCGACTCCGCCTTGAACACAACCGCCAGCCCGTCGCCAATATCCACAACGCCAGCGCCCTCGCCAGGCCCCATGAGGACTTGCTTGCCCGTCGTTGGGAACTTCTTCAACACAGGCTTTGAGTTCTTGTAGCAGCAATGCTCGCTCCACATAACGGCGTACATGCCGGTCTCCGTGAAATTCGGCAGACGTCCGCCTAGGATTTCATCTTTGATTTTGTTGTATTCGTCGTCCGTAAGCCCCCACTCACGGTAGATTTTCGTGCTTTGGATTTCTTCTGGGGAAAGTTCTACGGTCATGCGTTCACCTCCTGGATCACAAAATTTTTCAGCACGGAGGCAAAGAGTTTTTGGCCATCTGAGCCACCGAGCAAGTCTTCCACGGCGCGTTCAGGGTGGGGCATCATGCCAAGGACGTTGCCGCGGGCGTTGGTAATGCCTGCGATATTTTGGGCAGAGCCATTGGGATTGCCATTTTCATAGGTAAAAGCGATTTGATTGTTCGCTTTGAGGCTAGCGAGTTCTTCAGGGGTTGCGATATACTGACCTTCGCCGTGAGCGATTGGGAGGCTAATCACTTCATTTTCTGCGTATTCGGAGGTGAATTTTTTCGTGTTATTGACGCGCAAACTTTGCCATTTGCTGACGAATTTCAAGCTGTCGTTGCGAATGAGCGCGCCTGGGAGAAGACCCAATTCGCAGAGAATTTGAAAGCCGTTGCAGGTGCCAAAAACAGGCTTGCCTTCGTTGGCCAAGCGTTTGATTTCTGGGGCGATGTTGGCAAAGGCTGAAATGGCGCCACAGCGCAGGTAGTCGCCATAGCTAAAGCCGCCAGGAATGAGGACGCCGTCGAAGCCTTCAAGAGAGCTTTCATCGTGCCAGACGAACTCGGCGTCAGCGTTCATAATGTCCCTGATCGCCCAGAGCAGGTCGAAGTCACAGTTCGAGCCGGGGAATTGAATGACTGCAAATTTCATAATCGTAGTGCAAAAGTGAACGTTTTGGTTTTGAGCATAACGCAGAAAGTCGTTCATTGACTTGAAACACAGTTTCAAGCGACTTTCTAAACAACAGCTAAAATCAGCTCACTGTGCCTAAAATTGGCACATTTGCACTTCCTCCTTTCTAGTCTAAAACCTCAACAGAATAAGTTTCCATATTGGGATTGGCGAGGAGTTGATCTGCGATTTCAGCAACTTTGGCTTTGGCTTCGTCGGCTCTGCCTTCAAAATCAATATCAAAATATTTGCCCATTTTGAGCTCGTTTACTGCAGTATAGCCCATTTTGCGGGTGGCGTTTTTGATAGCTTGGGCTTGAGGGTCAAGGATTGACGCCTTGTAAGTGACGTAAACACGGATTTTTGTCATTGTTCGTTTAAGATGTGAGCCCGACCTTTACAGACAAGCCGGGCTCAATTCCTTTCTACTCTGTTGTTTTTGTTTTGACGTTGACGCGGGGTTTGCGAGGTGCCGCAGATTTTGCAGCTGTCGTTGCTTTTGTGGCAGCAGACTTAGTTGCTGCACTACTTGTCGTTTTGGGTTTACTTGTCGTGACTTTGACGCTCTGGCCAAGTGTCTCATCTTCTGTCTTAACATCGCTTGCAGCATTTGCCGTAGTTGTCGTTTTTGAGGTACTAGAGCTAGCCGTTGCAGCGCTTGAAGGGTGTGGCTTGGTATTGGTTACTTTAACACTTTGTCCTAAACCGTCATCCTCGCCTGACGTAGAAGTCGGGGTATCCGTTGCGCTGGTAGCTGAGAGTGCATTGGCGCTAAGTCCTGCAAAGGCGGAGTTGACAATCGCTGAAAGCTCATCTTGAAGACCTGTAAAAATGTTTGAGAGGCCTGGAAAGTCTGGTGCGGAAGGATGCGCGCTTGAAGACTGTGGCGTTTCTTCAACCACAAAGCGCTTAGGCACGACTTTTTCTTTGAGGTCTTTTAAGATGGTCTCATAGACCGGGATAATGTCGCCCAAATCACGTCTGAAGACGTCTTTATCCATGTGCTTACCGTCTTTATCCCAGAGACGGCAGGTGTCGGGTGTTATCTCATCTGCCAGAGTCACGAGGCCCAGATTATTTTTTCCAAACTCGAGCTTGAAGTCCACAAGCGTCAAGCCAATCTGCTGCCAGAGCCCTTTTAAGAGCGTATTGATTTTTCGGGTTTCATTTTTTATAGACATGAGCTCAAAGGTATTGACAAGGCCCAGATAAGCGATGTGATCCTCGTTGATGAAGGGGTCATCGAGCGCATCAGACTTGTAATAGAACTCAATGATCGGCTCTTTAAGCTCAGCCCCTTCTTCAAGGCCGAAGCGCTTGGCAAATGAGCCTGCGACAACATTGCGCAAAACGACTTCCATTGGAATCATTGTGATGTCACGGTTGAGCTGCTCTGTGTCTGAGACTTGCCGGATAAAATGGGTTGAGATACCCGCCTCGTTAAGCTTTTCGTAGATGATACTTGAAATTTGATTATTGAGTGCGCCTTTGCCTGGGATTTCTTCCTTGCGGGCACCGTTTAAGGCCGTTGCTTGGTCCAGATACTCGACCCAAAGTGTCCCTTCCTCGTCAGTTTCATAGAGTTTTTTGGCTTTGCCTTCATAACGTAGTGCTTTCTTTTCCACGTTTCATTCCTCACTTTCTAGCTTTAGTTTATCTTTTTTAGGCGGAGAAAAAAAGCCCGAATAGGGGCTTTTAGGATTTTCAGACAGGATTGTTCGGATTTTTGAGGCTTAAGGTTTTAAAAGGGCGAAGTCTGTATCCGTGAGCCCGATAAGAGGAGAGATTTCGCCCGCGTTGATGCTTGATTGTGTGAGAATTTGTTTACCTGAAGCTTTGTCAAATTTGACGGGGTGTGACAATGATTGGTTAGGTGAGTTGTCAAATTTGACAGAGGCCTCTGAGACTAGACTTGACGTCTCGTCAGATTTGATAGCTTCTTCTTTTCCGGTTAGTCGTGGGACGAGATAGGTTTTACGATTGCCAGAGACACGTGCGACAGCTTGCTCAAAGGCTGAGACCTCTCCTAAGAGAATCAAGGACTCGCGCGCCCGTGTGACAGCTGTATAAAGGAGATTGCGTTGTAGCATTCGGGAGAAATTCGCAACGAGAGGCACAACGACCGTGGCAAATTCACTGCCTTGCGCCTTATGGATAGACATTGCATAAGCCAAAGTTAGCTTATACCAGTCGCTACGCGGATAAACGACCTCTTGGCCGTCAAAGTCAAGTAGCAACTCGTCTTGCTTACTCTCGGTATATTTTCCCGCGACAAGATCCGTAATGCGGCCAATATCGCCATTAAAGACGCCTGCTTCCGCGTCATTGACCAGATGAAGTATCTTATCTCCACGTCTAAAATGAATCGCCTTGTAGTTAAACTCGATTGCATCAGTCTCAAGCGGATTGAAGACTTCTTGGAGAATCTCATTGAGTGCATCAATACCCGCAGCCCCTTTGTACATGGGGGCGAGAACCTGGAGTTCAAAGGGATCATTGCCGCGTCTCAGCCAGCTTTCAGCGATTTGTTGAATGAGGTGAGGGACTTGATTGGCGCTTGCTGCAAAGAAAGAGCGATCACTTTGGCGCTCTGTCAAATTTGACGGGAGTGCGCCTGCTTTGATACTCGCTGCGAGGTCTAAAATTGTGGACTTTTCGGATTGCCGATAAACTTGTATGAGTTCAGTGGCTGCGCAATTGGGCAGTTTGAACAGGTCCGCGAACACTTGCCCCGGTCCAACCGAGGGCAGCTGATCCGCATCCCCCACGCAGACGACTTGCATCCCATCAGGAATCGCTCGAAACAGCTTCGCCCCAAGCCAGGTATCTACCATCGAAAACTCATCAACGATTAGCAAATCCCCCACAAGTGCACTTGTTTCGCTATCTACCGCGTCGTCTGTTGCAATCCCCAAATGCCTGTGGAGGGTTGCTGCAGGGAGTCCCGTCGTTTCAGACAAGCGCCTCGCTGCACGTCCTGTCGGCGCCGCAAGCACTATTGGAAACGGCTCCTCAGCAGAATAGCGCATGACGTCAAGACTTATCTCGTGCAACTCAGCATACACCTCAATCAAGCCCTGCACAATCGTCGTTTTCCCCGTTCCAGGCCCGCCCGTGAGTAAGCTAAACGAATGCCCAATCGCTTCAGAAATAGCTGTTTTCTGCGTTTCATCGTAGTGAATGGCTAATTTTTCTTCGGCCTGTGCGATGGCTGCATCAATTTGTGCCTTGTCAAATTTGACAGCGGGCTCTCCAGCAAGCTTTTTCAAACTCGCAGCAATTGCCTCTTCCGCAAAATACAACGAATTCTCAAAAATTTTCTCGCCCCTGCGCTGTATCTTGCCCTCTGCTGCAAGCTGCGTCAACTCCGTTTCGAGCATCTCCTCAGAAATCTCAACAGGACGCGCCTCACTAAGCAGAATCTGCGTGCCTTGCAAAAGTTCCACTTGTATCATATAGGTGTCACCCGTCGCCATGGCTCGCGTCACTAGAACATGGAGCAATCCCGCACGAAGCCTCCCAGAATCATCCGCAGCTACCCCTTCGTCTGCCGCAATCCGGTCTGCTAGCTTAAAGCCGACCCCACGAATGTCTTCAACCAAGCGATAAGGCGTCTTCTCGATGACCGAAATCGCCTCTTCCCCATAAAGTTCAATCATCCGCAAATTTACATTTCCAGGAAGCCCGTATTTCTGCAGCTCTGCAAGCGTTCGATCCGTCCCGACACTTTCTTTGAGACGTTTCACAAAACTTTCCCGCTTGGCAAGACTCAGCAAATTTTTCAAAGCTGATGGATCCTTTAAGAGAGACGCAATCGTATCCGTTGGATAAGCCGCCACAATCTTCTCCGCCGTGGCTTTTCCGATTCCTGGAAATTGCTCCCCACTAAAAAAGCGCACCAGAGCCGCATTTGTCGTAGGCAAACTCTTTTCATAGCGCGTTGCTGTGAGTTGCAAGCCATATTTTGGATGCGTCGTCATCGTCCCCCAAAACACATAGCTCTCTCCCTCGACAACATCGCCAATCGTTCCTGTCACAACGATTTCGCTATCTTCAAAGTCCGCATCTGTGTCGTCAATCTCAAGGAGCAAGACCTTATAAAAGTTCGCTGGATTACTAAAAAAAATCGACGCAATCTCGCCCGAAAACATCACTTCCTCGTTCATAGCTTACGATTCCACTCTTTCAAGACAAATTGTCCAGGTTCTCCCTCAAGGAGCGAGACACTATTATTGTCAAGTCCACCTGCCGCACGCAATTCAGACACTGGAAAGCCTGCCAAGTGCCGCAAACCAGCCGTCCCCGTCGCACCATGTCCGACCCAGAGGAAAACGCCCTCCTTGTCAAATTTGACACAGTCCAACAGCAGACTTTCAAAGCGCGCAAGCACCGTTTCAACCTTTTCAGCCCCAAAAGCCGACCCGTCAAATTTTTCCAGATGATGCCTCGAGTTCTCAAGTGCCTCCGGATAGAGCTTCACCGCCTCCTCAACTTTCATCCCCTCAAGATCCCCAAAATTCCACTCCGCAAGCCGCATGTCAGGATGCAAGGGAAGATCTGTAATGTGTGCCGCCGTATCGACCGCCCGTTTTTTGGGGCTTACAAACACCTTGTCAAATTTGACAGGCGCAAGAAACGCCTTTACCCGTTCTTGTTCCAGGTACGTCTCAGGCAACAAAGCTGAGTCCCCAAACTGCCCCTGCAAACGCTTCTCCAAGTTCCATTGCGTCTTCCCATGCCGCACAAAATAAATCTTCATCGTTCGAACGTCTCTTTTCCACTCTGTACGAGTTACCCCTATTCGCTTCTCCACCTCATTTATGTTATTTTAACTTGTCTTTAACTCCGTAATCATGCACCGCATCAAGCCCTGCAAATGCTTGCTGTCGCAAAGCCTCATACAAAACCACCGCCACCGCATTCGATAGATTCAAACTCCTCACGTGCGTATCATTCTGCGGAATCCGAATATTCCAATCGTAATGCAGCCGCTGAAAGTCCTCAGGCAAGCCCGTATCCTCTCGACCAAACAAAAAATAATGCTCCCTGCCATCCGCATAATCAGGCTCTGTATAACTTTTACTTGCAAACTTAGTCACCAGATGAATCTCCCCACTTAAGCCCGACATAAAGGCATCCAAGTCTGAATACTCCCGTAAATCCACTGCATCCCAATAATCAAGCCCTGCCCGCCGTACGTTTTTTTCTGTGATTTCAAAGCCATACGGCTTGATGAGATGTAACGGCGCGTTGATTGCTGCAGCCGTTCGCGCGATATTTCCCGTATTTTGTGGAATCCGCGGCTCAAATAATACAATATGATTCACCATAGCCTTTATTATACCGCAACCCGCCAAAAGCCGCACGTACGAAAACAAAAAAACTGCATTACTCAGAGCGAATCAGTAAGTAACACAGTTGAGGGCTTAATTTGCTTTTGTCATAACAGGTGTGACAGAAACAAATTAACTTGACGTTATCTTAGCACATTATTTTCTCTTTGTCAACTATAAGCCCACCCGCTCAAAAATCTCATCGACGTGTTTCAAGTGGTAATGATAGTCAAAAGCGGCGTCAATCTCCGCTGGCGTAAGCGTCTTACGAATCGTCTCGTTGGCCTCCACCAGCGGCCGAAACATAAGCTGCTCATCCCATGACTTCGCAGTCAATGGCTGCACCAAGTCATAGGCGGCCTCACGACTCATCCCTTTTTGGATCAACTCCAGCATCACATGTTGACTATAAATCAAGCCAAAAGTTGCTTCGTTCATGTTGCGCAGCATATTTTCAGGAAAGACCGTCAAGTTTTTCACAATAGTCCCAAAACGCTGCAGCTGATAGTCCAACAGCTCCGTTGTATCGGGCGCGATAATCCGCTCGGCTGACGAGTGTGAAATGTCCCGTTCATGCCATAAACTTACATCTTCAAGCGCCGTAAAGGCATGCCCCCGAATCACACGCGCAAGACCCACCATATTTTCCGAACCAATCGGATTACGCTTGTGCGGCATAGCAGAGGAGCCTTTTTGCCCTTTTGCGAAAAACTCTTCGACTTCGCGTTGCTCCGACTTCTGTAATCCGCGGATTTCTGTGGCAAAGCGCTCAATCGACGTCGCAATCAATGCCAACGTCTGAAAATACTCCGCATGAAGGTCACGCGGCAACACTTGCGTCGAAATCTCTTGAGTCCGAATCCCCAGATGCGCACAGACATATGCCTCCACAGCAGGTGGGGTATTGGCAAAGGTCCCCACAGCACCAGAAATCTTCCCCGCTTCAACGCCTTTACTTGCACGCTCAAAGCGCTCGATGTTACGCCTCATCTCAGAATACCACGTCGCAAGCTTCAGTCCAAAAGTCGTAGGCTCCGCGTGCACCCCATGCGTACGTCCCATCATGACCGTGTATTTGTGCTCACGCGCCTTGTTTGCGATAATTTCAAGAAAGTCCACCAGATCCTTGCGCAAAATGTCGTTGGCCTGCTTGTAGAGATAGCCATAGGCCGTATCGACCACGTCCGTTGATGTGAGGCCGTAGTGCACCCACTTCTTCTCCTCACCCAAACTCTCTGACACACAGCGTGTAAAGGCCACGACGTCATGCCGTGTCTCCTCTTCAATTTCAAGAATTCGCTCAACCTTAAAGCTCGCATTGGTGCGAATTTTCGCCACGTCTTCATGCGGAATCTCCCCCAGCTCCGCCCAAGCCTCATCCGCCAAAATTTCAACTTCTAGCCAAGCTTTGTACTTGTTTTCATCCGTCCAAATTGCAGCCATCTCTGGCTTTGTATAGCGTGAAATAACCATCTCTCATCCTTTCAACCTCATTTTATAAAACCCCAGATAAAATGGCAAACAAAAAAGACATTTTCCACACCATTTATGTCTTTTTGTTCGTCTTTTAGATTCGCGCTTGTGTCAGGCCGCCATCCTTTCTTAGGACTCAGACCACACGGCATATGAGACATCCCTTTTTAGCTAACCAATCTCGCCATCTTGCCATCCCTGTTAGTGCGCAGTATTTGCCGTATTATATCTCACAGCAGCTTCAAGTAGGGAAAGCACATAGTTAGGACTTGCGCCTGTTGAGATACGATAACGCGGCACTTCAAACAGATTTCCACTGCCTACAGCCATATCTTCTCCCTCTTCCAGAGCTACTTTATAGCCTGCCTCTTTTGCTAATTTTTCCGTCTCACTATCAAACTTCCCCGACGGATAAACAAGTACCTGCGTATTTTGGTGCAACAGGTTATCCAGCAATTTCTTTGAGCCTGTCAACTGCTCTTGTTCATCAGAAAGTGCTAGCGTCGATAAATCTGGATGCGTTTCCGTATGGCTCGTAAAACTAATCAAGCCACTTCCTTGCATCTTCAACATCTGTGAATAGCTGATATAAGTCGTATCCGTCCCTTTATAACTTGGCAACGTTGCCGTCACCATCCCAAAGCTCGCATGAATCCCATACTTTTTGAGTATCGGATACGCGTTCGTGTAGTTATTCTCATGCCCATCATCAAAAGTCAACCAGACCATTTTATTCGACGGCTTTAGATTTCCTGTCAAAACGGCCACCGCCTGATCCGCTGTGAGCGTTGTGTAGCCATTAGCCACGAGTGCCTCACAAATAGCTGATAAACTTTCTGGCGTGATATAGTTTGAGTTCCAGGCTGGTTGATTGTTATCCGTCTCTTCAGCCACATAGTGAAACATCAGTATAGGCAGTTCATTGGGTTTTCCCGCCGTTTTTAACCAGCCATAAGTTGGATCAGCCGCAACTGATGCAGATTCTGACGCTTTTATCGCGGCACTTTCTTCAGCAGCCACCTTTTGCGAGATGTCAATACTTGAAACCCTGGATCGTGATTCTGAAGCTGCAACACTCTTTTCATGTTTTTGGTAGAGACCAAACCCAGTCAGCGCAAGAATCGCTAGAATAATCACACCCAAAAGAATTAACAAGCGACTAGACATCGAATTCCGTCGCCTTGGACGTTTCAGGCCTTGTGGCAGGCGCGTATTCGGCTCCTTTTCAACTCGAATAGTTCGCTTTTCCATAGCCCCTCCTAGAGCTGAGTAACACAACTCCCCAAAAAACTTCATACAGCAACCCAAAAAGGATAAATGTCAGCATAAAGAATTGATCTGTCAAGACATTGATGATTGGATCCGTATCGGGATCAAAAAGCCAGCTTGTCTGTCCCACAAAAAGGACCTTATGAAAAGCAATAAAGAAATTATCAAAGCCAACAAGTGCAGCAATCCCACACAAAACGACAGGGACAAGCATGACTAGAATAATTCCTCGCCCAACTAAAATAGCCACGTGTTCGCGCAAAAATACCACCATAACAAGAGCTAAAAGTACCATGACCGCAATCGCAAACAGAAACATCCCTTTGACCTCTGCAAAATGTTGCAACGCACTTGCACTATCTGGAAAGTCAGGCATTTTGAGCTTGCCAATCATCGGATTCAAGAGATATCTCATGAGCACATGATAGTTCATGAGTAAGCGCCCCTCAGACATCCCAGCAACTTGGGGTAAATGCTCCCAGCCACTATCCAAGGCAAACAAAGGGATGGATAATAGCACCGTGATAACAACACTTGCTGCGACCGACCACAAAATCGTCCCCGCAAAAAGAAATCGGTTGCGCATCACAACACCCATTCCTCAAGGCTGTCTAACACATAGGTCGGTTGTGGATTGAGTGTTGGTACCTCTTCTTTTTTTGTAAACCCTGTCGTGACAAGCAGAGTATCAATTCCATTGTCAAGCCCCGTGTGAATGTCAGTCAAGTAATTATCCCCCACGACGAGGAGGTCTTCTTTTGCAAGACCCATTTGTGCGACGACTAAATCCGTGATGATTTTCTCAGGTTTGCCGACAAAATCAGGCTGCTTTTGAGTGGCTGCAGCGATAGCAGCGTTGATCGAGCCAGAGCCCGGCAAAAGACCCTCAGATGTTGGCAAATTTAGGTCAGGATTTGTCCCAATGAATTTCGCACCTTTTTGGATGCAGAAAGTCGCCGTCTTAAGCTTGTCATAGGTCAGGTCCATATCTACTGCGACAACGACATAAGCTGGATTTTCCGTATCTTCGGTGTAACCACCTTCTGTGAAAACGGCGTGTCTCAGGCCATCTCCACCAATGACATATGCCGTTTTCGGCAAACCAAGAGAATCCATATAATCCACCGTTGCGCGAGAAGCCGTATAGATAGTTTCTACAGGTGTCTCAATATTAAATTTCGTCCGCAGGCGCTCTTGCACGGTCTCTGGACGGCGTGTCGTGTTATTCGTCACGAAAAGATAAGGTATTTTCGCAGCTTGCAAGCGATGAATAAAATCTTCACCCGCAGGAATGCGCCCTTCGCCGAGGTAAATCGTGCCATCCAAATCGATAATATAGCCTTTGTAGTTTTTATGTGTGAGCATAATCGCCCTTTCTTTCTATTTTAGTCGGCACGCAGAGTAGCTTTTCTGCGAAAAGCCCCATCCGCAACCTGAATGCTCCCACTTGGTCGCATCCAGCCATCCAAATCGATAATATAGCCTTTGTAGTTTTTATGTGTGAGCATAATCGCCCTTTCTTTCTATTTTAGTCGGCACGCAGAGTAGCTTTTC
>JAIRWF010000035.1 GCA_031253335.1 Streptococcaceae bacterium
CCACTTGTACTCAAACTCGTCGAATTTGACAAACTTGCGCTGTCTGATAAACTGTCAGAATTTGACAAGCTGTTTGAAGTTGATGTGCTGATAGAGTTAGAAAGACTCGCTGAATTAGAGTTTGAAAGACTTCCTGAATTAGACACGCTCGTACTATTTGATAGACTGCCGCTTGTGCTCAAGCTTTCTGAATTCGACGAACTCCCAGACTGGCTCAAGCTTTCTGAGTCTGATAAGCTTCCTGAATTTGACAGACTTCCACTATTTGACAAGCTACCACTATTGCTCAAGCTCTCCGAATTTGACAGACTCGTACTGTTTGACAAGCTACCGCTGTTACTTAAACTTTCAGAATTTGACAGACTCGTACTGTTTGACAAACTACCACTATTGCTCAAGCTCTCCGAATTTGACAGACTCGTACTGTTTGACAAGCTGTCGCTGTTACTCAAACTCTCTGAGCCTGATAAGCTCCCCGAGTTTGACAAACTGCTACTATTACTCAAACTTTCACTTGTTGACAGACTTGTCAAATTTGACAGACTCATGGAATCAGAGAGACTGCCGCTCGTAAGCTCCGACGTTGAATTTGACAGGCTCACTGAGCCCGACTCACTAAGTGAGAGTGATGTGGAATCTTCTTCATAGACGACCATAAATGCCTGCATGGCACTATCTGTCTGAGATGTCCCATTCGCAGTCGTATCAAAGAGTCCATTAGCCAAAAGAGCTGCCGCGAGCGTTTCGTAGCTCTTCCCGTCAGGCCCCACCACATGATAAGTGTAGCCCACCCGCGCGAGGTCCGCATCCGTCACAGGCAGTGCAATCGTCCCATTCGACACGCCCGCACTGCTATAACCATTTCCTGCTATCACCGTATTTGGGATTGCAGGATAAGCCGCTCCTGTCCCAGGATTTACACTAGGTGCGTTCTCTGAAACAACCCCCGCAAGCTGATAATCAGGCATCAGCAAAATCGTTAAACTCTGAGGCACACTGTCTGTGCTATTTCCACCATTTTCCGTGGCATCAAAGGTAAATAAGGTTCCCGCCACACTCGGATCCAAATGATAACCTGAAATAATCCCAGAAGTCACTAACTGCGCCCAGGTCAGGCTTTCCCCCGTCGTTCCTGTAATACTGAGCGCAGACTGCTCAGGAATCGGACGACCCGCACTATCTGTAAAGGTTACATTGACCGTCTGACTATCTGCTGCCACATACAAAGTCGTCACAGCATTCGTCGTCGAAACAAGCGTACTAACAGGCTGCGTCTTTCCAGAAAGCTCAGACGCTCCAGCATAATGCCAACCCGCAGGTAAATTCCCACCTTTTCCCGTCGAAGTCGTATAATAACTAGCCGTCCAGCTAATTGTATTGCCATAGTTCGCAGGCGGAAGTGCCGTTCCAGCAGCCTCTTCTCCCATATTCGCCCCAGGCATACTGTTTGTTGCGATGACCTGACCTGTTTTCACATCCACATACTGATACGTTACCGACTGAGCCGTCCCATAGACATAGATTTTATAGCTATTGGTCTGACCTCCCACAGGTACAATCGCATAATTCGCCTGTCCCAACGCATCCCCATTATCCGTCGTTGTCGTGGGATCACCCCCTGACTGATGGTCAGAAGCTGCGCCTGCATACGTCTGTACGCCCAAAGCCCACATATAGTTTGCTGGCATATGATCAAGCGCATAATCCGTCGTCGCAAGATTTAACTGCTCACCAATAAAGCTGCCTTCAGCCTTGCTAAAATCCACCGAGTAAGTTCCCACAACCTTTCCCGTACTATCTACATAGCTGATTTGAATCACGCCAGGCGTCAAGGCAAGGGTTTTTATCGCATTCGTATTCCCTGCAAGCTGCGTTGTCACCAGATTCCCCGAATAATCCATCGCCGTAGCTGTCGAGCCATTAGAGACCTTCAAGGTTTGGAAAGCCACACCTGGTGCATTGGTTGCTGTGTTTGAGAGTGCCGTATTATTCCAAACTGAGATGGCCGAGTTATTCATGTTGAAGCTTGACATCCCTGAGAGATTAAAAATCGAGTTTCCCGTTGCATTTCCATTGTTATTATTGATGGCAAGCGATTTTGGTGAGATAAAACGCACCAACTGCGAACTATTCATGTAAAAGACGGAGGTGTTAGACGTCTGGTTGATTGTGAGTACTGTCCCTGGATTAAAGACCATCGCAAAGGTTCCGCCCTGCGCATTATCCACCCCATCAAAGGTATTCCCCGTGATGCCCACATAAGGCGCAGTAATCGTTGCATTTTGCCCATACTGGTAGAACGCATTCAGCACACTCGCATTTCCGCGCGAGCTAAAGTCATCTGCTAACGTCACATTAAACTTCTGTTTGAACCAAGCTGCATTCATGGACAGGCTCTGCTCAACACTATTGGCGTTTCCAGCACCACCAGCCCCCCAGAGCGAAAGATTCCGCAAAAGCCCCGCATAGCCGTTGTAGGTCGCATTAAAGTTATCTCCCGTGATAAAATACCCATAATCTCCCCAGAAAGGCGCCCGATCGGAGACTGAGTTCGGCATGGTAAACGTCAAGGTCACATTGTCTCCAATCGCAACCCCATGCACCGCACCTGTGTCAGATGCTGTATTGACATGATCCCACGACATGAAATAAACCCCGCTATCTGTCGTGTTATCCGCTGTCGTCTGATAGCTAATTGTTGCCCCATTTGCAATATTCAACGCGCCAACCGTCATGAACTCTGCCATCGTGTTCCACTGGACATTTCCTGAGAGCGTCACGAGCGAGTCCTCCGCATCTACAAGACGTGCCGGCATGTTTTGATTGTACGAGCCTGTCACCACGGCTTGCGCAAGTGCTGGGTCTTGTGTCACATTGTTGATATTGAACTCCCACTTACCATCATTGGTTGCAGCCGTTCCAAAAGGCGACATGATGACCGAGCGTTGTGAGCCCGAAGAAGCCGAGTGATCGCTTGAGAGCTGGGACAAAATGACATTTGTCAATGTGAAAATTCCCACATTGCTAGGCACATTGCTATTTAGCTTCGCAGATTGCGAAGGTCCCGTTAGTGCAGGATTACTGTTATTCGTTGCACTCGGCGTACCCACAGCGAGCGTCACATTTAGCCCCAAATTGAGCTTATGCCCCGCCCCATCAATAATAATCGAGCTCGTACGCGCAAGTAATCCCGCATTATTTGCAGCCGTGACTGTATTTGCAAGTTGTCCTGGCGTTGTATTGGCAATGTCTCCTGTCAGCTCAATATAGCTGATTGTATTGTTATTGTAGGCATTTGTAAAGTCCGTCCAATTGGCGACAGCCGCATAAGTTCCCGCAGCAATAGCCGCAGCTTTATATTGAGTCGAGTTTGCCACCTGCTCAGGGGTGACTACCGTGACTGATGAGGGGGTATTTTTGCTAGGATTTTGAACACTGTTGTTAAAGTCCGTGCGTCCCGTATCAGGGTCCGCAGAAACTGTTCCTAAAAGTGTCCCAGAAAGCGTCGTTGAGGCAAGTGTCTGAGTTTTCGTAAGCGATGTGCTATCCGACTCTGAAAGCGCCAAAGAAAGAGACTCGCTCGTCTCAATGGAGTCTGATAAGCTCTCTGAGTTGCTCTCACTGACTTCCATTGACTCTGATGAGGACAAACTCTCAGAAGCCGCAGTCGTGTCAGACGTTAAGGCGGGGATTGTCGCACCTGATTGTGTCACCAGCGTATCTGCTGTCACTTGTGAAGCCATGGTCGCGTCGGCATGAAGAACTTGAGGAGATGCCGCAGCTCCCGCAAAGACCCCTGAGAAAGTTGTCAGAGTCGCATACATCCAGTTTCTTCCTTTTTTATAAGCCCGGTAATGCTCTTTTTTCTGACTATCCCGCATGATTTTCTTCTGCATATTCTTTTTGCTCATTGTTGAGGCTCCACATTCTAAAATTTTTTTGAGAAAGTATCTGCTTTCTGGATTTTCATTCTATCTCTTTTTCCCTTGAGTTCAAAGAGTTTTGAAGGTGCCTCAGTTGATAGTTTATCAACCAATCTCTATTTGTTTGGGAAGCTAATTACTTATTTCTCACATCTTTTAGAAAATTGTTAGTTTATCAGGTGTGAACTTTTTCTACGTTTGTTTTTCATTTTTTAGAAAAATAACTTTACGCTATAATTATTTTAGAATAAAATAATAGGAGAAAATATGATTACAGAAAGTCAGCAAAAAATCATAGACGCTTTTCTCATCGCAGTCCAAGAGGCCAAATCTTTTCGCTCTGTTTCCATGCTCAAAGTCGCAAAAGTTGCTGGAATTTCCCCACAGGCCATTTACCGCAAACACTTTAACAGCATTGAGGACATCCTCAAGACCTTGAAGCGCACCATCAAACGAGACCTCCTAGACGCCAGCCAAAGCCGACTTGAAAAAAATCCTGGCGTATCCCCCTTTAGCGTCATTTCTGAGGATCTTCTTCCCATCTTTTTCAAGCATCAGCTTGCTCTCAAAGTTTTTTACAACTATCTAGGGACTAAGGATCTTGCCTTTTTAGAAAATGTTCTTTCAGAGTTTCTATCCCCCAATCTTGGAAATGAATGCCCAGAGGTAATCAGCCCTCCAGATTTTTTCCCAAAACTCCTCGTTCGTATGCTGCTAACGATTTTATTAGAATGGCTTTCACAAGACAATCCAACCCCGCCCACTCTCTTTCGCGCTCAATTTCTCGCGTTATGTGAAACTTTCCAGATCAAATCCTACATGCACGAGAAGCCTCAGGTGCATGACGAGCGATTAAAAAAGGTATAATAAGGTCGTGAAACCTTACTATACCTATCTTTTACGCTGTGCTGATGGCACCCTCTACTGTGGCTTTACAGATAATGTCGAAAAGCGTGTTGAAGCTCACAACAATGGGCGTGATGGCGCTAAATATACAAAAACCAGGCGCCCTGTTTATCTCGTCGCGTACATTGCCTTTGACGCGAAAGATGTCACACGCCTTGCGGACGACACAAACGACGGGCTCAATCTGACGACTGAAAAACTTGCCCTCCGCTGTGAATGGTGGGTCAAGCACCAGCTCCACAGCCCGCAAGCAAAACTCGATTTCTTTACGAGCCAGGATTTGTCTCATTTTGAAGCCTGGCTCAAACGAAAAAGCGCTAAGTAGCGCTTTTAATGTTGCCAACTTTCCTGATTTTCCTTGAATCGTTTGAGTAATTCGAGTTCATCGGCTGTCACGTAGCCCGTCTCTTGTGCGATTTCAATCAAATGACTGTAATTGGTGAGGGTCACGAGTATGCGACCTGCTGCTTCAAAATTTGCCACTGCTTTTGGCAACTCATAGGTGAAAATCGCTGCAACTCCTAAGATTTCAGCACCTTCCCGTTCCGCCGCAGCCACTGCTTCAAGGACAGAACCTCCCGTTGAGATGAGGTCTTCGATGACGACCATCTTTTGTCCAGGCGTCACGCGTCCCTCCACTTGATTCCCAGCGCCGTGGTCTTTGGGTTTTGAGCGAATATAAGCAAAAGGTAAATTCATTTTATCCGCAATAATCGCCCCATGCGGAATGCCTGCTGTTGCCGTTCCCGCAATGACTTCAGCATCTGGAAACTCCGCTTTTAGAAGCTCCACAAAACCATCTTCAATGTGCGTGCGCACCTCGGGATAGGCAAGGGTCACCCGATTATCCGTATAAATTGGCGATTGAATTCCCGACGCCCAAGTAAAAGGCGCACTGGGGGACAACGTCACCGCCTTAATCTTAAGTAAATCCTCTGCAATTTGTGTCGCTGTATCAGTCATAATGCCTCCCAAATTTGATACTTCATTTTATCACGAAATCCCTTGTCTGTCAGATTTGACAAGATATATCACTCCATTTTTGTTAAATTTGACAACTTCCAGATAACCAAAAAGTCTGTCAATTTTTGAAATGACAGTATTTGATAGCTTTTAAGGTTACCTCTATCTCCGCGCTTTGCGCTGCGCTGTCCATGCTCGCTAAGCCAGCAAAGCTGGCAAGTCGCATGGCAACTCCCTGCTTTTCGCCTAGCTAAAGCAGGTCCATTCGCTCTAAGTGACTAAAGTGCCGTAGCGAAGGATGGCTGTTGGTGCGGTCTGCACCTTACAGCGATGCTAGTAGGATTATCAGAGCGGACAGCCCGACACAAGTGGCGAAGATAGACACGTCCTTAACTTAATTGCGTTTCTTTTTGCGATTGCTTGCTGAAACATATTGCGCAGCTGCAAGGCCAAGTCCCGCCATAATGAATGTATAACCTGCTGTTGTCATGCCATAGTCATCTCGGTCCTCAGTTTGTGGGAGAGTCTTATTGTAGCTCACAGGAATCAGATGAACTGGAGTTTCTGGCTTCGGCAAGCTAACTGGCTGGGAAGTCGGCTTATAACTCTCTGGAGTTGGAACATGGGGCTTAGCTGACGTTTTGGGGTTCGTAATACTGGGGCTTGTCTCAGATACTGGTAATTTCTCCCATTGTGCCTTTAACGTGAGATTCGCAGTCACATGAGGATAGCTACTCCCTGGTTGATAGCTTTTCCCATCGCTTCCTGCCCAAGCAATGAATTTATAGCCCGCACGCGTTGGAATCTTAGACGAAAGTGTATAAGAATCATTTTCTTTGACGACCGCTTCATCTGGTGCTCCTTTTCCACCATTGGCATCGTAAAATACTGTGTAGGTCTGATAGACTGTGATATACTGCAGTTCATCTTGCTCAATGTCGGACGAATCAAGTCCAGATTGCGGATCTGTTGTAACCACAAGGTCAGTGTTCGGGTCTGTGTAGGTATAAGTAACCGTATATTTTCCAGCCTGAGCGACTTTAAAAGTACCATCCTCAGAGACGTTTGAAACGATATTTCCAGACGGGTCATACACAGTAAGAGTCAGGTCACCTGCTGCAAGCGCAGAAAGAATTTGACTGTTTGTAAGCTGATTGCCTGCTGAGCCATAAACTTTTAGGCCCTGACTGGCATTTGAAAGTTGTTTCGGATCAACCGTTGTGTTCACTAGGACAGTCTGGTCTGGTCCTGGTGTAATGGCAAGGTAAATCACACTAATTGTCTGATTGATAAACGCAAGGTTTCCCTCAGAATCCTCCCATTGCCACTCTACCGTATAGGTTTTCGTATAATCTTCATCTGCCGTACCACCAGAAGGAAGAGAGTAAGTCCCATCCGCATTAGCCGTTAAAGGCGTAAGCGTCTCATCATCATTGTCCGTGATGATAACGGTCGGTTTTGCGGAACTATCCGTTGGATCAACTACCGAGACGCCTTGCTTACTTGGATCATACGTATAAGCACTTGGCGCGCTTACACGCCCCGTAATCGCAGGTTGATAAGGATCTGTTGCTTGCAAACCTGCTACATTTATTGTTCGCATATCGGTCAATCCACCATAGCTAAACACCACCGTATAGACACCGGCTTCATCTGGCGAAAAACTTGTGACACCCGTATCTAAGGTCGTATTTTGATAGTAAGAATCCGAATCTGGCCCCGTAACAGTAATCGTTGCATCGCTCAAATCTCCATTTGGCGTGCTATTTTTAAGTGCTTCAATCGACGACAAATCAAAGACACCACCATCACTATCCGCAAGGCCTTGAAGACTTATTGACGTTGTTCCACCAAGCTGACTAAACGCCACCGTATTATCAATCTCAGGAGAGACATTAATCACTGCAGTTGCCGATATTGTCACACTTTTTTGCTCCAGCGTCGTATAGGTATAATTATAGCTTACTGTATAACTTCCCGCGACATCAGGCGTAAAGCTACCTGAGCTGATGTCAGTTGCTAGATTACTTCCTGAAGGGACACTAGTTAAACTTATTGACGTAAGGCTGCCATTTCCCAACTCATCTGGATCCGTTATGGTCGCATTTGTAGGTAATGTGATTGCCGTCCCGACAGTGCCTGTCGTTGGGATGCCATCAGGAGCACTAATGCTAGGAGTTGTTGGGGTATCTTGTGACCAACTATCACCCCCATTATAGATTAAAATGTGTCCTGACGTACTTGAAAGTGTCGTGTTAGCATCGTATTCTGCAATTTTTGTGAAGCTATTGTCCCAACTTGTACTTCCAGCATCATTGATGTTTGGGCTCGTCCCCAGGATAAAGGAAATCATTCCTGCATTCGTCGTGAGTGGAACATTTGCAACGTAAGCCGTCCCAGCGCTATTTAGCGTCAGAACTACGTAACTGCCACTTCCACTGCCATACCATACCCAGGCATAAGGCGTCCCTGAAGAAACTTGACTCGCACTTATACCAATCGTTACTGTATTTGCAGCAGGTGCGTCTGCATAAACGCTAATACCTTGCTCGTCAAAGAGCACAGTCGGCGCCACTAGTCCCACAGAAAGAGTAGCCAAAAGCGAGGCCCCGTAGAGCCAAACTTTTTTTGTTTTATGTGCAGCCTCTAAGCTCGGATGAAGACGCTGTATCCTACTAAAACGTGTTGCCATCAGAAAACCTCATTTTGAAAGTTTTATCACCGTAGCTGTCAAATTTGACACAGTCACACTAGACGTCGTCAATGCTTGCCCCGTCAAGCTTGACAATGTTGAATCACTTGTTGTGATTAAATTCTTACCTGCCAAATCTGACGACCCATAAAAACTGCCGCCTTGACCAATCGTCACCGAATTTCCAGACGCATTAAAGATAACCAAATACTTTGTTGTCCCCGAGGTCAACTCTTCAGTGATAACACCTGACGTCGCATTCGTCACATTCTCAACCCCTGTACTTGTTGGCGTCCAAGCCAATTTCGAGTAATCATTAGGCCAAAATTGCGGATTTGCCTTTTTGAATTTCATGAGACTTGCGATAAAGTTCACAGCAGATTGATTGCTTGCAACATTATCCCAGTTCATCGCATTGACCACATCCCCCGCAACAACAGGCGTGTAAAGGTTGCTCCCTGGCCAGTAATTCCCATAATAGTTTCCACTTAAGTCTTTCCCAAATAGCCCATTATAAGAATTAGCCGCGGTTGCCCAAGAGGCACTATACCAAGCAGGTGCCGGAGTTGTTCCATTTTGATAACTCTGAATCTGCGTCGCACTCAAGCTTGTCAATGTTGTAGGATTCACAAGCTTCGTCTGATCAAATTCCTGCCCAGTCTCCATAAAGGTTATGCCATCAGCCATCAGATTGATTGCATTGGCAAGTTCATCTCGCGAATCATGCGTTGCGATTGTATCTTTTGGATTAGATGACCAGATTTGATCACTCAAGGTATAGCTATCATGGCACTCCACATAGTTCGCAGATTGGCTCGGTGTAAGGAAGCTTTCAAGCGCAGGCGTGCCATTCCAACCTCCAGAGCCCAGCAGTCCATCAGCAACACTTACCGTTGCTGCTGTATTTCCTGAAACAAGTCCACCTGCCTCACCTTTGTTATTGCTAATGGCATCACGCTCTCCCGCATTAAAGAAACCAATTCCTGGAACTTGAGCCCAGTTTGATGTTTGCGTCGGAGTAAAGTTATCGCTCGTTGCACCCCAACCCTCGCCGTACATGATGATATGTGGATCAAGCGCCGTTAAAGCAGCTCGCAGCTTATTCATTGTCGTAGTATCCAGTAAGCTCATCTCATCAAAGCGGAAACCATCAATATCATAATTTTTTGCCCAATACGTCACAGAATCTATAATGAACTTACCGAACATTTCATGATTGCTAGCTGTATCATTCCCACAGCCAGACTGCGTATATTTACGGAAGTAATAACCAGGTTCTGCCTTTTCAAAAGGAGAGTCCGACTGACTATACACATGGTTTAAGACCATATCCATGACAACCCCGATGCCATTTGTGTGCAAGCCTTGCACCATCTGCTTCATTTCAGTAATACGTGTTAAAGGATTAACAGAATTGCTCGCGTATTCCCCCTCTGGAACCATCTCATTTTCAGGATCATAACCCCAGTTAAAATTATTCGGGAATGCAGACGTCACCGTCCCTGTTTCGCTAACAGAAGCGTATTGACTCGTCGGCATCAACTGAATATAGTTAAAGCCCTCATTCTTGAGATAGGATAACCCCGTAGTCGATCCCGTATTAGGATCTTTCGTATTAGCCTGGATAACACCTAGATATTTCCCACGATTTGCAGCTGAAACCCCAGAAGTCGAAGATATGGTAAACTCCCTAATATGCAGCTCATCTACAATCGCTTGCGTCGGACTTGCCACACGCCAGCTTGCAGCACTTCCCTGTTTCACAGAAAGATTGCTTGCCATTGCCGCAGGCGACTCTACAACTGAACGCAAACCACCTTGAGTAGTCGCAATCGAATAAGGATCATTCGTTGTATTCGTCACAGAAGCCGTGTTCAAAGTCCCATAAGTAGGTTCTCCTGCCGTTCCAACAGCATAGTCACTAATCGTACCATCTGCGAAAGTAACTTTATATTGATAAACAAGTCCCGTTTGATTACCTGTCAAGGTATAAGTCCATGTCCCGACTGTATTTGTCGTGTGCTTATTTGGACTTGACACATTGCCACGTGTCATCGTATAAGTTGTTTTAACTCCCGCTGTCGGGCTCGTATTCGTTCCATAGCTTACCAGTTGTACACTTGTTGCCGTTGGCGCCCAAAGCTTGAAAGACGTGCTTTTTGTCGAATAATTAAAGCCTAAGTCCGTCCCCTCATATCCCCATTGCAAATCAAAGGCCGAGAAATCATTTATCTGCGCTGCTTGATACTCGTCAGCCGTCGCAAAAGCAGCCAACTGCAGACTCGCGTTCGTTGTTGTCGCTTCAGAAATTCCATAACCCCGTGACGTCACATAGCTCGTGAGAGCTTTCCCTTTAGAAGCAACAGTCAAACCATTACCTGTACCCACAATTTTATTCGGATTGTTAGCCCAGTTGTTCCCGTCCGTAATAAAAAAACTAAAGCTGGACACATTGCTTGGAACGTTGAGCACGAGGGTCTCAACGCCATTACTTGGTGTTTTAGGAATCGCTGTAAATCCTGTCTTTGAGCCATTATCAAGCGTGCCAGCACTATCCCACGCATAAACATAATACTGCGTCGTTGAAGAGGGCGCCTGAAACTTAATTGTCTCTGCAACATTTGTTGTGGTTGCTGCATAGTCCTTAACAGGAGCAGGTAAAATCACAAGAATACTCAAAAATGCAATAAATCCAGCAAAGAACGCATACCTGAATTTCATTATTTTCTCCTTCAGTTGAGATTGATTTTGTTTTGAAATCGCTTACAACCTTATCATACCAAAAAAAAAAAAAAAACAAGATTTCTGTTAAAGGTTGATTTCAGGCTCGGAGTGCCTCCTTCAAATCCAAAAGTTCTTATTTAACGTGGTTTTCGAGTATATCCCTTCAATCATTCCAAAAGAAAAAAAGGCTCTCAGCCCCCTTTTTTATTTTTTTATCGCCGCAAACTGCATAAAGTATTTTTCATTTTGCTTAAAACGTGCCTCACTTCGAGGGCCAAATAGCGCTGCAAGGTACATCTCACGCGCGCGAAGAATTTCTTTGGTGCGTGGCGACTGCTGTGCAATTAGCTCTGCCACCGTTGCATCAAACAAATCAAGCGTCCTCTCCATAGCCGCATTCATACGCTTATCATTTCCCACCCTTGCAGCATTATAAGTGCGTCCCACCTCCGCACCAATATTGGCAAGTTGAGAGGTCAAAGGCATCTGCCCCCACTTCTTACGATCTATCGCATAATTAGTCATCTGACACCTTATTTTCTACGAGCTGACGAATCTTGTGTTGTAACTCTTCATTTTCGACACTCCTTGAGAAATTCTTATCACTTGGTCTGATATTAATCAATGAATCAAACTCAATAAACATATTCTCTCCAAAATCACTCGGGTAAAGATTAAGCCCCCAAAGATTAGATTGTTTTGAACCCTGGGCAAGCAAAAACTGCTCTCCATCCGCGTGAAGTTCCATATCAACAACGAGTAGCCCTTTTTCAACATCAACAACAGCCTTTAGCATATCTCCATACATCTTCTCAGCCATCATCGTCAACTCGCCAACTGTAATACTCTCAATCAATTCCATAGCGTGATTTTAGCATAACACCTAAACAATAGCAAGTAGCTCAAGCGTTCCACTCCTTTTTAATCTCATTATACGCTTCCACTACATCTGCCGCTTGCGTAATCGGCCGCCCCACGACAATATAGTCTGAGCCAATTTCTCGCGCGGCACTTGGCGTCATCACGCGCTTTTGATCACCATTGCTGCTACCTGCAGGTCTAATGCCAGGTGTGAGACAGATAAAGTCCTTTGAGGTTGCATTTTTGATGAGTTCCACTTCTTGCGCCGAACACACCACCCCGTCAAGTCCTGCTTCGTCTGTGATTTTTGCATAATGCACGACGGCTTCTTGAATCGTCGTCTGGATATTTTGATCCCGATGTAAAATCTCTTCCGAAGTTGAAGTCAATTGCGTCACCGCAATCAATTTCGTGGCAAACCCGCCACCTTCATTCAATCCCTCACGTGCGGCTTTCATCATTTCCACGCCACCAGCCGCATGGACATTCGTCATATCCACACCCAGTTGCGCCAAAACAATCATCGCAGACTTCACCGTATTCGGGATATCATGGAGTTTCAAATCCAAAAAGACACTGTGCCCGAGCTCCTTCACGTAGCGTACGACCTCAGGCCCCACGCTGTAAAAGAGCTCCATGCCGATTTTCACATATAATTTTTTATCCGCTGGAAATTTCGCCAAAAAGCTTTTTACTGCGTCATACGTTGGAAAATCCAAGGCAATTACTGGCCGTTCTTCAACAGTCATTTGAGCTCCTTTCTGAAAACAAAACTCTTTTTTTCCATCCCCATCTTCTCTTCATAGAAACGATGGGCATCCACTCGCGCCAGTCCTGAAGTCAAGACCAGCATTTCTTGTCTCGTTCGTCTTGCCTCCACCTCAACTTCACCCAGCAAAAGTTTCCCAAAGCCTTGCAAGCGCTGATGCTCAGCAGTCACGAGTTCGTAAACAAAAAGATGATGTCCTTCGTACATATTGACTTGTGCTGCAAAACCTGCATAACTTACGATTTTATCACACTTCAATGCAACAAAAGCACGATAACCCGGAATGTCTTGCACAAATTTCAAGAATTCCCTTTCCGAAAGACTGGCTCGCAATTCCTGTACAACTGGCCAAGAGTGTGCAAAATCAACTTCGCTCTCAAGTTCCGCGATCATCAGTTCATCTGAAATCCGCTTAACTTCGCGCATACCGCACCTCTTTCCTCAATTGCTCCAAGCTCTCAATCCCGTAACGGCTCAGGACTTCAGGAAGTTTTTCGACAATCTCTGGACACACCGTCGGATTCGCAAAATTCGCTGTCCCTACAGCTACCGCAGCAGCTCCCGCCATGTAAAACTCCAGCACATCCTCGGCCGTCATAATCCCGCCCATCCCGATAATGGGAATCTTAACCACCTGCGCCACTTGCTGAATGAGCTTCAGCGCCACTGGCTTAATCGCAGGCCCAGAAAGCCCTCCCGTGACATTCGCCAAAATCGGCTGCCGCGTCTTCAAATCATAGCGCACACCCATGAGGGTATTAATCATCGTGAGGCCATCTGCCCCCGCACTTTCCACAGCTTTCGCAATCTCCGTAATATCTGTCACATTCGGCGAAAGTTTGGGATAAATTGGCACACTTGCCACCGCCTTACAGGCTTTCACCAGGTCGTAGGCCACGTCAGGATTGGTACCAAAAGCCTGTCCGCCGTGCTTGACATTGGGGCAAGAGATATTAAGCTCAATGGCTTTGACATTCGGCGTATCGCCTATTTTGCTGCACACTTCGACATAGTCCGCCTCTTCGGATCCCGCAACATTCGCAATAATCGGCAAGTCAGGATAATGATCCGCGAGCCAAGTCAACTTTTCACGCATGACAACTTCAAGCCCTGGATTTTGCAGGCCAATGGCATTCAGCATCCCGCTTGGCGTTTCTGCGACACGTGGTGTTTCATTGCCATAGCGGGGCTGCACGGTCGTGGCTTTGATCATAATAGAACCCAGCTGATTGAGGTCGAAAAATTGCGCATATTCTTGACCAAATCCAAAACAGCCTGAGGCTGGAATGATCGGGTTTTTCAAATTTAGCCCTGGAAGGCTGACGGCCAGACAATTTTCATTCATATTTTTTCCTTTCAAAAACGAATAAAATGCCCAGTGCTAATCAAAGCATAAAAATAAGCACCAGCAAAGAGAATGGCAAAAATACTCAATAAAACGAGCCAAAATTTATCCCATTTCCGACTTGCTGCAAGTCCAATCCCGATAAATCCACCAATGGAATTCGTTATGAGGTCAGTAATGTCCGCAGACCCAGCATTCGTGATGTACTGCGCCGTTTCAATGCAGAGTGACAAAGCAACCACCCAGATAAAGGCTTCTGCTAAGCGCTTACGGGAGATTTTCGCCAAAATCCCAAACGGTATAAAAACAACAACGTTAAACAAAATTTCACTTAAGCCACCAGACGCCGCAAAAGGAATGAGGTTCAAATGTCTTTCACCCGACCCACTTTGCTGAATCACAATCAATGTCTGCGAAATATCTAACTTAAAAAAGAGCAACCAAATCAGAAAAACGAAATAAAGCCCAAAAAGAAATTTTGAAAGCTTTTTCATAACACTACCTCTTTTGATTGAAAAACAGGGCCATCTTCACAGACTTTCTTGGCTGCCGCAGGACCCTCAGGCGTATGGACGACGCAGGCATAGCAAGCACCAATCCCGCAGGCCATCCGCGCTTCCATCGAAAGTTGAACATTTGCGACGGTATCGCTGTATTTTTTCGCCACCGCTTGGAGCATAAGCGGTGCCCCGCAGCTAAAGACCGCATCAGGCGTGAAATTAAGGGCATCCATGAGCAGTCCCACGTGACCATGCTCGCCATAACTGCCATCATCCGTCGCAATTTTCATCGTCACACCCAGATCAAGAAATTCTTTTTCTAAAATTTTGACGGCTTTTGAGGCAAAACCAAGCAAAACGGTCACTTGGTTCCTTTTTTCAATCAGTTGTTTAGTCAATTCATAGAGCGGTGGTACACCAATTCCCCCGCCCACAACGAGAACTTCTTGATTTTCTGTCACCTCAAATCCGTGTCCCAGAGGGCCCAAGACATCAGCCGTATCCCCCGCGCCTAATTTGGAAAGTTCATAAGTCCCCGATTGATCAGAGCCAATCCGGTATATAAGCGTGCAAGTCCCAGCTTTCTTGTCCCAACTCGAAATCGAAATTGGGCGGCGCAAGAGCTGTGCAGGGTTCGGGACAGCCAGATTGAGGAAACGACCAGGCTGATTCATCGCTTGTACCAACTCACCCGACAAAACAAGCTCAAAAATATCCCGTGCAATCTCACGCTGACTGACCACTGTCATCATTTCTTTTAATTTTGCCAAATCTGATTCTCTCCTCTCACAAACTCTGCCAAGCACTTC
The DNA here is from genome assembly GCA_031253335.1 of Streptococcaceae bacterium. Taxonomy (GTDB): domain Bacteria; phylum Bacillota; class Bacilli; order Lactobacillales; family Streptococcaceae; genus Lactovum. The sequence goes on from JAIRWF010000035.1 coordinate 15,493, forward strand.
CACAGACCTATATCTTCTCACATACAATGCCCAAAGTCTGTATCAATTCTTCCTCGTAGGGCTCCTTCGCATGGTATTCCTCAATATAGCGAATCTCACGGACCCCAGCCGCAATGACTAGTTTCAGGCAGGCAATACAGGGAAAGAGCGTCGTATAGAGAATCGCACCCTCAGGCGACACCCCGTGTTTCGCAGCTTGCGCAATGGCATTTTGCTCAGCATGCACCGTTGCAATGCAATGCCCATCCTTATCCTCTAGGCAACCCACATCCGTACAGTGTGGCATCCCAGCCACCGAGCCATTATAACCAGTTGATAAGATCTGTCCATCACGCGTCACAAGCAAAGCCCCCACCTGCGCATGCGTACAAGTCGAACGCTTCGCTACCACCTGCACAATTTCTTTTAAATATTCATCTTTTGTAGGTCGTGTCATAGTCTTTTATAGTCTCCTAATTTCAAATCTCCGAGTTGGTAGTCTCCAATCTGCGTCCGAACCAAGCGCAAGGTCGGAAAACCAACAGCTGCTGTCATCCGCCGCACTTGACGGTTACGCCCTTCATGGATTGTGAGTTCAATCCATGACGTCGGAATTTCGCGCCGTTCCCGAATGGGTGGCGTTCGCGTCCAAAGCCAATCGGGCTCCGCTACGCACCGTGCCTTCGCGGGCAGCGTCAATCCGTCTTTCAGCACGACGCCTTGCGCCAATTTTCCTAAGGCCTCATCCGTCACACGTCCTTCCACTTGCGCCAGATAAGTCTTCTCCGCGTGCGCTTTCGGAGATGTCAATCGTGCCTGAAGCTTGCCATCATCCGTCAAGAGCAAAAGCCCCTCGCTATCCTTATCGAGCCTTCCCGCCGCATAGATATGCGGAATATCAATGTAATCACTCAGCGTCGCACGTCCTTCGGCATCTGTAAATTTTGTCAAGACTCCGTAAGGTTTGTTAAATAAGACAATCATTAAATCGTGACCGTCGCAAAACTACGTGACTCCGCGACTTTAAGAATCGCTGCTGCGGTATCGAGCGCCGTAAACAATGGAATATTACGCGAAATCGCTTCTTGTCGAATGCGGAAACCATCAGTCTCAACACCAACTTCGCGGTTCTTACCCATGGTATTAACCACCGCCTGCACGCGTCCCGTCCGAATTTCCTCAATGGCCGTCCCCGCTTCTTCTTCCGAGCCTTCGAGTTTCCCAATTTCACGAACATAGAGTCCGTTTTCAGCAAAATATTGCGCCGTCCCATGTGTCGCGACAAGGGAATAACCGACTTCGGCAAACCTTTTCGCAAGCGCCAGGGTCTCCGCCTTGTCATCGTCCGCGACAGTAAAGAGAATCGAGCCGTAGTCGCTCATATGAAGTTTCGCCGCCTCAAAGCTCTTGTAAAGTGCTTTTTCAAGCGTGAAGTCAGAGCCCATTGCCTCACCGGTTGACTTCATCTCAGGACCAAGCAGGCTATCCACGTGCGCGAGCTTGGTGAAGCTAAAGACAGGGATTTTCACGTGTACCATATCTGGCGTAGGTGCTAAGCCTGAAGTGTAGCCATGCTCCGCCAACGTCTCGCCCAAAATCATACGGGTCGCAAGCTGCGCCATTTGGATATTGGTGACTTTGGATAAGAACGGCACGGTACGTGACGCCCGCGGATTGACCTCGATGACATAGACCTCATCTTTATACACGACAAACTGCACATTCATCATACCGATGCAGTTCAGTCCCAAGGCCAAGCGTTTTGTGTAATCCACAATCGTGTCAATGATTTTCTGACTGAAATTTTGTGGCGGATAAACGGCCATAGAGTCGCCCGAGTGGACGCCCGCCCGCTCAATGTGCTCCATGATTCCCGGCAGCAACACGTCCTTGCCATCACAAATCGCATCGACTTCACATTCTTGCCCCATGAGATAGCTATCCACGAGCACAGGATGCTCTGGTGACGCTTTCACAGCACGGTTCATGTAGTCCCGCAAGTCATGCTCATTGGAAACAATTTCCATGGCACGACCGCCCAAGACAAAGGATGGCCGCACAAGGACAGGATAGCCAATGCGATTCGCGTTAGCCACCGCTTCTTCTTCATTCGTCGCGGTAGCACCTTCTGGCATCGGGATGCCCATATTAATCAGGGCTTGCTCAAAGAGGTCGCGGTCTTCCGCGCGGTCGAGGTCAGCCACTTGCGTCCCCAAGATTTTCACTCCTGCCTTGGATAATGGTTCAGCTAAGTTAATCGCCGTCTGTCCGCCAAATTGCACGATGACACCTTCTGGTTGCTCGACGTCAATGACATTCATGACATCTTCAAAGGTCAAGGGCTCAAAATAGAGCTTGTCAGAAATCGAGAAATCCGTCGAAACCGTCTCAGGGTTGCTATTGATGACAATTGCCTCGTAGCCCATCGATTGAATGGCCTTGACGCTGTGCACCGTCGCATAGTCAAACTCGACCCCTTGCCCAATCCGAATTGGACCCGAGCCCAAGACGAGAATTTTCTTTTTGGCCGATTTGAAAGATTCCGTCTCCGTCTCGTAAGTCCCATAATAATAGGGCGTTGCGGACTCGAACTCTGCTGCACAGGTATCGACCATCTTGAAGACAGGGAGTAAATTGTGTTCTTTACGAAAGTCACGAACGGCGTCAGGCGTGGTTTGCCAGAGCTTTGCGATTTCACGGTCGGAGAAACCGTTTTTCTTCGCGAGTTCGAGGGTATCCGCATGGAATGTCAGCTTTTTCAAGCTATTTTCAATCTCGATGATATGGAGCAATTTGTCGAGAAAGAAAATGTCAATTTTTGTGAGATCATGGATTTCTTCAATCGAAATTCCACGGCGAATAGCTTCAGACAGGTAGAATAGGCGGTCATCTTGAACTTTGACCATTTTTTCATAGAGCTTGTCATCGTCGGCTTCGCGGGCTTCGTCCAGTTCATTGTGGAAAACGCCGATTTCAAGGGAACGGACAGCTTTCAAAAAGCTCTCTTCGATGTTGCGTCCAATCGCCATGACTTCGCCCGTGGCCTTCATCTGCGTGCCGAGGTGACGGTCGCCGTGTTCAAATTTATCAAAGGGAAAACGGGCAATTTTCGCGACCACATAGTCAAGCGCTGGTTCAAACATGGCATAGGTCGTGCCAGTGACGGGATTAATGATTTCATCGAGCGTCATGCCGACCGCTATTTTCGCGGACATTTTGGCAATCGGATAACCCGTGGCTTTCGACGCTAAAGCAGACGAACGCGACACACGCGGGTTAACTTCAATCACGCGGTACTGGAAGCTATTGGGGTCAAGCGCCAGCTGGACGTTACACCCGCCTTCGATTTTGAGGGCACGAATGATATTGAGCGAAGCGTCGCGCATCATCTGGACCTCGATGTCGGTCAGGGTCTGAATGGGGGCAAAAACGATGGAGTCCCCCGTGTGAACGCCGACGGGATCGAAATTTTCCATGTTGCAGACAACCATGGCGTTGTCGGCAGAGTCACGCATGACTTCAAACTCGATTTCCTTGTAGCCCGCGATGGATTCTTCAATCAAGCATTGAGTCACAGGACTAAGTTTCAGGCCGTTTGTGACGATTTCACGGAGTTCGGTCTCATCGGCACAAATCCCGCCGCCAGTGCCGCCCATGGTGAAGGCCGGCCGCACAATGATGGGATAGCCGATACGATTGGCGATTTCTACGGCTTCTTCGGTGGTCGTTGCAATGTCTGATTCACAGAGAGGTTCGCCGATTTCCTCGCAGAGTTCCTTGAAGAGTTCCCGATCTTCGGCGCGGTCAATCGCTGAAAGCTTCGTACCCAAGAGCTCAACGCCCAGTTCATCAAGAATCCCTGATTTTGAGAGTTCCATCGCCATATTCAGCCCCGTTTGCCCTCCAAGAGTTGGCAGAAGCGCATCAGGACGTTCCTTGCGGAGAATTTTGCTGACAAACTCCAGCGTAATGGGTTCGATATAAACGGTATCTGCGATTTCACGGTCGGTCATGATGGTCGCAGGGTTTGAATTCACCAAAACGACCTCATAGCCCTCCTCCTTGAGCGAGAGGCAGGCTTGCGTGCCGGCATAGTCAAACTCAGCCGCCTGTCCGATAATAATGGGACCAGAGCCTATAATCATGATTTTTTTGATGTCGGTACGTTTAGGCATGTTTCACCTCCTTTTTGGCTTTGAAATCGTCCATGAGATCCATAAAGTTATCGAATAGATAGTCTGCATCGTGCGGTCCAGGCGCAGCGTCTGGGTGGAATTGCACAGAAAAAGCTGGGTAGCGCTTATGACGGACACCTTCAACAGAGTGGTCATTGATTTCTTCGTGCGTAATGAGGAGATCCTCAGGAAGATTTTCACGAGAGACGGCATAGCCATGGTTTTGTGAGGTGAAGTCCACGCGTCCCGTCGCAATCTCACGTACGGCATGGTTAAAGCCACGGTGTCCAAATTTCATTTTGTAGGTCGTTGCGCCGTTGGCAAGGGAGAAAAGCTGATGGCCCAAGCAAATACCAAAAATGGGAACTTTGCCTTGAATGCCTTGAATCATTTCGATCCCTTCGGGAACATCTGTCGGGTCACCAGGACCATTTGTTAACATGACGCCGTCTGGATTCATGTCGAGAATCTCTTGAGCTGTTGTATTTTCGGGGACAACTGTGATATTGCAGTTGCGCTTGGAGAGCTCGCGGAGAATTGAGTGCTTAAGTCCAAAGTCAACAACGACAACATTGCGTCCATTATTGGGTTGCGGATAGGCTGTCTGCGTGGAGCTGGTCTTCACTTGATCTGTTGGGAGATCTGTTTGAGTGAGATGGGTAAGGGCTTCCTCAGTATTTGCATTCGATGTGAGGCTTGCTTTGATGACCCCATGTTGACGGACAATCTTCGTAATGGCACGTGTATCCACACCTGAAATGCCAGGAATGTCCTTTGCTTTCAAGAATTCATCAAAGGAAAGTTGCTTGCGCCAATTGGATGGTCTGCGCGCTGCTTCATGCACGACGACGGCTTGACAGGTCGGGTGAATGGACTCATAATCATCGCGGTTGACCCCATAATTGCCAATCAAAGGATAGGTAAAGGTCAAAATCTGGCCGTTGTAGGACTGATCTGTGATGGACTCCTGATAACCTGACATGCCGGTGTTAAAGACAAGCTCGCCCACGACGTCTTTTTCTGCGCCGATAGATTCCCCCTTAAACACTGTCCCATCTGCTAAAACTAAATATTTACTTACCATTTAGAGTTCCTTTCTATAAACAATCTTGCCATCCACCATCGTAAGTCGCGTCTCCCCATAAAGTTCCCAGCCAATAAAAGGTGTGTTCGTCCCTTTAGAAAGAAAATCTTTGGGGTCAACGCTAAATTCTTTTTTGAGATCAAAAAGGACAAGGTCCGCTGGGTCACCGATGTGAAGTTGACCTGCGTTCGTGATGTTGAAAGCTTTGACAGGCGCAGTGCTCATCCATTTTTGGAGCTGTTCAAGTGTAAAAATACCCGTCTGGACAAATTTGGTATAGAGAAGCGCAAAAGCTTGTTCGATATTTACGATGCCAAAGGCTCCCTCTCGGAAACTTCCTGATTTTTCTGCCGTTGTGTGGGGGGCTTGATCAGTCGCAATCATGTCAATCGTCCCGTCTAAGAGCCCTGTGAGGAGGGCTTCTTGGTCTACTTGGGTCGGTAGAGGTGGGTTCATCTTGTATAGCGCATTATCTTCTGGGATGTCTTTGACGGCAAGGAGTAAGTGGTGAGGTGCAACTTCTGCTGTAACATGGACGCCATTAGCTTTCGCCTTTCGCACAAGATCGACAGTTTCTTTGGTGGAGATGTGGCAGATATGGTAATGGACACCCGTTTCTTTCGCAAGTTTTAAATCACGAGCAACTTGTTCGTATTCAGTCTCAGGCTTCCATTCTGGAAGACCAAACTTGCCTTCACGGATGACTCCGCCCGCCATGAGGTTTTTATTCTCGGCATGGGCGACAATGGCTTTATGAAGTTTTGTAGCTTCTGTCATGGCTTGTCGCATGGTGTCTTCAGTCTGCACGCCATTGCCATCGTTACTAAAGGCAAAAGCACCAGACTTAGCGAGTAAGGAGAGCTCTACTAAATCTTCTGTCATCCGATTTTGGGTGATTGAAGCGTAAGGTAAGACCTTGACAACTGCATCTTTTTCGATAATGTCTTGCTCGACTTTCAGGTGTTCTGGCGTGTCAGGCACAGGGTTAAGGGTCGGCATGGCGCAGATTGTCGTGTAGCCCCCATGTGCTGCTGCTTTAGTACCTGTTACAATTGTTTCTTTTGCTTCAAAACCTGGCTCACGCAAGTGCGTATGGACATCGACGAGACCTGGCATCACAAGAGCTCCATGTGCATCCAGGACTTCGCCTTCTTCATCAATGATTCCAGAATTCATGGCGACGATTTTTCCGTCTTCGATAACTACCATAATAGGTTCTAGTTGGTTGTCTCGCACAATACGGCGAGCCTTGGTGATAATTGTTTTTGTCATTTAAGCACACTTTCTAGTATTGCCATGCGGGCATAGACGCCATTTGTCATTTGCTTCACGATACGTGATTGTGGAGATTCAACGAGGGCGTCTGCGAGCTCTACGTCCCGATTGACAGGGGCAGGGTGCATGATAATGGCATTGCCTTTCATTTGAGACGCACGTTCAAGCGTTAACCCGTACTCTTTATGGTAGTCCGCTTTTGAAAAGCTTGCATTTGCTTTTTCGTCTTGGCGCTCGTGCTGAACGCGGAGAAGCATAACGACATCAGACGTTTGGACTAAATCGTCCATCGCAAGGAATTGCCCATATTGGTCGAAATCCGGATTGTACCATTCTTTTGGGCCTGAGAAATAAACTTTGGCTCCGAGTTTAGTCAGCATTTGGGCGTTACTACGTGCGACGCGGGAGTGACTGATGTCACCAGCAATGCCCACTTGAAGGCCCGTAAAATCACCGAACTCTTCTTGGATGGTCATGAGGTCTAACAAACACTGGCTTGGGTGTTGGCCAGAGCCATCGCCGCCGTTTACAATCGCACAATGGATGTTCTCAGAGTTAATCAGCTCGTCGTAATAATGGTCCGTGGAATGGCGCAAAACGCAGACTTCCACACCCAGTGCATCAAGAGTTAGTACTGTATCATACAGTGTCTCACCTTTTTTGACACTGGATTGGCTTGCATTAAACTCGAGAACGTCAAGACCGAGTTTGCGTTCTGCGATGTGAAAGCTATTATGCGTGCGGGTGGAGTTTTCAAAAAAGAGATTGGCGGCAAAGATTTGCTTGTTAGGCTTATCCCAGCTTGCACCTGACTTGAACTCACGTGCACGTTTCAATAGGGCTAGGATTTCGTCTGGCGTGTAGTCTTCCATGGAAACGAAATGTTTTCGGCTTTTTATCAAAAAAATCTCCTGTCTAAAAGGCAGGAGAAGTTATCAAAAAGTACCCATTTTTGCTTAATTTTCCTACCTTTTTCGCCTCTCTGGACGAACTTAAAGGTAAGTTCATTCTACCAAATTTGGCTGGAAAGTGCAAGAAGAAATAAAACGTAAAGTTAAACGTGAATACATCGCTTTACTACTAAAAGCCGCGTGAAATGGCTAAATTTTTAAATCCCACCTGTGTGGAGTAACAAGCCAATACCATAAGTCACGGCCATCGTCAAAATCCCAACGACGATATTACGGATTACCGCGGGGCGCGTTGGTGCATCGCCTAGACGCGCAGAAATATAACCTGTAAAAAAGAGTGCAATAACGACAGCACCAGCTGTAATCCAGACTTTAAGTCCTGCTGGTGTGAAATACACCGCCACAAGTGGCAAAATTGACCCAATCGTGAAGCTCACAAAGCTCGAAAAAGCAGCATGCCAAGGATTTGTGTATTCAATCTCATAGTCAAAATCATGATCTTGCGAGACAGCCATCTCGGTATCGCGCTGCGTGGAAACTGAGACATACTCTCCGCCCGCCATGGAAAAAGCACCTGCGAGTAAGGCAGCAAGACCAGCGAGCAAAATCACAGAATTTGACTGACCGGCAGCCGCCACCCCGATGACGACCCCAGCTACCGAGACAATCCCATCGTTGGCACCCAAAACACCCGCACGCAAAACATTCAAGCGCTCCGCTAAGGTCATTTCGCGTTTTTCTTTTTTATCTGCCATTGTTTTTATTATAGCAAAAAAGTCCGTTTCCACGGGCTTTCTGAGCTGTCAAATTTATTTGACAAATTTTGATTTGGCGTGGTCAATCGTCTCAGACTCACGAATAGCACCATCTGAGAGAACACCGACACTCCCATTCATGTGTTTCACACGTGCTGAGATCTCCTTATGCCTACCATTGACCATCGGACGCGCCTGAGGGTTCCCCAGGTAACCACAAGTCCGTTTCACGACATCACAGGTTTTCGGATCTGTATTGCCACAATTTGGGCACTTAAAGCCGCGTTCCGTTGGGATGAAGTCGCCATCAAAGTCACACTTATAGCAATGGTCAATCGGCGTATTCGTCCCTAGATAGCCGACTTTGTCATAAGCAAAGTCCCAGACGGCTTCAAGCGCCTTAGGATTCTGCTGAATCATCGGATATTCGACATAGTGAATAAAACCACCGCTCGCATAATGCGGGTAAGGTGCTTCAAATTCAAGCTTTTCAAATGGCGTCGGATTCTTGCGGATGTCGTAGTGGAAGCTATTGGTGTAGTATTCCTTATCCGTAATATCAGGGACCTTGCCAAACTTCGCTGTATCCAGCCTGCAGAAACGATCTGTCAAGCTCTCAGACGGCGTAGAATAGAGACTAAAGTGGTAACCATACTCTTGTGACCAATCCGCACAGGCTTCGGACATGGATTTAACGACTTGGAGTGTAAATTCTTTTGCTTCAGCGTTGGTCTCCCAGGCGTTGCCATAAAAGACTGTCCCGACTTCGTAAAGACCGATATAACCCAGACTGACGGTAGCGCGTTCGTTTTTGAAGAGGTCATCTACATTTCCCTGCGGTTTCAAACGCCCAAAAGCACCGTATTGATAGAGGATTGGAGCGTTCAATGGTGAGGCTTCTTTAGCACGATTGACACGGTAAACGAGAGCATCTTTTGCAATGCCGAGGCGTTCTTCAAAGATTTCCCAGAATTTATTGAAATCGCCTTTGGACTCCATCGCGATACGTGGGAGGTTCACCGTCACAACGCCAAGATTCATGCGGCCATCTTCTTCATCTTCGCCTGTCTCAGGATTAATCCAGCCCTGCAAGAAACTCCGGCACCCCATGGAGCACTTGAAAGAACCCGTGATTTCTGTAATCATGTCATAGGAGAGAATGTCCGGATACATACGTTTCGTCGAGCATTCGAGGGCGAGTTGCTTGATGTCGTAGTTTGGCGACGAGGGTTCCAGATTCACTCCACGTTTTAACGTAAAGAGGAGCTTGGGAAAAATCGCCGTACGGTGCTCTGAGCCAATCCCTTTGATGCGGATATTGAGAATGGCTTTTTGTATCTCACGCGCAAACCAATCTTCGCCCAGACCAAAGCCGAGTGTTGTAAAAGGGGTCTGACCGTTTGATGTAAATAAAGTATTGATTTCATACTCAAGAGATTGCATGGCGTCGTAGATGTCTTTTTGCGTCTTCTCACGCGCATAATCTTCTTGTTTTTCTGGAATCACCCAATTTTTGGCGTCAGACAAATGTTTTTCATAATTTTTTTGGGCGTAAGGCGCTAAGACTTCGTCAATTCGGTTGGCAGAACAACCACCGTACTGCGAGCTTGCGACGTTGGCAATAATCTGTGAAATCTGAGCCGTTGCTGTCCCAATGGATTTGGGGCTTTCGACTTCCGCATTACCCATCTTAAAGCCATTTGCGAGCATGTCCTTGAAATTAATCAAGCAACAATTTGTCATGGTCGTGTAAGGGCTATAATCCAAATCATGATAGTGAATATCGCCTTTTTGATGCGCATTCGCGACATGAGGGGGCAGCATCTTAAGGCCAATGGATTTTGCGACAATTCCTGCAGTCAAGTCACGCTGTGTGTTGAAGACATCGGAGTCTTTGTTAGCATTCTCATTCACAACGGTCTGATCTTTTTTGAGGAGCTTATTGATTGTAAAGTTGATATCTGTCGCCTTAGAGCGCTCTAAGTCGCGCGTCGTCCGATAGCCAATATAGGCCTCTGCGAGATCGTACTCACCCATGTCCAAGAGCTCGTGCTCGACAATCGACTGGAGTTCATAAATCTTGACATTATCCGCAAAACGCGAAAAAACTTCGCCGTCAATACGCGCAACTGCTGCGCGGAGCTTTTGCTCCAGCATGGGCGTCATCTCAGAAAGCTGTTTTTCGGCCTTGACTAAGGCATTGTAGATTTTCTCATCGTTGAAATCGACAAAGCGTCCATCGCGCTTCACGACGTGCATATTGCGGTCATTGACGTACTTTTCGACTTCTTCTAACTTCATCATAATAAATTACCACCTAAATTAATCTGGTTTTATTCTAGCAGTTTTGAAAACAAATTGCAAGGATAGAATCCTAGATATAGTGGTTTTTCTTGTGATTATTGTGAAAAAATACTAGATGTAGTGTTTCATGTCGGTTCGGAGTCAAAAAGACTGGTCTCAGGCTTTGTGAAATTTGCTCTGCACCAATTTCACCACCTCCACAATCACAATCACAGCAATCGACATGCCAAGCACCATCGCCCACTGCGCGGCGTCAAGATCTGAGACGTGGAAGACGTCGTTGAGCCCCGGTACGACGATGACGCAGACCATGAGGACCGCAGAGAGTGCGATACACCAGTTGAAGGTCCGATTTTTGAATGGGCCAACCTTGAAAATCGACTGGTGGACGCTCTTGACGTTGAACGCATGGAAAAGCTGAATGAGGCCAAGCGTTGCAAAACTCATGGTGAGCGCATCCTGGTGCATCAGCACGTGATTTCCCGCATGCACAGGGAAAGCGAGCGCGAGCGCGTAAATGCCAAGCGTGAGTGCGCCTTGCACGATGCCTTGATAAATCGTTGAAAGCAACACGCCGCCGCTAAAGAACGACGCAGACTTCCCCCGAGGCGTCTCAAGCATAGAACCTGGCTCCTCCGGCTCCACGCCTAGCGCAATTGCAGGGAAAGTGTCCGTCACGAGATTGATCCAGAGGAGCTGTACGGGAAACATGACGTCCCAGCCCAGCATGGTCGCGGTGAATATCGTGAGGACCTCGGCCGTATTCGCACTCAGCAGGTATTGAATCGTTTTTTGGATGTTCGCAAAAACCTTGCGCCCCTCACGCACCGCGGTCACAATCGTTGCAAAATTATCGTCGGCAAGCACCATGTCGCTAGCGCCTTTAGAAACTTCGGTCCCTGTGATGCCCATGCCAATGCCAATGTCGGCCTGTTTCAGCGCAGGCGCGTCATTAACCCCGTCGCCCGTCATGGCGACAATCTTGTTGTGATTCTGCCAGGCCTTGACGATGCGCACCTTGTGCTCCGGCGAGACCCGCGCATAGACGCTGTATTGCGCGACTTTCTGCTTGAATTCTTCATGGGAAAGTTGGTCAAGCTCCGCCCCTGTGATAACACTATTCTTAGCGTTTTCGTCCAGAATTCCAAGCCTTTTCGCAATGGCTTCCGCCGTATCCTGGTGGTCGCCCGTGATCATGATCGGGCGGATGCCCGCCGTTTTTGCCACAGCAATCGCGGCTTTTGCCTCCTCGCGCTCTGGGTCAATCATCCCGACCAATCCGGCAAATTCCAGGTCTTCTTCGAGTTCTGTCAAATTTGACGGAAGTGTTGAGACAATTTTATACGCCATCATCAGCACCCGCAAGGCCTGATGCGCCATGTCCGAGTTCGCTTTTAGAATTTCGTCAGATTTCGTGAGTAGTTTTTCATACAAGCGGTCCGGTGCCCCTTTGACCGCGATGAAAAATCGCCCGTCAGGCATCTGATGCGCCGTGCTCATGAGCTTGCGCTCGCTGTCAAACGGATTCTCCGCCACCCGCGGCATTTCTGTCAGATTTGACAACACGTCAAAGTTCATTTTCTGCGCGTACGCCACCAGCGCCGTCTCCGTCGGGTCGCCAATCAGGCTGCCGTCCGCTCCAATTTTCGTGTCGTTGGCAAAGGCCATGACCCGCACCGTATCGCTAGTTTCGCCCCAGATTTTCTCGACGGTCATCTGGTTCATCGTGAGCGTTCCCGTCTTGTCCGAGCAGATAATCTCCGTCGAGCCAAGCGTTTCAACAGCTGGGAGCTTTCGCACAATCGCATTTTTCTTCGCCAAGACTTGCGTCCCCAGCGCCAGCACAATCGTCACAATTGCAGGCAAACCCTCAGGAATCGCCGCCACAGCAAGCGCCACGGACACCATGAGGCCTTCGAGCACATTATTTTGCGTGAACTCGGTCAAGCGCAAAATGTGCACGATGAAGGTCACGACCGCAATCGCCAAAATCGCCCAGGTCAAGACCTTTGAAAGGCGGTTCAGATTGCGTTTCAGCGGCGTCTCTGTCTCGTCCGCCGCCTCAATCATGCCCGCAATCTTTCCGACTTCAGTTGCCATGCCCGTTGCGACCACGACTGCCGTGGCACGCCCGTAAGTCACATTTGAGTTGGCAAAGGCCATGTTCACACGGTCACCAATCCCGCTATCTGCATCTACGGCAGCATCTGCGTCTTTTTCGACTGGCACCGATTCCCCGGTCAACGCTGCTTCCTCAATTTTCAGCGACGCCGACGCCATCAAGCGCACGTCCGCAGGGACCACATCGCCCGCCTCGAGCAAGACAACGTCCCCCACGACCAATTCGCGCGAGTCCATCTCCGTCACGTGCCCGTCCCGCAAAACACGCGCCGCAGGCGAGCTCATGTCTTTCAGCGCATCAATCGCCGCCTCCGCGCGTCCCTCCTGATAGACCCCAAACACCGCATTGATCAGCACCACCGCCAGAATAATCAGCGCATCCGACCAATCATGCCCGCCACTCGTCACAATCGACAAAATCGCCGCGATAATTAAAATAATAATCATCAAATCCTTAAATTGTTCTAGGAATTTGACGATAATCGACTTCTTCTTACCTGCTGACAGCTCATTGCGTCCATCCCGCGTAAGTCTCGCAGCAGCCTCACTTCCCGTTAGTCCGTTTTCGTCAGATTTGACAGCTTTCAACACGTCAGAAATTTTTTGATCAAACATATTTTCCTCTAAAGCAAAAGACCTGTGGCCTAAGTTCCACAAGTCTCGCTGTTTCATGCAGCGCCGGGCCAAAGCCGTATTGACGACACTACAACGCTCACGCGTTAGCTACTCCCTTGAAATTTGTTTCAAAATTAATGAAACACAAGATGCCAGAGCCTTGGGATAAAAATCACTGCCCCGCAAAGCCCTGCAAATAGAGATAAAACAAGAACCGATCCCGCCGCCATGTCCTTGGCTCGCTTCGCCCGCATATGAAACTTATAGTCCGCTGCGAGATCCACCACATTTTCAATCGCCGAGTTCATCAGCTCGGCCGCAATGACGAGAAACACTGACATCAACAGAATCAGCCAGTCTAGCATCGTTACCCGCAACACAATCCCAAAGATGACCACAAGCACCGCTGAGACCAAGTGTTTGCGCATATTACGCTCTTCGCGCACCGCAGAAATAATTCCTGACAGCGCAAACTCAAGACTCGAGATAAAATCCGCATTCTTCCAGCGACTGCGAATCTCTTTTTCAGGGGTCTTGCCCCCCGCGAAATCCCGCTCCTGGAAAATCTTGATTTCATCCGTGTTCTCGTGCTTATCCATCCGTCCTCATTATATCAAAATTTCAGCCAAATATCTTGAGCAAATCAAAGTTAAAATGGACTTCTCCCGCATAAAAGAAATTCCCACCATTGACATAAAGCTTTCCGCCATTATAGAACAGCGAATCCCAGGTCAGATGCCGATATGTCGCACCCGTCTTATTCCCAAGGCTCGGCGCCACGACCGTTCGCGAATAGGCATCTGCGAGTTTCACACTTGTGACTTTCCCATGCACCGCCACATAGTCAATATACGCTTTCCCAAAGTTATAAGCCTGCACCGCTGTGTAAACGTCGCAACCCTTACTATTACTATACTCAATGAGGCTCGTCAGCTCATCTACCCCCTGGCTAATAGACTCTGTTTGGCTTGCAATCGCATTTGCTCCGCCCTTGCCATACAGGCTCTCCGACGACTGCATAATATCAGCTGAGCCACCCTTCGTCTCCGTGTAGATGATTGCAAGCACCAGCTGCGTATCCCCCTGCAATCCGCTTTTCGCAAGTTCCGCCTGAACCTGTGGCTTGTAACTCTCCACACGCGCCACGGCCTCATGCGTTCGATAAGCCCAAAGGCCGACCACGATGACAACAAGCACCATAAGCCCAAGCACGATTTTCCGGAAAATTTTCACGAGTCTTATTATACCATGAATGCCAAGTCATTCCAAACAAGCTCCGGACGTCTTTTGTAATTCTCTAAGCTCCGCATCTGAAAGCGCCCTGTAGTCGCCCTCAGAAAGCCCCGCATCCAGCACTAGGCTTCCCATACGCACCCGCTGTAAACTCTTGACCTCCATGCCCACCGCGCGAAACATCCGCTTTACCTGATGGTACACCCCCCGATGAATCACCAAACGAACCAGGCTCTGGTAGCCACTCTTCATCACATCATCTTTTGTAATAGTCTCAAGCGTCAGCTCCCCCACAAAAGGATTTCCCTTTTCGCCATGAAGCGCAACCCCAGCCGCAAAAGCCTCTATCGTTCTTTTCGTTACGTGTCCATCCACTCGCACGTGATACTCCTTTGCCACATGCTTGTGCGGGCTCAAAAGATGGTGTGCCAAATCTCCGTCATTGGTTAAAAGCAAAAGCCCCGTCGTGTCTTTATCAAGCCTTCCTGCTGGAAACAAATCCGCCCGATAGTCCCCAGGACGCAAGAGTGACATCACCGTCTGATGCACATTATCCTGCGTCACACTTACAAGCCCCGCAGGTTTATTTAGCATGTAGTAAAAGAGCGTCTGATGCACGACCGGCACCCCGTCAAATTTGACAGCCACCAAATTCGCATCAATTTGCATTTTGTCAGATTTGACAAGGACATCATCTACTGTAATGCGTCCTTTTTTGATGAAGGTCTTAACCTCCGAGCGCGTCCCTAGCCCACTTTCAGCCAAATACTTATCCAGTCTCATGGCTTATATTATACGCTAAATCCAGATTTTTTTGATATACTTAAAACATGAAAAAATCACTCCTCATCGGCGCTGTTATCCTTGCCAGCTTGAGCCTTGCGGGCTGTTCGGCAAAGAAAAAAACCTCAAGCGACGGCATGAATCAAATCACCCAAACGACACCAGCCACCCCAACCACCGTGGCTGAGCTCGCCGGTATGGTTGCCTCCAATCATTACAGCACGACAGCCCTCTATCAGTTCACAGGCACCTTTGTCAACTCTAGCTCCTGGGCTTACGTCTCCAGCAACAACACCTACAACGTCCAGATTTCGGGAAACGGTAGCACGCTGAACCTCTCTGCACCTGCTGATGACGTCAACACCTGGACGGACAACACGCAAGCAAGCGTCACTGTCCGTGTGAGTCGTAGCAGTAAAGGCACAAGCGTTCTCGTTACCTCAGCCACTGTCACAAGCGGTGCCACGACCCTAAACGACAAAGTTCAAGGCGCCTTTGATAGCGTTACAGCAAGCATCAACAAGCAGCTCGGTGCCACAGGTATTGACTCTGTCACGCTAAATGGCTCATTTCCAGACTATAACGTCAATCTTGATAGCAACCTCAACCAAATGTCCACCGCAAATCTCGACTCATCCATCACCAATATCAACAGCAGCTACACAGGATCTGTTTCAAAGTACAACGTCAAACCTACCCTCCACTACATTCTAGGTGGTAAAGAAATCGCCAAAGCTACAAACGGCGGTGCTGCAGTCATCGAATAAATCATAAAAAACGACTCAGCGGTCGTTTTTTTATACTTTTAGCATCCCAATATAAGCATTGTAGGTCTCTATCGTCTGCGGATAAATTGGCAAGTGCTTTTCAGCCAAATGAGCCACCGTATGCACCGTTTCATAGGCGACTGCTGCGTCTAAGGACTCAGATGCAATCTTTCTGGCGTCATCAACACCTGGAAAATCACGATTTTCCTCAATATAATCCGCGACATAGACGATTTTATCAAGGAGCGACATCTCTGCACAACCCACCGTATGCACCTCAATCGCATGCAGCATCTCACGATCTGTGACGCCAACTTCATCCCGTACGATAATCCAGCCAACATAGCCATGCCAGACTGCATTCGACCAGTTTTTAAGATCTGGGTTAAGACCTTCCCGATCAATTACCTTCGCATAGTCCTCAGCCGTGCGCTCCTTCGCATAATCGTGCAAAAGTCCCGTAAGGCCTGCTTTTTCTACATCTGCATAGTCATAGCGTTCTGCAAGCGCGCGAGCCGCCGCTTCCACCCCGAGGCAGTGCGTAAAACGCTTCTTAGACAAAGTTGCTTGCATTTTTTCAATGATTTCATCACGTGTCAGCATAGAGACTCTCTTTCTTGATATAGGCCAAAACCTTTGGCGCTAGAAGAAAATTCGGCACCAGACCCTTTTGAATCTGTGTACGAATCTGCGTGCTAGACACGTCCATCATGGGCACATCTATCCACATAATAGGATAACTCGTCCCCGCACGATACCTCGGACGTTGCACCCCTACAAACTGCACCAACTCGACCAACTCATCAATATGATCCCAGCGTACGAGCGAGCCTACCAGGTCTCCCCCGATGATAAAATAAAAATCCACCTCAGGCATTTTTTCTTTCAATGCCTTAAGGGTCTCATAGATAGAGCGCTTGATTTTTCCCTCATTTTCCGTGCAGCGGCAGGCTTCTACCTCAAGGCCCGTCTTTCCTGAAAGCGCGCGCTCAAGCATCTCTCGAATATGTCCCGAAGGGTCTTGCTCAGGTAGAAACAAAACCTTCTCCAAATGGAGCTGCTGGCGCACCTGGTCTGCAATCGTCAAATGAGCTACATGCACCGGATTAAAACTACCCCAAAAAATCCCGATAGCTCGCCTTTCAGTCGTCTTATCGGGCTCTAACTCTACTTTGGTAAATGGGGTCAGTAAATCCAGTGCCATCGCTTATATATCCTGTACCTCTGTTGAAATTTTTCGGTTTTTCATGAGACTGGCGACCTTGAAAATCACAAGATTCCGTCCGATGGTTTGGACCACCTCAAAGCCCATGTTTTCACACATTTCAGCGACTTCATCAACCACTGTCTCAGAATTTTGCAAAATCTGTACTTTAATCAACTCACGCGAATCTACCGCGCTACGAATACTATCCAAGATTTCATTGGTCAATCCAGCCTTCCCAATTAAAACCACAGGCCGCATGGTCACCGCAAGTGAACGTAAATAGCGTTTTTGCTTTCCCGTTAAATCCATTCTTTTATTATATCATTTCTTTTTGCACATCAGATAAGCGCGCGTCTTCGCACACATTCGACACCTTCAGGCACCCAGACCGTAATTTCCGCATGCTCAGGTACGCGTATCCAGCCAAGCCCTGAAAAGACAATGTCAGATTTTTCATTTATTGTAAAGCGCTTAGGGATAAGATCCTGCGCTACGATTGGTTGCAACAACTCCCCTCGGTGACGCTGCCAAAAGTCATCTGCGCCTATAAGTTTTGTCCGATGAATCACTAACTCGTTTTCAAAATAGCAGGTCATCCCTTGTCTTGGTCCATCCACAAAGTCAAAGCGTGCCAAGCCCCCCAGAAAAAGTGTCTGTTCAGGATTGAGTTGAAAAGTGATGGGCTTAATTTCTTTTTTAGGACTTACCAATTTTAAGTCCTCTGGCGCCAGATAGTGCGCCATTTGTCCGCGATGAATGATTCCTGGTGTATCGACCAAAAAGCTCTTCTCATCCAGCGGAATCTCGATTTTATCCAATGTCGTCCCTGGAAAGCGGCTCGTCGTGATGGTCTCCGCATTGCCGCTTGCTTGCTTGATGATGGCGTTGATGAGGGTTGATTTCCCGACGTTCGTCACCCCCACCACATAGACATCACGTCCCTGACGCAGCTGATCTATGCGCATCATAAGCGCTTGAATGTCAAAAGGATTAAAGCTTGAGACGACCATGATGTCTTCTGGCTCAAGTCCTGCTTCACCCGCACGCGCACGTAGCCAGTTTTTGAGTTTGAGCGTTTTGAGTGACTTGGGAAGAATATCTCGCTTATTTGCGACGAGTAGAACTGGATTTTTGCCAACCAGCTTGTGAAGCTGCGGAATCATTGAGCCATTGAAGTCAAAGATGTCAATCACATTGACAATCAAGGCCTTTTTTTGCCCCACATCTTCTAAAAGTCTCAAAAAATCCGCATCTGTCAAGTTGACAGGGGCAATTTCATTGTAATGGCGCAACCGAAAGCAACGCTGACAATATAAATCATCACCGGTCTCGTGTTTTTCGAGTGCAGAGGCTGGCAGATAGCCGATTGCGTCAGCTTCTTCTGTTTGAATCTTTGCACCACAGCCGATACAATAAAGTGTTTCAGTCATAGTTTATCTTGGTAGATGGCTTTCCCGTACTTTTTCTCAAGCGCGCGTACTTTAAAATGCTCGCGGGCTCGGTTGAACTTTGTCGGCCAGTGATCCGACTCTAAAAGTGGCTTTACGAGAACCGAACGAATCCCAGCACGATGCGCCGCGCGAATATCCGTCATTCGCTGATCCCCCACAAGGAGGGTGTTTTCCGGCTTCACAGCATAACGCGCAAAGGCCTTTTTGATACCTTTCGTAAAAGGTTTCATGGCGTCATTGATAAAATCTATCCCAAAAGGTGCCACTGCGCGCTTCACGCGCTTGTAATGGTTATTGGAGAGGACACAGACTTGAATGCCAGCTTTTTCAAGTTGTTGCAGCCAGTCGTGCATCTCGGGCGTCCCATCTGGGTTGTTCCAGGCAATCAACGTGTTATCTAAATCTACAAGCACCAGCTCTATCCCACGCTTCTCAAGACTTTTCACATCCAGCTGATAAACGGCCTCCAAATAGGCGTCTGGTTTGTAATTTTCGATAGCCATGACGTCTATTATAGCAAAAAAGTGAGTGTAAGCGGATAGGCGATGGTTACCGTTTGAAATATTTTTTGATATAATGAGGTGCTTCGTATGTACGGAGCCCTTCGCGACTTAGGCCTTTGCGCGAAGCATAATATAGTTCAGATGTATTGGGGTGCAGTCATACCGGTAGCGGAAAATGGCTCGTCATGTCATACGAAGCACACAGCAATACATCGTGAATAAAGGAGATAAAATGACTAAAATGACGGTGCGGGATGTGACGCTAGTTGCGGTGGTGGCTGCTTTGTATGTGATTTTGACTGCAGTACCTCCGTTGAATGCGATTAGCTATGGGCCGATACAGTTTCGGCTCTCAGAAGTATTGAATTTCCTGCCTTTTTACAATCGGCGCTATATCTGGGCGGTGACGCTGGGGTGCCTCATCTCGAATATCTTTACGTCGAGCAATATTGCTCTGGACATGACGGTTGGGACGCTCCAGACGCTTGTTACCTTGCTTTTGGGGGTATGGTTGTTCAAACGTTTGATGAATCAGCGCGTAGCTAACGTGACAAATTGGGGATTTTTGGGGATGAGTCTCTTTACGGCAGTGATGGTGGGAGCTATCATTGGGGCAGAGCTTGCGATTGTGGCTCACTTGCCATTTTGGTTGATAGCAGCAGAAATTTTTGTGGGAGAACTCGCAGTGATGCTTGTGGGAAGTGTTGTGATTTTTCAGCTGGCACGACGAGTGGATTTGACGCGCTAGGATTTGTTTGAGACAATTTTTGGCGGGCTGTGCTATAATGTTTCTATGATAAAACCAATCTTTTGGACACGGATGGTCATGGCGCTTTTCGAAGCGCAGATATTCGCTTGGTCCTTATTTTCGGGAAGTTTTTTGTTCATCGTGATTTTCGGCTTTTTGCTCATCCGAAACATCATGGGAGCCTATCAGACTGAAAAAATCGCAAAAGAAAACGGGTGGATTTGACCCGTTTTTAGTTCACGCGGCTGTCAAATTTGACAGCTTTTTTATTTGCCTTCCCAGTCGCTTAGTGAGATCTCACCAGAGTTGAGTGTGCGTGAGCTCCCGTCGTCAAGCGTCACAATGAGCTCACCTTTTGCCGTCAAATCTGACGCGAGACCCTCAAAGCTTTTCCCAGACTGCTCAAAGCGCACGCGTCTGCCAAGGATGAAGCTGTGCGCCTTGTAAATCGCCATGTAGTCTTTCGTTTTGAGACTGTCAAATTCTCGCCAAATGGCGCAAATGAGCTCTGAAGGACTTATCGTCGGATTTTCATCAAAAAATAACGACGTCGCACGTTCTGTCAAATTTGACGGGAAATCTGAAATCGCAAAATTTATTCCCATCCCAAGAACCACGCGCGTCACACCTTCGGGTCCTGCTTGTGCCTCCGTGAGAATGCCTACGATTTTCTTATCCGCCAAATAAATATCGTTGACCCACTTGATGGTGGGCTTTTTATCCGTCAATATCTCAATCGCCCGCACCACTGCCGCTGCTGCAAGTAGGGTATATTGCGTGAGATCCGTAAAATCAGGCTTCAAACTGACACTCATGTATAGCCCACCCGCAGGCGTCGCATAATAAGGACGTCCAAATCTCCCATAGGTCGCTGTTTGCCGCGTCGTCACAAATAAATGTCCCGAGCTGTTTGCCTCTTTCGCCAGAATCTGCGTCGAAGGTGTCTCTTCAAGCTCTGTCAAATCTGACAGCCAAGGATTTTCGCTTAAAATCAACCTTCTGTCAAATTTGACAGCCGATAGCTCCTTGTCAAATGTCATTTTTCCCCCGTCAAGCCTCAGAATTCATATCCGATTTGACAGACGACGATTCCACCTCTGAATCTTCTGACAAGACACCACTTTCAGAGCTTTCTTCAACCAAACCATCCACCACATCCACATTCCCCGTCTCATACATCTCGGAAACCTCGCGATACCAGCTATAGATATGGCTCACAATCACCTTTGCCGCCGCATAGACGGGAATCCCCAGAAGCACGCCCCACACCCCAAAGAGCTTCCCTGACGTAAGCAAAATGAAAATAATTGTAATCGGATGAATCTTCATCTGTGCACCCAGAACCAAGGGCTGAATCAAGCGACTTACCACTTGCTCTTCAATGATAAAAACGACAAGCACCTTGATGAGCATCAAAGGCCCACCCGTTGCCAGAGCCAGGATTAAGGCAGGCACAAGTGCCAAGTAAAAACCTAGAAAGGGAATCAAATTCAAAATCCCAGAAACAAGCGCCACCAAAAAAGCCAAACGCAGTCCCACAATCGGTAGCATGATGATGAGCATCACAAATACAGCTGCAGCAATCGCAACCTGCCCTAGCACATAATTTTGCAGCTGCTGATTGATTTCTGTAAGCACGCTTGCTGTATTTTCCCGCCAGCGGTTTGGTAAAAAGCCCACCAAATAGCCTCGCACAGATTTCCCGTCACGCAAGAGATAAAACAAGACAAACGGAAAAATAATAATCGAAATGACAATTTCCGCGGTCTTTGTCAACAAGCCCGTGAGTGATGTCACAAAGTTCGCCGACGCGTTTTTCGACCAATCAATCAACGAATTCCCGACAGAAGTTGAAATCTTATTAAACTGCGGCCGAAACTGCTCAAAGCGCGGATCCGCAAAAATGGCACTCACCTCAGCGCGCATATTGTCCACATAATGCGGCACATGTTTCGAGAAAACTGTGATGCCATCAACCATCCCAGGAATCACCACCGCGAGTCCCCAGACAATCAATGCCGCTAAAATCAAGAAAATCAACGCAATCGTCACAACCCGTGGCACATGCCGTTTTTCTAAAACATTAACCAAGGGATTTAGCAAATAGTAAAAAACCGCCGCCAACACGACCGGAATCGCAATCGTTGACAAGAAAGTCCCCACTGGTACAAAGACAAAACTCAAGGTTCGCACCAACAGGATATTCAAAAGAACGAGAAGCAGCACTGCAAGCGCCGTCACGACCTTATTGTTTAACATCCATTTGTAAAAATAACTCGCCCGAAAACGCACACGCGGCGTCTCATCTGGCTTACTCGGTTTTTGCATAAACTTATTATATCACTTTCTAAGCGCCTTCTTAAGCTCCCAGTATTGGATTTGCAGGTGCATTTTCCTTTTATCGACGAAAAAACCTGCCCTTAAAAACAGGTCCTGAAGCTCCTTTGGCCGATACACCTTCACATCCCCCTCGTGGGAAAAACGTGCAAGCCGCCAATTATAAAGTCGCGTCACAAACGGAATATGAATCTCTGCGACCACAAGGCGCCCGCCAGGTACAAGCACCCGCATTGCTTCTTCTAAAAAGCTATCCGGATGCGGAAAATGATGAAAACTCGCACTACAAATCACAACATCCATAGACTTATCCGTAAATGGCAAGTCCTCCGCGCGTCCACAAATAAAGTCCATCTGAGGAGCTCTCGCTTTTGCTACCCGAATCATCTCTGACGAAATATCCAAGCCATGTGCATCAATTTCTGTATTTTCCTGCAACAGCTCAAGCAAGACACCATTGGCGCACCCCACATCCAGCACACGCTCTCCAGGCTGAAGCTTTAGGTGCCGCACAATGTAGCGCTTGAAAAAGGACGACAAAAAGCCATCAAAGGTTTTCTCAAAATGCGTCGCAATGTGGTCGTAGTAGTCTCTACTCTCATTTTCATAGTGATGCTCGTGCATGAAAATCTCCTACCAACTCAATATGATGCGTCTGTGGAAAGAGATCCACAGGCTGCACACTCTCTAGCGCATATCCTTGCTCACTCAGCAGCTTTACATCTCGTGCAAAGGTCGCAGGATTACAGGAAATATAGACAATCTGCCTTGCCCCCATGCTTGCTGCCGTCTCAATAAAACTCGCCTCAAGCCCTTTTCTAGGTGGATCCACAAAGATGACATCTGCTCTTACCCCACGAGAAAGCCACTTGGGCATGACTTCTTCTGCTTTACCGACTTCATAGTGTGCTTTTTCAGCGACGCCGTTAAGTACTGCATTGTGCTGCGCATCAACTACCGCCTCAGGGACCACCTCCATCCCGTAAATCTCAGCCACCTGATCACTCGCACACAGCCCAATCGTCCCAATCCCCGCATAGGCATCTACTATCACATCAGACGCTTTGAGTTCAGCAAAGTCATAGGCCGCCTGATAGAGACGTTCTGCTTGACTTGTATTTACCTGATAAAAGGCTGCTGCCGAGATATCAAAGCTTTTTCCTAGCATCGTGTCCCGAATCGTATCGCGCCCGTAAAGCACCTCAAAATCCGCCCCCAAAATGGCATTGCCAGAAGTCGTATTGCGACTCACGAGTATTGACACAAGTTTTGGCTCTTCTTTGTGCAACGTGTCTGCTAACTCCCTCAAACGCGCATCAAACGCCGTAGCGACAAAGACGAGCATGATCTCCCCCGTGTGCGCCCCGCGTCGCAAAACAAGATTGCGTAAAAGTCCTTTTTTGCTTGTTTCGTCATAGGCAGAAAGCCCCATCTCACGCGCTAAATCTCGTACGCGCAAGATAAGTCGATCTAATGTAGGCTCTTGAATATAAAAGTCCTCAATCGCTATCAACTCATGTGAATTTTTACGGAAAAAACCCGTCTGAATCTCCCCCGCAATCTCCCTCACTGGAATCTGCGCTTTATTGCGATAGTGCAGAGGCTCTTGTGCCCCAATCACCGCTTCAACCGGGAAATCACTAAGCCCTGCATTTTTAGATAACGCAACCACCACCTGCTGCCGCTTAAACGCGAGCTGTGCGGCATAGTCCAGATGCGCTAAATCCGCAATTCCCGTCCGCAAATAATCTCGCTTGACATCAAGCAAGCGATGCGGCGAAGTCACCAAGAGCTCTTCGACTCTCCCAAAGGCAAATTGTTTCCCTACTTTGACAATCTTCCCACGAATCGTCTCGCCAGGAAGCGCATTTTCGACAAAAACAGGAAAGCCTGAGACCCTGACAACACCCAGACCCTCATGCGTCAAATCCAGCACATCAGCTTCAAAAATCTCGTTTTTTTGCATGCTTTCAGTATATCAAAAAAGTACAAAAAAGCGCCAAACTGGCGCATTTCTTAGCTTCTTGCTTTCTCTTGAATACGAGCTGCCTTGCCTTGCAAGGTACGCAGGTAGTAGAGCTTTGCACGACGCACACGACCGTGACGCGTCACTTCGATTTTCTCAACACGTGGCGTGTGAAGTGGGAAGATACGCTCCACCCCGACACCGCTTGAAATCTTACGTACGGTATAAGTTTCAGAGATACCAGTCCCCTGACGGGCAATCACGACGCCCTCGAAAATCTGGATACGCTCACGCGTGCCTTCGACGACTTTGGCGTGTACTTTTACTGTATCCCCAGGACGAAAGTCTGGAATATCCGTACGGAGTTGAGAGGCGTTAATTTCATCAATTAATGCTTGTGTCATTTGTTTTTCCTTCTTGCACATCATACAGTCTGATTGGTATTGCTGCAGCGGAGTGCATTTTTATTATGCGTAAAGCACGGGAGTTATTATATCAGATTTTTTGAGACATGTCAATCTTAAAGGTCGTTTCTGTCTCGTCTGATGTGACTGAGAGCTCCCCATGGTGCTGCTGGGCGATGGCTTTGACAATCGCAAGGCCAATCCCGTGCACCCCACCTTTTCCCTTGTAAAAGCGCTCAAAGATGTGAGGGAGGTCTTCTGGGGTAATGGCAGGCCCATCATTGCGCACAGAAATCACGCCCTCAGGACTTACCGCAAGTGTCACACGGCTTTTCGCGTAACGGATGGCATTGCTCACAAGATTAGCAACTGCTCGTCGCATCGCTTTGTAGTTGATTTCCCGCAGAACAGCTTTTTTAGGGAATTCGCATGAGAGCTCTAAGCCTTGTTTTTCAGCCAATGGCGTTTGTTCAGCAGCAACGTCTTTGACTAGCTCGCGCAAATCTTGCCGCAAAAGTTCCTCGCCATCGGTCGTGCCTAGACTATCAAGACGTGAGGTCGTCAGCAAGTCCTCCACGAGCTCGGTCATGTTATCCGTTTCCTTCAAGATAGTTGTGGCAGCGTCTTTTGGCGCCATGACATCATAGGAAATGCCTTCTGCATAAGACTTGATCGTCATAAGCGGTGTTCTTAGCTCATGGCTAGCATTTTGGAAGAAGGTTTTTTGTGTCGTATCTTTCTCGCTCAGCTGCGTTGCCGCATCGTTGAGGTTGGACGCTAAGACCTTGAGTTCTCTCCCGTGATAATCCCTATCGTCTCGGGTAAAATCTCCTTTTCCGATACGCCGGGCAAAGCCCGCAAGTCGTCCTAAAGGTTGCGTGATTCGCCTTGTGGTCAAGAGAATGGACAGACTTGTAAAAATCAAGACCGCAAGCGTAATCCAGACAAGATAAGCGTTGACCTTATCGGAGAAGTTCACAATCCCTGAAATATCTGTATAGTAGATTAGGTAACTCCCGTCGTCGGCGACGGTTTGGATATAAAAGGTTGACTCTCCTGTCTCCAAACGGTAACTTTTCAGGCCAGAAAGACTTGTCCCATCTTCTTTGAGGCCTGTAAGTATCGTTTTGGCCGTTTGTAAATCAAAAGGCTGCAAATCACCTGCATTTTCGATTGTATAGGTACTTGTGGCTTTAAAAACCATGGAGCGGGTATTAAACCTACCGACAGGCGCATTTTCAAGATTGGGGAGGCTTGATGAGCTGCTACTTGAGCGGGCTGAGCTTTCGGGAAAATGTGCGACAGTTGAGATTTGCTTTGTTGCAGAAGACGTGATGTAGCTTGACATCAAGACGTTAAACACCACGAGAACGCCCACAAAAGCTACCAGGACAATCGAAATATTCACAAGGAGGAGCCGTGTGGTAATAGAAAATTCCCGAAAAGAAGAGAGGGACTTATTCAGCGGATTCACTGTCGTTTTTTTCTCGCTCATAATCTTGCCTCCTAAAGATAGCTTTCACGCGCATGACAAGCTCCATCGGACTAAAAGGTTTTGTGAAATAATCATCACTTCCAAGATCGAGTCCTGTGGCGTAGTCTAGGTCGCTGTCTCGCGCCGTGAGCATGATGACGGGGACCGTCGAGTTTTTCCGGATTTTTTTTAAGATGACAAAGCCATTGGATCCAGGCATCATCACATCTAAAATAACAAAATCGGAAGGGGCTGCCTGAAAGGTTTCATAGAGAGCGTCACCCGTCTCAAAGTCCGTGACGAGATAGCCCTCTTTTTCCAGAAAGGCCTTGACCGCCACACGAATCTCTGTGGTGTCATCAGCGATATAGATAATTTTTGACATATTCTCTTTATTTCCCTTTCTCTATCGCGATGACACGATAGTGACTTGCTGCACAAGCCTCATTCACAACCTGAAAGCGTTGCTTTCAGCATCAGCGATATAGATGATTTTAGGCATATTCTCTTTATTTTCCTTTCTCTATCGCGATGACACGATAGTGACTTGCTGCACAAGCCTCATTCATAACCTGAAAGCGTTGCTTTCAGCATCAGCGATATAGATGATTTTTGGCATGGTTTCTTTATTTTCCCTACTTCCAATTTTATTTTCGGTATTGTGCTAAAAAGCGCGCCATTTTTTCGCCGATGTCTTCGAGTTCATCAACACGTGGGAGATAGACGATTCGGAAATGGTCTGGCTCTGGCCAGTTAAAGCCACGCCCATGCACGAGAAGTATTTTTTCTTGTTTCAAAAAGTCTAGGACAAGCTGCTCGTCATCGTCAAAGTCGTACATGTTGCGATCAATCTTTGGGAAGATATAGAAAGCAGCGTGGGGTCTAACAGCGCTGACACCTGGAATGTCATTGATAGCTTTCATAATCACCTCGCGCTGCTCGTAGATACGACCGCCTGGTAGCAAGAGCTTATCGACAGACTGCGTCCCGCCAAGGGCAGTCTGCACAACGCTTTGAGCAAGGACGTTGGAACAAAGGCGCATAGAAGCTAGCATATCGAGACCTTCAATGTAGCCTTTTTCGTGGGATTTATCGCCTGAGAGAACCATCCAGCCAACACGAAAGCCCGCAATACGGTGGGATTTTGAGAGGCCATTCATCGTGACGACAAAAAGATCAGGCGCTAGTGTCGCAATCGGGGTATGAACCTCGCCGTCCATGACAAGGCGATCATAGATCTCATCTGAAAAGATGATGAGCTCGTTTTGCCTAGCGACTTCAACAATTTCTAAGAGGAGATCTTTGTTGTAAAGGGCTCCTGTGGGGTTGTTTGGGTTGATGAGGACGATGGCTTTGGTATTTTCTGTGATTTTGGATTTGATATCAGCCATATCAGGGTACCAATCAGCTTTTTCATCACAGATATAGTGAACCGCATGCCCTCCTGCGAGGGAGACCGCAGCCGTCCAGAGGGGGTAGTCTGGCATGGGAATAAGCACTTCATCTCCCGTGTCCAAAAGACCTTGCATTGCCATGACAATGAGCTCAGAGACCCCATTTCCCGTATAAATATCGTCAATACCAACGTTTGGGAAGCCTTTTAGCTGACAATATTGCATGATGGCTTTGCGGGCGGAGAAAATGCCTTTGGAGTCGCTATAGCCCTCAGATTCTACGGCATTGCGCACGAGATCATGGATAACCTCATCGGGCGCTAGAAAGCCAAATTCTGCGGGGTTGCCCGTGTTTAATCGAAGGATTTTTTCGCCATTTTCACGCATGCGGTTGGCCTCATCGAGGACGGGGCCGCGTATGTCGTAGGCGACATGGTCAAGTTTGTGGGATTTTTCAAAGTTTCTCATAAGATTTTGCTCCGATGTATGACTGGCTTTTCTTCGGATGAATTCGCAGTTGGAGTAGGGGTTGCAACGGCACTGCTTGTTGGCACGTGTCCTGTCATCGCCATGTGACGGGTCACAGTGCCTGCTGGGAGTCCCATAGGTGTAGGAGCTGCGGCTGTCGTCTCAGTCTGAAAGAGGACTGGCGGAGTTTGAGGCGTACCGGTTGCTGTAGCTTCTTCTGGAAGTGATGACACAAGCGGACTTAGCGTTTCTGCTTCTGGAGTTTCTAAGGAAGGCTCAGGGACTGGGGCAGTTTGCGGGGCTTCTTCAAGGGGCTCGTTTAGCGCTGCCTCTGAAGTTGGACTGTCACTCGCAATAGGTGCGGAGACATCTGGGCTTTGCTCTTCTAAATCCACGCTTTCTGCAACAATCGGACGAGGTGTAGCAGGAGTGGCGTTGAGGACTGAGATTTCAGGACCTGTTGTGAAAATGGCTGGATGACTTAGAGGCTCTTGAGCAGCTGGGGCTTGTGGTGCTTCAGCTTGTGCCTGTTGAATGGGCACCAGCATATCATCCGGTAGATCGAGGTCAAGGGCATAGTCCATCGTTTCAACGGGATAGACTGGATAGAGGGGCTCATCCTGTACGGTTTCTTGGGGTGTTGTGTGCTCGTCAGGCTTGATGTTACTTAACTCAGGGAAGTCGTCATGAGCGGGTGCTGTATCAGGGAGCTTTTCAGGCGATTCAGGCGTTGCTTCTGCTTCTAGCACTTGTGCGGGCATTATCGTTTGTTCTGAGGGCTGTGCGGGTGTTGCTTCGTCATCTATCACTTGTGCTGGAGTGGCTGCAAGAATCGTGGTGGTGCTCGCTGACAAAAGTTCTTGGTTATCTTCTGCAAGAATCTTTTCAGTCGCTGCAGCTAATTTCTCACTTTCCGTGCTGCTCTCATAGGCGTCGCTCGCCTCATCTTCATTGATGAGATCCACAAGCTCATGGATAAGATACATCCGCTCATCCAGTGCATGAATCTGCTCAGCGCAGGTCTGGAGCTCATTTGAGAGGTGGAGAGGCATGTCACCGCCATATTTGTAGCGAACTTTGTGCTCTAAGGTTGCCCAGAAATCCTGGGCGCTGGTACGGAGCTGGACTTCAACAGGGACGGTTTCATTGCCAAAGAGGCCGCCCAGCTTGACTTCGAGAATCATGTGATAGCTACGATAGCCAGAAGGCTTCGCCTCTGTCAGGTAATCTTTTTCAGATAGTACACGGAAGGCATCTTGCTGGCGCAGAACCTCGGCGATATCAAAGATATCTTTGGCATAGCCACAGATGATGCGGATGCCTGCAATGTCTTTGAGATTTGCAACGGCAGCCTCAGCTGTGATGGGAAGGGCTTTTTTCTTGAGCTTTCCTGCGATGGACTCGGGCTGCTTGAGGCGGGATTTGATATGTTCAATCGGATTGGCAGGTGTGTAGGCCTTGTAGTAGTCTGTCAAATTTGACAGGTTCGTTAACACGAGATGAAGGGCAGCTTCATATTTGACAAGTTCGCGCTTGAGTGCGTCAAACTCGTCAGGTGCAAAGCGGGTGGCCAGAATTTCTTTGTTGAGTACCATAAGTCTATTTTACCATAAATAATCGGACGTTTCGTTGCGCGGGAGGTGTAAAAAAGGCCCCTGAAAGAGGCCTTATTTGCCTTAGGCAATTTTTTTGAATTCGCGGTGTTTGAGCTCATAAACAACGTCGGAAGCACTCGCCACTTCCGTCTCATGTGTGATGAGAATCACGATTTTATTTTCCTCATGGGCAATACGCTTGAAGAGCGCCACGATGTCGTGGGTCGTCTCTTCATCGAGATTGCCTGTTGGCTCATCGGCCAAAATGACATCATGTCCCGTCACTAAGGCTCGCGCGATAGCAACACGTTGCTGCTGCCCGCCAGAGAGTCTCGAAACAGGTTTGTGTATCAAATCTTCGGTGAGGCCGACCTTTTCCAAGGCTTCTGTAATGGCTTTTTTCTCGTCGTCAAATTTGACAGAGCTGATGCGGACTGCTGTTTCCACGTTTTGGAAGGCTGTCATATAACTCAAAAGGTTATAGGCCTGAAAAACTGTGGAGACGGACTGTTGGCGGTACTTCGTCAAATTTGACCGCTTGATTTCTTTGTCATCCAAGAGGATTTTGCCGCCTTTTGGGGTGTCAAGGCCTGCAAGAATTGACAAGAAGGTCGTTTTGCCAGAGCCTGACTGCCCCAAGATTGCGTACATCGTGCCTGGGTTAAATTCCTCATTGACCTCACGGAAGAGATAATCCTCAGCAAGGCCGTAAGTATAGGTTAGGTTTTCAATTTTTAATGTCATAAGTCGCCTCTTTCTTAATTTGTCAGGACTTCTTTAGGATTGAGCCGGAGAATGCCAATCGAGGCAAGGCCAACCGCAATCAGCGCAATGAGAATTGCAATGCCCACAAGCGCTAAAATCTGCGTCGGTGACATTTGGATGTTTAGCTTCTTAAGCGCCTGCGTCTCTGCAGAAGAACGTCCAATACCAAAGGCGCGTGCCGCACCGCCAAAGCCACCTGTTGGTGTCCCAGAAGGGCGCGTTGTGGTGCCTCCATTTTGGCTAGGGAAGCCTGATGACGTCTGGGCGCTTGTTGTCTCTTGTTTCAAGACTTGTTGACCGACAAGATTGCCCACAACATTACCCGCCGCCGTTGCAATGACGACGGAGACAATCATCACGATGAAGAGTTCTGCAAAGAACTGCCCCACGATTTTGATTTTTTGCTCTCCCAAACTCATAAGAACACCGATTTCATAGCGACGCTCGCGAATCATGAGCATGACGATGAGGGCCAGGATAATGGCTCCTGCAATTGCCACGAGAATCACGATATTTTTCGCAAAGCCTGCGACGTTACCAAGTGTTGTTTTCGCTGTCTGATAAGCAGTGTCGTCTTTAGAGACCGTGAAGCTTGAGTTGTTCACGATTTTATTGGCCTTTGTCACAAAGCTAGAGGCATTGGCAGGGTTTGACATGTTGTAGTAGGCACCTGAGATGAGGCCGGTCGTGTCGTTTAAGATATTGGCCATCTTGAGCGTCGTGTACATCGTGTTCATGTAGGCGATGGAGTTGTCTGACGTTGAGCTAGACTGCGTCGTGAAAATGCCGACTACAGTGAGTGTTTCAGACTTCGTGCCGTCTGTTGTCTTGATAGTAAAGGTCGAGCCAACTTTTAGATTATTCTCTTTGGCGAGTTCGCTTTCGATAACAACCCCATTCCAAACAGTCGAATCCGTGATGCCTGAGCCACTTGAGAGTTTATAGGTCCCTGTGAAAGTTGAATAAGCTGAGAGATTGCTGACACCTGTGACGGTAAAGTCGCCTTGAGAAGCACCTCCAAAGTTTCCGCCACCAAAGCCACGCGTACTTGAGCTAGATGAGCTGCTTGACGTTGACGTTTCAGAAACCTTGGTGATCCCCGTCCCCGCGTCTGCCGAGACGTTGGTCAAGACCATACTGTAGCTACTGATGTAGCTTGCATATTTGCTAGCAATGTCTTGCGCCGTGCTTTCAGCAATCTTTGGAATGTTGAAAGTTGGGCGGGTTGAGGTCGTAGAGGATGAGCTTGTCGTCGTGCTAGATGACGATGTCGTTTGTGATTGGGCGTTTTTGATGACATTTTGCATATTTACGCCGAGGCTCACGACTGCCCCTGCCTGCTTTTCAGCATTGGCGATGGATTTATTGGCCGCTGAGTTGATGATGAGGCCTGAGAGAACAAAGACAAGAATCGCTGAAAAGGCGATAATCAAGAGTATTGTCCGAGATAATTTGGCTTTCGTGAAAAGCCATGCGCGTCTGATGAAATCCATAAAATCACACTTTCTAACCTTAAGGCTTATGCGCCAGTAGCACTAGACGCTGTGCTACTAGATGTTGTCCCACCCGTTGTTGCACCTGTCGATGGTGCCTCACCGCTTTGACTCGTGCCAAAGCTTGGCATTCCCTGACCAGTCCCGCCAAAGCGGCTTCTCATTTCAGAGAGACTTGGTCTTGTAGGTGTTTGAGATTTGGCAAGGGCATAACCGCCCACCCCACCACCAATTAACGTGATGGCTGCAACAATAATCGTTACCCAGAATTTTTTGAGAAATTTTTTCATATCCTGCCTCCTATGGCCTTATTTCCTAGCAGATTGGCTTCGAACAAGACATCAAGCCTTGTCCACCTGCCCACGCGTGCTGGGATGCGTGACTTCTTGCGTTGCTGTCAAATTTGACAGACGTTTCGGAGCCAGAATACCGACGATTGTTACCAAGACAACCGTTACAATGAGTTCAATAATTTTAGCAAACATGAGAGTGCCGCCTTTCTTTTAGGATTGAAAGGATTATATTCCTCAAATCTTAACGGTGGCTTAGGATTTTTTAATTATCAGACAGTTTAAGATAAGATTATCATAAAGCGCTTTCACGAACTTTCTTTCGCTTCGAGAGTAATGAAAATGAGAAACACATAAGAGCAATGCCACTTAGATAAGCCCATTGATTTTCTGCATCTCCCGTATCTGGCAAATCATTGTAGGAGACAGCATCTCCTAACGCCAGTTGCAGTGGGAGGTTAGCCGATGCTCCTCTATTTTGAATCTTTGTCTTCTTTGCAGCTACCGAGAGTTTAGACACCTCTCTCCCAGGAGAATATACCGCATCATCTGCTACTTCTTCGGCAAGCAGCGTTCCTTCATTTACCCCATCCTTCATTGCCGCAGCAGTCGTATCTAGCACGTCTCCATCCACGCTTGGCAATTCATCAGTCCCCGCCACACCTGCATCTTCTATACTTTCCTTTGCATCAGCAGTCTCTCCTGTCGAGAGCTCCGCATCTTCATCTAGCACCTGCTCAGTATCATTTGCCGCATTCTCTTCCTCAATTTTCGTCTCACCACCAAGTGCTTCATCTACCGCATTCTCAGAAATCACACTATCTGCAACACTCTCGTTATCCTTCATTTCAAGCTCACGCGCCCCCTCACTTAACTCTTCTTCTGTTGGCAGCTCCTTTGGCAATCCTGACAAGGCCTCATCTGGCCGATTTTCCTCCGTTGTCAAATTTGACAAACCATCCACAAGGTCTGCAACATCAGCATCTTCTCCCAAAGCAGCACCATCTCCGTTCTTTTCCGCCCCTTGCTGCACTTGAGGCTCTTCCTTGGGTTCCTGTTCTGCTTTAGCTCCAGTCACATCCGCATTCAACGCCTCATCAGTTAACTCTTTTTGCTCTAAAACACTCAAATCATCCGAAGCCCCAGCACTCTTTTCAGTCCCTTGCTGCTCTAAAAGAGTCTCTTCAGTCCCCTTGCCGCCCTCGCCACTCTCTAAAGTCCCATTCTCAGCTATTTCTTGAGCCACTGCAGCTCCGTCTGCCTCACTCTTTCCACCTCCCCCAGCACCTCCATTTACCTGACCCTCCCCTGCATCCTGCGTCATCCCAGTCGTCCAGCTCTTGACAATCGTGCCGTCAGATTTGACAAAGGCATGTCGCACACCAGTTGCAGGCATATCGTCCAATGCACTTGCGAGTACACTCACTTTATTCAAAGCATCAGACGCCCATACGACACCCTCACCCAGTGTCAAATCCGTCACAGGGCTCCCCGAAAAGGCCATAGAGCCTATCGTTGCTTTCGATGCCTTGTCAAATTTGACAGACGTCAATACATTGGATTGAAAGGCCTTATCCGACACCGTTGTGACACTTGCAGGCATCTCCAGCGCCGTCAATAAATTATTCGCAAATGCGCGCGTCCCAATCGTCACGACCGACTCAGGTAGCACTAGCTCTGTCAGTGCGTTCCCCGCAAATGCGTCCGTCTTAATCGTTGCCACATTCGGCCCCAATACCACAGACACCAGCGCTTTCTTATAATAGTTCGTCGCGGCCGTCGTCGTCTGAAAAGCGCTCGTTCCAATATTCACCACATTCGCCCCAATGACGACCGAATGAATCCCCGCATTCAAAAACGCTGACGCACCAATCTCCGTCACACTATAGGTCACACCAGACACTACAATCGTATCTGGAATCACAATATCCGCCCCAGCAGCACCCGAATAACTCGCCACAAAGGCCGTTTTCTTCGTCGTATCAATCGTATAGCTCATCCCCTGGGCATCTGTATAGGCTGACGTCACGACCGCCGCTTGTGCCACCACATTTGGTAGACCCACCACTTGCCCAGCCCCTGCCATCACCGTCCCCACAGCTACCGCTACTACAATCTTTTTGCGCATTTTCGCCTCCTTAAAAAGTTCTCACTCTATTATTCGCAAAAAAACTCCATTTGTTACAAAAATCTCCCAAAAAATAAGGGCGTGTCTAAAAACCGTTTTGCTTTTGAAGGCGAACTCAGCGACGCGTTCATTTACTTGGCCACCTGGCCAAGCGCTGTCGCGTGGTTCGATGAAAAAGCAGGCTTTTAGAGGTAACCTAAAAAAAATCGCACACGCGATTTTCCATTTTCCGCCACAAAGCCTACACTTCAGAAAGACTCCCCACCTTTTTATGACGATAGTCCCGCACCATCCGCACCGTCGTCGGAATCAAAATCGACGTCGAGCCAATCCAAGCCGCAGGACTTGCGCAAATGACCACCGTATAATTCATCAACGACACCCCAATCACCGCCACAACAATACGCATCACCATCTCCATAAAACCACAAATCGTCGGAATCTTCGCATTCCCCAATCCCTGAATCGTTGAGCGCGTTACAAACAAAATCGCAAGCACCCAGTAAAAACCACCATTCACCAGATAATAATGCCGCGCCATATCAATCACCGCGACCTGCGAACGCGCAATAAAAGCCGTCGTAAAATAAAAATTCAGCACATTCAGCAACACCGCAAAGAAAATCGCCCAGCCTACCGACAACAAAAGCGCCCGATACAGTCCCTGATTGATTCGCACATATTGCTTTGCCCCAAAATTCTGCGCCCCAAAAGCCGCCATCGCAAGCCCCATTGAAATCATCGGAAGCATCGCCAGCTGATCAATTTTCGACGTGATAGCCTGTGTCGCCACCGCATTCGTCCCCAAGGTATTAAGCGCAATCTGCAGCGTAATCGACCCAATCGCAATAATCGACGACTGAAAGCCCATCGGCAGCCCAAGCCTCGAGTGCGCCAGCCACTCCCTCCTGTTAAAACGCAACATATAGTGCTTTGGATGAAATGCCGGCACCTTCTTCCGAATATAAAATATGAGAAATATCACGGCCAACGCCTGTGCAAACACCGTTGCCGCAGACGACCCCGCAACCCCCCAGTGAAATACCAAAATCGTCACATAATCAAAAATAATATTCAAGAAAACCGCCACAATCAACGCATAAAGCGGCGTTCGAGAGTTTCCTAAAGAGCGCATCGCGTTCGACAAATAGGCATACAGGTTCGGCGCAAGCATCCCCCCAAGCATGATGACAAGAAAACGCCAAGCCCCATCAAACACCACTCGAGGCGTCTGCATCAGCTGCAAAATATCCTTCAAAAATATAACGGACACCACAGATAGCACCACAGATACCGCAATCGTAAAATACAGGCCCGTCACAAAAGACTTCTTTACCCCAAGCGTATTCTTCGCCCCAAAACGCTGCGCCGTAAGGATTGTCAACCCCCCCGTCATCCCTTGCGCAAAACCTACAATCAAAAAGTTAATCGCCCCTGTCGCCCCAACCGAAGCGAGCGCATCTTTTCCCAGCGTCTGCCCCACGATGAGCGTGTCAATCGTATTGAGCAAGACCTGAAAAAAATTCCCCAACAACAGCGGAATCGTGAACGCAAGCAAGCCCCGAAAAATATTCCCACGCGTCAAATCCTTCATAACATTCCCATTTTAGCCCAAATCCACCCCAATTTCAACCCCAACAAAAAATGCTCCTAAAGAGCATCTAATCTACCACCTTCCCCGTCTCAAGATAAGTCAGCGCATCTTTCAAGGTCTTGACTGGCACGATTTTCATCTTTGTTCCGAGCTTTTTTGCTGCCTCTTTTGCCCCGATATAGTTGTTATCGTCTGCCGTTTTCCCGCCTGAGTCCGGTACAAGAAAGACAACGGCTCCTTCTTTACTGGCTGTGGCGACTTTCTTATCTTCGCCCCCAATTTGGCCAATCGTCCCATCCTCATTGATTGTCCCAGTCCCCGCAATCCGCTTACCCTGCGTTAAATCTTTTCCCGTCAGTTGACTATAAATCTCAAGCGTAAACATCATCCCAGCCGACGGCCCCCCAATAGCCCCCGCGTCGATTGTGACTTTGGGCGTCGTCGTAACCCCCGTATGATCAACCAGCCCGATGCCAATCCCAGGCTTTCCGTTAGAGAGCTTGATGATTTTTCCCGAAAAGTTATGTTTCGAGCCATCCATCCGCGTCACCGCGATGGTCACAGGACTACCGATTTTTTGAGACTGCACATAGCGCATCAGAGCCGCCGAACTCTCAAAGGTCTTTCCATCAACCCCCGTCACCGTATCCGCAATCTGCAACTTCCCGTTAAAGGTCGAGTTTTGATCAATCTGCAACACATAAACCCCATCATAGACCAGCTTATAAGGCTTATTCGCGAGCTTAAAGGCCTGATAGACCGCCGTATTCTGAGCTGTCTGCATATAAAACTGATTGACGAGATTGTACTGACTGCTATTGAGCCCACCCGTCAGATCTTTCGCACTGTAAATCGTTGCAAAGTGGTTAAACTGTGCGTAGATCCAAAAAGCAGGCGTGATGGGATTCTGTAAACTCACCGTCGTAAGATACAAATCTCCGTCTTGAGTCGCTGTTCTCCCCGCAACCTTTACCATTTGAGAGACCGACTCCGTCGTCCCTGGCGTCTCCATGTAGTAGCCAGGCATTGGCCACGCAAGACCCAGCACGACAACAAGTACCACCCCAAATGAAATAAGAGACGCAAGATGGCGTCGTACCCATGACGATGGCTTAGTTTTCGAGCGCATCAGCCACCTCCTCAGGGACATACGCCCGGATAGACTTCCCATAGCGCAAAAGTTCACGTATTGCTGTTGACGTCACATAAGCATACTCAGGCTTTGCAAAGAGCACCACTGTCTCAAGTCCCACGAGTTCTCGATTATAAAAATCCAGACTCGCCTCACCCGCAACATCATTTACACCGCGCACCGAGCGCACAAGTACTGTTGCACCGAGTTTTTTCGCCTGTTCAGCCGTCAACGTCCCGTCCGACAAACGTACTTCAATAGTTTTAGAAGTTGTAAACGTATCTCTCACGAGTTCCAGCCGTTTCTCGACAGACAAAAGCGCCGACTTCTGGGGATTTTCACCTCCCACCAGCACAATCAACCGATCAAACAACGCTGCCCCCCGCAGAATCACATCCACATGCCCCAAATGCAGCGGATCAAACGACCCCGCAAACAACCCGATTTTCTCACTCATAGAGCTATTATAGCATATAAAAGCAGCCTCACAGCTGCTTTTCATAAATCACGACCCGCGTGATTCCATAAACTTTTTCTTTCCACTTTATTAAGCCCTCCACTTTGTCTGGCAGCTCAACCTCCCTTGCACTTTCACACACCACTCGAGCACCTGGTGCAAGGAGCGTTTTTTCCTGCAAGTCACAAAGCACCTCAACAAGCCGCTCCCTCGCATAAGGTGGGTCTAAAAAAATAAGCTCATAGCTCTCTCCCATTAGGGTTACAAGTGCTTGTCTATCCACCATTTTCAAAAGTTCAAACTTTTCAGGCACCTTTGTCATCGCGATATTCTCAGCAATCACAGCCTGTGCTGCACGATTTTGATCCACAAGTACGGCACACGCACAGCCTCGTGATACTGCCTCAATCCCTAAAGCCCCCGTCCCCGCATAAAGATCAAGCACGCATCCCCCCTCAAAAAAACCACCCAGCATATTAAAAATAGCCCCCCGCACCTTATCCGTCGTTGGCCTTGTTACATCACGTCCAGACAAAGTTTTAAGCGTCCGTCCGCCAAATTCTCCCGCTACGATTCGCATAGACTCATTTTAACACGTTCATCCCTGACAAACCCCCAAAGAAGTCGTAAAATATCCCTATGGACGCAAAATCTAAAATTCTTCTGACGGTTGCCATGCTCTTCTCCGCAGCGAACGCCATTGCCAACACCTTTCTAAGCGTTTTTCTGATGCGCTCCACCGACAATTCCATCAATCTCATCATCTGGCAAAATATCCTCAATTACCTGGTCCTTCTGCTTGCTTTCGTCGGCAGCACCCGCCTGTTGAAGCGCTTTACCATTGCCCAAACCTTCCGCGCAGGCATCGCTGCCACCGCCCTCTATTACATCCTCATTCTAATCTTCCACACCCATATCGCACCATTCGTTGTCCCGCTTGGCCTCTTCTCTGGGCTCGGATCAGGTCTCTACTGGTTCTCGCTCAACCTCCTCATAGGCGACATCGTGAAAGAGCCTATGCAGGCGCGCTTTTTCAGCTACCAGCAGACAGCGGGCTTCATCTTTGGTATCGTCATCCCTGCCCTTTCAGGCTTTCTCATTGTCCAATTTACAGGTCTAACAGGCTACTATATCCTCTTTGCAGCCTCCATCCTCGTCTTCGCAGCTGCAATTTTTCTCATCAAAAACATCTCAGGCTTCAAGCGTGAGCCAGATCTCAACGTTTTCGGTGCTTTGCGCCTGCGTGGCAACAAATTCTGGGCAGCCAACAAAATGCTCGAATTCTCGATAGGCTACAAAAACGCCGTCAACTCCCTCGTTTTCATCCTCTTCGCATACCTCCTCTTCACCCACGAAAACATCATCGGGAGCTTTAGCTCTTTGCAGGCCGCTATTTCAGTCATTTCTTCTCTCATTTTCGCGAGAGCCTTTCGGCAAGCGCATACGCGCGGGGTTTACCTCCTGACAGCTTGTGCGAGTGCTGGTATGTTCATCATCCTCGCCCTTTTTGCAAATCCCATATCGCTGATTATCGCTTTTATCGTCTTTGGCATTATCCAGTCCTGGGGCAACGCCATCTCAAACGCCGTCAATTACCAACTCGCCAGCCGAGCTGGCGGCGGATTCAGTCAACGCGAATATATCATCGCAAGCGAATTCCCCATCGCTGCAGGCCGCATCGGAGGTCTCCTTCTGGCGCTGCTCCTTGTTATGCTCACCCACTCCGACCTCACCGCCTACCGCCTGCTTTTTGTCAGTATTGCACTCATGTGGCTCATCGAATACTTCTACATCAACCACAAAGTCCATTGGCTCGCCGACGAATTCAAAAAAACGGAAAGTTAGCTTTCCGTTTTTAGATTGAGCTTCACCATCTCACGCAAGACATCCACCGCTTTTTCCATGGCTTGTAAGCTGACAAACTCATAGCGGCCGTGCATATTCTCGCCGCCTGCAAAGAGATTCGGCGTAGGAATCCCCATGAAGCTGATTTTTGAGCCATCTGTCCCGCCACGTACCGGTTCAATCACAGGTGTGATGCCCAGATTCGTCATGGCTGTCTTCGCGAGTTCAATAATACTCATGTCCTTCTCGATAATCTGCGCCATGTTGTAGTACTGGTCTTTCATTTCAAAGCTCACGCGAGGTGCGTCAAATTGCGCATTCAAGTCCGCCACGATTTTCTCCACCAAAGCCTTCTTTTCGGCAAATTTCGCATCGTCATGGTCGCGGATGATATACTGGCTGTCCGCTTCTTCGACCGTGCCGTCGAGTTTTAGCAAGTGATAGAAGCCTTCACGTCCTTCGGTGAGTTCTGGCCGATCTCCCGCTGGCAACACATTGTGAAAGTCAATCAGCACTTGCAAAGCATTGACCATCTGGCCTTTTGCGGTGCCTGGGTGAACGTTACGTCCTTGCACATGGAGCTTGAGACCTGCCGCCGAAAAGGTTTCGTACTCAAGCTCGCCCAAAGGTCCGCCATCCACGGTATAAGCAAAGTCAACATTGAAATCTACGACATCAAAGCGGTCCGCGCCCGTGCCAATTTCCTCATCGACGCCAAATCCCAGACGAATCTCGCCGTGTGGCGTTTCAGGCGCGATGTTAATCAAGTAATCCGCAAGGGTGATGATTTCTGCCACACCCGATTTATCGTCAGAACCCAGCAAGGTCGTGCCGTCCGTGTGGATCAGCGTTTGCCCTTTGTAGTTTTTGAGATTGGGGAAATCCTTCGGATCAAGCGTAAAGCCTGAATCCCCCAGCGCAATCACGCTTTTTCCGTCATAATTTTCCAAAATCTGCGGATTGATGCCTTCTGCGTTGAAATCTGCCGTGTCCATGTGGCTAATCAAGCCCATCTTGCGAATATTTTCATAGCCCTCCGTCGCTGGAATCGTGCCAATCACGTAGCCGTTGCTCTCAAGATAATGCACGTCTGAGACACCAATGGCCTCAAGCTCTGGGATGATCACGTCCTTTGCAAAAGCCACCTGCGTTGCAGTAGAAGGCACCGTCGTAGAATCTTCGTCCGAGCGCGTATTCACGCGCACATAGCGCAAAAAGCGCTCTAAAAGTTTATCGTAAGTCATAGCTTAAGTATAAGAAAAAGCTGACTACTTGTCAACTTTCTATCTTCTTACCTATTTTCCAAACTCCAGCGCATAGTCAGGTGCATACGTCCCAAAACTTTCGATAGAAACCTGCGTACCAGGATAAGGCGCATGAATAAACTGATGATGACCAATATAGATGCCGACATGACCGCCTCCATCAAAGACCAGAACATCACCTACTTTTGCTTGTGATAAGGGCACTTCTCGCCCCTGTGCGATTTGGTCATAGGAGGAACGTCCAATAGACATCCCTGTCACTTCGTGATAGACGTAGCTTGTTAAACCTGAGCAATCAAAACCCGCGGGACTATCGCCCCCATAGACATAGGGGACACCCAGATACTTTTTCGCATCCGCAACAATCTTGACACCAGTAGCTTTAAGGGATGCACCTTTTACTTTGTGCGCATTATGTTGGTAGGCGTATGCCTCCACCTGAGAAATACTCCCCGTTACAAGTCCTTCATTTGGCGTCTGAGACTTAATCGCTTGTTTGACGGGCTGCATTTGAGAAAGCACATCAGTGGAAGCGGCCTGAGCAGTCGGACCTACTAATAACGAGATTCCTAGAGTAGCTATCGTAAGAATGACTGGGCGAGAAATTTTTTTGAACAACACAAAGGGGATTATAACACACTATTTTCTCTATTTTTTCGCATTTTCTAGCTTTAACAAAATTGTTGTCTCCTTGTTATTTTGTCATGCTTTTGTCACACAATGAAGGAATCAACTGAGTCCTTCAATCTCTCCCTCATCTGAGATCGTCATGCGCAGTGCCGCAGGCTCTTTTGGAAGTCCAGGCATCGTCAAGACTTTCCCCGTCAAAGCGACGATAAAGCCTGCGCCTAATTTTGGAATTAAACGCCTGACGTGCAAGGTCCAGCCTTCAGGAGCCCCCAAAACTTTTGCATCATCGGAAAAGCTTGCGGGGGTCTTTGCCACACAAATGGGCAAATCCTGCCAGCCATTTGCCTCAATTTCTGCCAAGTCTGTCTGTGCTTCTTCCGACAACTCCCAAGCCTCGCCCCCATAATACTTCGTCAACTTCCAAAGTTTCTTGTCCAGCGTTTGATTTTCATTTTGCAACGATTCAAATTGAGCAGATTCTTGGCTTGCCGTCTTCACTAGCTCCGCCAGTTTCACAGCACCCTTGGAGCCTTCCACAAAGCTGGAAATGACCTCCGCCGAAATGCCACACTCAGACACAAGCTCCTTCAGTCGCGAAATTTCAGCTTCCGTATCCGTCCCAAAGCGATTTATCGCGACCACCACTGGCGCACCAAACTTTTGCATATTGCGAATATGGCGACGCAGATTGATAAATCCTGCTTCCAAAGCAGCTACATCCTCTACATTGTAATTTTCAGCTCCTCCATGGAATTTTAAGGCTCGACAGGTCGCGACAATGACCACAACATCAGGCGATTTTCCGAGTACTGGCGATACAATATCCATAAATTTCTCTGCGCCCAGATCTGCCCCAAATCCTGCTTCCGTCACCGCCCAATCGCCATATGTCAACGCTGCTTGAGTGGCTAAAATCGAGTTACAACCATGCGCAATATTTGCAAAGGGTCCACCATGCACAAAAGCCGCATTACCTTCTAGCGTCTGTACCAAATTTGGCTTCAGCGCAACTTTCAATAAAATCGCTGCTGCATCCACACAGCCCAAATCTGTGACTGTGACTGGTTTTCCTACTGTATTAAAAGCCACCACGATACGCCCCAAGCGTTTTTTCAAATCCGCAAGACCCGTTGCAAGACAAAAGACTGCCATGATTTCAGAGGCGACAACAATATCAAAGCCATCCTGACGTTCAACCCCATTGACTTTCGCACCTTGTCCCACCGTAATCTCCCGCAAGACCCGATCATTCGTATCGACGACACGCTTCCACAGCACTCGCTCAGGGTCAATATCAAGCGTGCCCTGATAGATATGATTATCCAAGACAGCTGCAATGAGGTTATTCGCCGCTGCAATCGCCGCGAAATCCCCCGTAAAATGCAAATTGATGTCTTCCATGGGGATGACTTGCGCGTAACCCCCGCCCGCAGCACCGCCCTTCATGCCAAAAACAGGCCCCATGGACGGTTCACGAAGCGCTAATACCGCTTTTTCACCGATTGCATTTAAGCCATCTGCGAGACCTATGGATACGGTGGTTTTCCCTTCGCCAGCGGGTGTCGGGCTCATCGCAGTGACAAGTACCAATTTCCCTACTTTTTGAGCGTCAAAGTTCTTCGTTGCAACTTTTACTTTGTCCCAGCCGTAAGGCGTTAAGTTCTTATGCTTAATGCCCAGTTTCTCAGCAATATCAGCAATCGGAGCCGCTTTACTCTCCGCTTCTCGTGCTATTTCAATATCTGTTTTCATATTGATTTCCTCTAAAAACTTTCTTTTTCGTCCAACCACGCGATAACGCTCGGCGAAATCGCCGAGTAAATAAACGTGTCGCTGAGTTGGTCTTCAAAAGAAAACCAGTTTTTAGACACGCCCTCTTCATTTTAACAAAAAAAGAGCACAAAGC
Source organism: Streptococcaceae bacterium (assembly GCA_031253335.1). Lineage (GTDB taxonomy): Bacteria > Bacillota > Bacilli > Lactobacillales > Streptococcaceae > Lactovum. The sequence continues at coordinate 58,547 of JAIRWF010000035.1, forward strand.
TCTTTTTAATAATCCAACGGATCACCTTTTCCATTACCAAAGTAATAGCCTGTCTTACAGTTGATGGTCATGATATAGCTCCCATCTGGACGATAGAGATTGTAGTAGCCACAAACTTCTGGCGTCGTGGTGCCTACGATTTTACCATCAGCCCCATAGAGGTTTCCATTCGTCGTGTGAATAGCTACAGGCTGCAAGATATAAGCATTACCTGAGATGTAGCCACGGGAGCGCGCCGTAGCAAGAATATTCGCAAGGACACCCGGAGCCCAGCTAAATGCAGGATCGTTTGGATTGAGGCCTGCCTGCGGTTGGACGCGCGCATTTGAGTTATCTGGCGAGACACCATATGGGTTTTGTGAATACGTACCTGATCCTGTTGCACTGGATTGTGGGTTAGCCGCAGCAGCTTTACTGGCAGCGGCAGCCTTACTTGCAGCAGCTGAGGAGCTACTTGCACTCAGTTCCTGAGCTTTCGCAATCGCAAGCGCCTCTTGAAGCTGCTTATCAATACTACTATTTTTAGAGCTCAACGTAGGAACGCTCACGTTTGCCTTAAGCTTTGGATTGCTAGCAATCTTGCCATCCACAATAATCGGTGCTTCAAACAGTGCATTGACCGTCTTTATCGCTGAAATGTCTGAAGACAAGTTCTCATAATCCGTTTGATAAGTTTTGTAGGACTTGTCGTTCGGCGAGAGCTTGTCTAAGTCATCTCCCAGAGCGGTCAATTTATCAAAGTGATCATTTTTCAATGCCGTTTGTTTACTATTCGTGAAAAACGCTGCATAATCTTGCTTAAAGTTATTTGCAGCTTGCGACTGTTGCATCGCAAGTTTCTTGGTCTGAGCCTGATGCTGTTGCTCTCCGTGGTAGAGGGCAACACCGCCTCCAACGAGTGCAAGAGCGGCCACAACGCTCACCCAGATGATGACCGACTTACGCCCTGAACTAGGCTTTTCCTTCTCATCTTCTGGCGTTTCATCCCCCATTTCTTCTAAAACGGGAGTAGCCTCTGTTTTCTCATCTCGTGAAGGCTCTCCTGGGAGTACAACTGTCTGTTCTACAGGCGCTGCCACAATCGCATCAAACCTAGAACTAGTTGATTCAGAGGTATCTTTAGAAGCATCTACAGGGACCTCGCTAGATGTTTCAGAGACTGATGCCTGCATCTCTTCACTCTCTAAAGAGTCCGTATTTTCAGTATCTTGAAGGTCAATCTTCTCAGCTGCCAGTGGAAGCGGAAAAACAACGTGCTGTGTTGCACTGAAAGGACTTCCAGAATCCTCTTCAGGAGTTGCATCTAGGATTTCCCCTTCAACAGCCTCATCAGGTGTTTCCACTGAAAGAGACGGCTCATTTTCTTCAGAGTTTGCCTCTGGTAAGGCGCTCTCACTTTCAGAACTACTTTCTCCCTCAATCGTAACAGCTTCAATCTTATCAAAAGTTGCAGATGGTGCAGCACTTTCAGAGGTTTCTGAAGTCTCAGTCTCTCCATTCGTTGCAATAACTGCACGCTCTTTTTTGACAAGATCATCCAAATCCGTTGCTTGCCCAAATCCTGCACGCACTTCTTCAACCTCTTCACGATGCTTGCGGACATATTTATCAAGGGGACTTTCTGTGAGAACATTCTCTGTTTCCACTGCTGCCGCCTCATCCTGAACTTCTTCAATCGTCAAGTCATCAGAAAGGTTCGCAAAATCAAGTGTCGCCTCGCGATGCACTTGGCTTTCGGAGTTGTTCGCACTTGATGTACTTGGTTGAGAAGATTCTTCGCTCATGTGGCTCCTTAAATGGGCTTTTGGAAATTATTTTGGCTGAATATTACCGTTTTGAAAGACGGAGGCAACAAAGGTACCATTTTCTTGGTAGATATTCATAACCGTTGCATTCGCTGGGATGAACTTTGGATTGGCGCCGACACTAATACCTGCAGATTGCAATGCGCTGATAGCATCCTGTGGGCTCCAGCCAAGCGGCCAGCTTCCAGAACCATTGTAGTTGGGGTCAAGCGCAACGCCTGCGCCAACATCGCTTGAAACAGAGTTAATCAATTTCTGACGTGCTGATAGACTAGCAGACGATGCGGCAGAACTAGCTGAAACGATGGTCGTGGAGTGTGTGACCTCACTTGATGAAACGCTAGAGGTAACACTTGAGCTACTTGCTGGTGTTGCTTTAATCGTATCCCCATGATTATTCAGTAATGTAAAGACACCTGCTGCAATGAGAATCAATGCAATAATTGCTAAAACAACAGGCACAATACGACTAGGTCGTGAGGGTCCAGTACTCCCCATTTCTTGCTGTTTCTTGTCTGAGCGTGCAGGGGTTTTTTCTGAATTAGCAGGTACGGGAGCTGCTTCAGCTGATTTTTGGTCAGCTGGAGTTTCTGGTACCCCGTTTGAGGCAGTAGGTGTCTCTGGTGCTTCTTGAGGATTTGTGGCCGCTAGAGGAGCTTCTGAGGGTACAGGAGCTATTTCGGCAGGTGTGACACTATCAAAAACTGCTTCTGAGCTTTCTGGACTTGCCTCAACAGCTGGATCAGCTTCGGTTTCAGAAACTTCTGCGTTTTCTGGGGCACTACTTGCAGGCGTTTCACTTGGTGTTCTCGCAGCCAACGCTTCTGCGGTAAGTTCTGGAGCTACTTCTGGTGTAGCACCTTCTTTGCGTCCAGCGACTTCATTTTTTTGCCCATCCAATATCGCTTGGATGCGTGCAATTTTTTCTTCAAAGGTCTCATTTGACTCAACACTAGAGGGGGATTTGAGTTCCTCATTTTCATCTGCCATGTTCATTTCTCCTAATCTTTTTTGGGACGTTCTCCAAAGAACTGATAATAGTCGGTTCTCAATGTCCCATTATATAATTTACGTTTTTTGTTGGCTTTTGCGCCATAGAGCGCTTCAAAGCTCTCGTTACTAGTCAAGATGTACTTGGACCAGGTTTTTAGAGGCCGCAATGCCTCGCCCATCTCTTGATAAAGGGCTTGTGCTTCTTCTTGCTCAAGCAAACGCTCGCCATAAGGCGGATTTGAAACAATCACACCATCGAGTTGCGCGCTTGTAAAATCCTGCAAGCGCATCTCTTTATATTTTACCACATTTTCAAGGCCAAGTGCAAGCGTATTACGTCGTGAAATGGCAATCATTTGAGGGTCATTATCAATGCCCGTGATATCAAGACTTAAATCTCGTTTTGCGAGCCCTTGCGCCTCTATTTTCAGCTCTGAAAGCAGTTGCAAATCACTCTGCGTCCAGTTTTCAAAAGCAAAATGCCGATGAAGACCTGGCGCCATATGAAGTGCTGCCATAGCTGCTTCAAGCACAATCGTCCCAGAGCCACAAGTTATGTCCACAAAAGGACGCGTCGGATTCACCAGCCAATTGGTCATGAGAACGAGCGCTGCCGCAAAATTTTCTTTCAAAGGCGCTCCACCGTGTTCCTGACGGTAGCCGCGTTTGAAGAGAGAATCGCCTGTCGTATCAATGGTTAAGGTTGCAAAATCTTTGTTAAGTGCTATTTCAATGCGGTATTCAGGACCCGTCTCTTGCAAAGCCTGATTTTCTGGGCGATGATAGACTTCTTGAAGTTTTTTCACAATCGCTTTTTTCGTAATAGACTGCACAGAAGGTTCATTGTGGAGCTGTGATTTCACGGATTTGGCCTTAGCCACGGGGAACTTAGCGCCTAAAGGGATAAAATCCTCCCAATTCAACGTATAAACTTGATCGAAAAGTGTCTCAAAGGTTTTTGCCTGAAATTCACCCATGACGATTTTCACGCGATCGGCCGTGCGCAGCCAGAGATTGGCTCGCATCATGTCAGTGAAATTCCCATCAAAAAAAATTCTGGAACGGTCGTCGATTCGAACATTCTGGAAGTTAAGGTCACGGAGTTCACGTGCTGTGAGTGATTCAATCCCAGCAGCTGCGGTGACTTGAAAAGTAAGATTTTCTATTTTCATTCTAATTTTTCATAAAAACCGGCTTTCGCCGGCAGTGTCATCAGTTTTCTATAAGCCAAGTTATGTCCGAAAAGTTGCCTTTTCTGTCTGTTCATCTGTCTATAACAAGATGCTAAGGCAAATGCATTTCGCTTTGATAGTAGCGAAATCAGGCATTTATTTACTTTAACGAAGTTAAAGTGCCTGATTGAGTAGCAACTCAAAACGAGTTTGCCCTGCTCAATTTCATTTGCATTAACATCTTCTTATCTCCGAAGTGCCTTCATTTCAGCCTTCGTAAGTGCCCCGACCGTAGTTTGGGTTGCTCGCTTGAGGGGTTTAGCACGTTCCACTCTCGTCGTTTCCCACGAGACTCGTCTCTATGCCACTTTCAAGGGACTTTCAGCAATGGCGCAAGCGCTTTAGCCGATTTTCCTGCCGTCAGGTATGACTTACCTGCGCCGCGTTATTTTTTCCGCGACCACAATCACTCCATGCGACTATTTCAAGTACTTCTCAGCATGGGCGAGCCTGGACTTTCCTCACGGCCTAAACCGTGCGAACAGCCGAAAACTGTTTTTAGCTATTGGCGTTGTATTGACTGTCTGCGCCAAAGACAGCACGTTCCAACCGATTGATTCGCTTAATAAGTTCGTAATTGGAAGGTTCTTTAACCTGTGGCGCAGTGCCTGTTGCGTTATTAGAAAGCATGGAAGTTGTACCACTATTTGCAATAAAGGCATCTAAGCGTTGTGTCTGATCCAGGTCGTTAGATCCTCCACCACGCTCTAGTTCTGCAACACGGTTTTTGAGGAATTCATTTTCCTCTTGGAGTTTTAAAATCTCTGAGGCATAGGTTTCATAGTCCACGATGACATTATCAAGCATCTCATCCACTTGATCTTTGTCGTAGCCTCGCATCTTCGTCTCAAAATCTGTCTCGTAAATGTCACGTGGGGTGTACTTGTAGTTAGCCATGACGCCTCTCTCCTTATGATTGTCAATCCAATTGCTAGATGTAGGCTTTTAGTGTAACACAAAAAAATTTAAATTTCAAGTCAGAAATTAGTTTTTGCACTTTTTAATATTTATTATCCACATTTTATTCACATTCCTGTGGAAAGTTTAATGATTGCCAAATCAAAAAGATACGCTTTATCTGCGGCGGAGGTCTTAATGGCGAAATCAAGTGCAATGAGCTGCTTAAGTGCGTTTTGAAGATAATGTTTTGAAAGTTTCCGAACACTCCCGCGTGCTAATTTTACGCGGTAGGGATGAATTTTGAGGAAATCTGTCATCTGAGATTCGCTCTGGCCTTTCTCTGAAAGGAGTTTCACCTGAAAATAAAGTCGAAAAGTACTTGTGAGGATGCCTAATATTTTGATGATATCTTCTCCTTGAGTCGTGAGATCCTGTACGAGTTCACGCGCTTTTTGCGTATTTCCAGTAAAAACAAATTCAGAAAGATCAAAAATTTTATCTGAAAGAGACTTGGGGACAACTTTTTCCACATCTTCTAACGTAATTGCCCGATTTCCTGCATAAGCTTTTAAGAGAGAAATCGCTTGCTGCGCTGCAGCGTAGCCATAATTTGCCTTTTCTAAGATACGTGCGAGGACTTGACGTTCCAACTTTTCATGCGCAAATAGCGCCTGAAGCTCTGCTGGCTTAAGCTCAGCAGTTTCGATACACGTCGCCATCTTCTTTAATTTTTTGGAAAGCTTAAGGCGTGCATCTAACTTTTGATGCAATATAATAACTAGCTGCGTGCTTGGAACAGGATTTTCCAAATATGCCTCAAAGCGTACAAGTTGCTTCTCGTCAAAGGAAGATTTCTTCTGTGCTGTCAAATTTGACAGATTCTCAAAAATGACCAAATGCTGCTCATCAAAAAAGGGCAAGCTCTCCAGCTCCTCAAGAGCTGCTCCAGCATCGGTTGCCGTTTCTGCAAAATCAAAATAGGACTGACTCAAATTACTGCTGTCAAATTTGACAGCTGCAAAAAGCTTGTCTTTAAGCGCACGAACAAGCTCATCATTCTCGCCATAAATCGCCAAAACTGGTGGCAAATCATCGGCAAGGATTTTATCAAAATCATCAAATAACGTCATTCATTTACTTCCTGTCAAATTTGACAATTACTCGTCTTCCCCAGAAAAATCACCCGAGAGATTCATCAAGACTTTCCGAGGCGTCGTCCCCTTCGCAGGCCCCACAACCCCTGCCGCTTCAAGTTCATTCATTAAATCCGTAGCGCGGTTAAATCCGATTTTGAGTGAGCGTTGTAAAGCCGCAGTACTCGCCTTCTGCGTTGTAATCACCTGCGCCTTTGCTTGTTCAAACAATGGATCTCCCGAATCTCCACCTGCAGTACCTGCATAGCCGCTCCGATTGTCATCCCCTTCTGCTTCACCCGGATCAAAGGCTTCATCATACTCAGCCGTTCCTTGAGCCTTGATAAAGCTGACCACATGTTCAACATCCTCGTCACTGATAAATGCGCCCTGCAGCCGCACCGGATGATTCTCATCAATCGGGCTAAACAGCATATCCCCACGTCCCAAAAGCTTCTCCGCCCCATTCTGGTCTAAAATCGTCCGCGAATCCGTTCCTGACGATACCGCAAAAGCCACACGGCTCGGCACATTTGCCTTAATCAAACCTGAGATAACATCTACCGAAGGCCTCTGCGTTGCCAAGATCATATGAATCCCTGCTGCACGCGCCTTCTGCCCAATCCGAATAATCGCATCTTCCACCTCTTTTGAAGCCACCATCATTAGATCTGCCAGCTCATCCACAATTACCACAATCAGCGGCATCAAAGGCGTTTCAACCTCCGTCTCTGCATTCTCACGCGCAATCTTTTCGTTATAACCCGCAATATTGCGCACCCCATAGCGTGCAAACTGCTCATAGCGGCTCTCCATCTCGTCAACAACCTTTTGCAAGGCTCGCGCTGCCTTGCGTGGATTCGTCACCACTGGAATCAACAAATGCGGAATGTCGTTATAGACAGAGAGCTCCACCATTTTTGGATCCACCATGAGGAATTTTACTTGATCAGGACGCGCTTTCATGAGGATAGACGTTATAATCCCATTCACTGCCACAGATTTACCAGATCCTGTCGCACCCGCTACAAGTAAGTGCGGCATCTTTGCCAAGTCAAAGACCCTCACCGAACCGTCCAAAGCCTTCCCAAGCGGTGCTTCTAACAACTTCTCAGGATCTGTTGCTGCGTGTTCCCACATATCGCGAAAACCAACTGTCGCAATCTTACTATTCGGGATTTCCACCCCCACAAGCGACTTCCCAGGAATCGGCGCCTCAATACGTACGTCTTTCGCAGCAAGCGCCAAGGCCAAATCATCTGACAAATTCAAAATCCGATTAACCCGCGTCCCTGTCGCCAACTGCAACTCATATTTCGTGACTGACGGTCCCACAGTTGATGCTACCACTTTCGCCGAGATTTTAAAGCTCGCAAGCGCCTCTTCAAGCACTCCCGAGTTTTTTTCAACCAGCGCGTACTCTTCAGACTGGTCTGCAGCGGGAATTGGCGTTAAAAGCTGCGACGATGGCAGCTGATAATGCCCCTCAACTGTCTCCTCTAAGTGGCTAGCATCCCTCTCTTCAGCCTCTACCAACTCTTCTTCTGGATAAGTCTCCTCTTCAAGATCATCATCCATTGGCCAGCGCGGCTCTACCTCCTCTTCAGCTAGTTCAGTGACCTCATCCGAATCAAATCCCTCAGGCTCCTCATCCGAAAAATCAGGAGCCGGCTGATAAACATCATTCCAATCCGCTCCCTCATCTGTGATGAGTCCAATCCCATGAGATGCCTCAACTTCAGGCTGATAATTATCAAAATTCCAAGCTGGTTCCTCAGAAGTCCCCATAGCAAGCGACGCCTCTGGCAAAAGCGAGTCAAAGCCTCCTATTTGAGTACTTTCTGACGTCTCAATAGGCTCCATCTCAGGAGCTGCTTCTTGCACCAGTGCCTCCCGTGCTGCTTTCTTTTGAGCTGCCCGATCCGCACGCGCATCATTTGCCTTGCTTGCCCTCTCACGCAACAAGCCAATAAGACTCGGCGTTGCAATGAACAAGCCAGCTACAACGGCAACGACCCCGACAACGATCACGCCTATCGGTGAAAATAGCGTCTTAAAAGGAATATAGAAAAACCAACCAATAAAGCCCGCCCCCGCAAATTTCGTCACATGGAACTTCCCCATGTCATCTAACACATTCCAGAGCGCATTATCATTGCCAAATTTCTGTGCAAACGGACCTTGGATGAGCATCAAGACTCCAAAATAAATCGTCAATACCCCTGGAATGACGCGCCTATTCTCGCTCCAAAAACCTCGTTTAAGCATCGGTACAAGCCAATAGGCCAAGTACAAAGCCATTGCTAAATAGGCTGTTGAGCCTACCACAAGCCGAATGAGATTATAAAGCGTGACACCAAACACACCCAGCCGCGTCGCCGCAAAAAAGAGCAAGACTAAACTCAACAAAAAAATAACCAACCGCCTATTGGCGTGTTGCGCTTGCGTCTTTGATTTCTGTGCCGCCTTTCGCGACGTTGTTTTCCGTGTTGCCATACCCCTTCATTATAGCAAATTACAACACACTTTACCAGCTCTTTCCTGTTCATTTTCAGCTCCTTTTGGTAAAATGTAATTATGACAAATCTTCCCTACAAAGCCTTAGCCTTTTTTGATTTGGACGGCACGTTGCTTGACGAAAAATCCCACGTTACGCCAGAAATCACAAATGCCCTGACACAAATCCGAAAAAACGGTGTTCTTCCCATCATTGCTACTGGCCGCGGTGGATTCGAGCTTGACGCCATTCAAAAAGCCACCGGCATAACAAGTGTTATCTGTCTCAATGGCCAACAAATTAGCCTAGAAGGCGAAATCATTTACCGTGAGCCTATCTCCATTGAAAAGACAACAGCCCTTTCTCAAGCAGCCCAAGAAGCTGATGAGGCGCTTGCTTTCTATGATGATAAACATTACTGGGTCTCAGAAATCAACGACACCGTAAGAGGTGCCTATGGTTATACCCATGCTCCCTTACCCCAAGTCGCACCCGAGGATTACTTAACGCATGAAGTAAACATGCTTTTAGTACTCACCGAAAACGAAAATCAAGTCGCGTACTACCAAGCCTTAATTCCAGAACTTGATTATTTCCGAAATACTAACTATTCCATTGACATCACGAACAAAGGTACCGACAAAGGGTCTGGCCTCCGAAAACTTGTCGAATTGCTTGACTTCAAAGGCGAAACGTATGCCTTCGGCGATGGCCCAAATGACATTTCTCTCTTGAAAGCTGCTGACCACGCCACCGCTATGGACAATGCCTGTGACGCCACAAAAGAAGTCGCAGACTATATCACCACTGCAAACACGAACCATGGGATTGTCAACGCCTTCAAACACTGGGGGCTCTTGTAACACGCAAACTAAAAAAGCGCTCGAAGCGCTTTTCTTATCGCATTATTGTACCGCTTGCGCCGCTGTGATAATCGCGGTCTTATAGACATCCTCTTCGTTACAACCACGCGAAAGGTCAGAGACGGGTTTAGCCATCCCCTGAAGAATAGGGCCGATGGCCTCAAAGTCGCCCAAACGTTGCGCAATCTTGTAGCCGATGTTACCCGCTTGAATGTCTGGGAAGACAAAGACATTGGCATGTCCTGCTACTGTTGAGCCTGGGGCTTTTTGGCGTCCAACTTCTGGCGCAAATGCAGCGTCAAACTGCAATTCACCATCGAGAATCAACTCAGGGGCTTTTTCGTGGGCAAGTTTTGTGGCTTCAACGACCTTATCAACGTCTGGTGATTTACCTGAACCCTTGGTAGAAAAGCTCAACATCGCAACTTTTGGCGGATTGACGTCAAAGAGACGAGCGGTCTGTGCGGAGGCAATTGCAATGTCGGCAAGTGTCTCAGCATCGGGATCAATATTAATCGCGCAATCTGCAAAGACGTATTTTTCTTGGGCATCACGACCATGCGTCATAATGAAAGCACCAGAAACGCTCTTCACGCCTGGCTTTGTCTTAATAATCTGAAGCGCGGGGCGGACTGTATCTGCTGTCGAGTGAATGGCACCTGAGACCATCGCGTCTGCAATTCCGACTTGGACGAGCATTGTGCCAAAGACGTTTGGATCTTTCAAGGCTTCGCGAGCTTGCTCTTCTGTTGCTTTACCATTACGGCGCTCCACAAAAGTCTTGACTAAATCTTCAAACGTTGCACAGTTATTGGGGTCGTTGATGCCAAATTGTGACGCATCTAGGCCACGTGCGGTCAGGGCTTTCTTAACTTCATCAATATTTCCAATGAGGACAGGCGTCAGGAGACCTTCAGATTGCAAACGCGCCACAGCTCCCAAAATGCGAGGTTCCAGAGCTTCCGGGAAGACAACGCGCAAGTTTTTGCCTGCGATTTTTTGTTTTAATTGTTCAAATAATTCTGCCATAAGTAATTCCTTTTTATTTTAGTTACACCTTAGTATAGTGCTTTTCCCTTAAAAAATCAAAGATTTATACGTTTTGCAAAATGAGCAGCCACAGCCCCGCCGGAGTAATAATGATAGTAAACATCTTCAAATCCAACTTCCTCAAAATCCTTTTGTAAACTTTTAGCATCTGGAAAAGATGCTGCCGAATCGTGCAAATAAACATACTCTGTATAATGTCTGCTAAAAAGCCTTGCCAAAAATGGCATCACGTGCTTAAAATAAAACTCAAACACAGGGCGATACAAAGGGTTCGTTGGATGAGATGTATCAAATGATACAACCATTCCCTGAGGCCGTAAAACGCGTTTTATCTCTTCTAAAGTTTTTCGATAATCTGGGACATTCCGCAAGCCATAAGCAATCGTCACCACATCAAACATCCCATCTGAAAAAGGGAGCGCCATCGCATCTCCCTGCTGAAATTGTATCGTCTCATTTTCAGCAACCCGAGACCTTGCCACAGAAAGCATTTTTTCTGAAAAGTCTAGGCCTGTTACCGTTGCACCTTGACTTGCCAAATCAAACGTCCAATCTCCAGTCCCACAGCAGAGATCCAGGGTCTCAAGATTCTCAAGCATTTTTCCTTCTTTTGCCAGGTTTTTCTGAAGTTCACAAAGAACCTCTTTGCGCCAACGAGCATGCTGTCCTACGCTGATGATGGTATTCATCTTGTCATAATCAGAAGCAATCGTCTCAAAAATCTCGTGAACCTTCTCTTCACTAGCCATGATTGATAAGCTCCGCAAAAACCATTCGGCCAGCTGATGTTTGGAGGCTCTTTACCACCTCTACCTCAACAGTCTCTCCGATTTTATCTGCCGTCTCTTCAACAACTATCATTGTCCCATCTGGTAAATAGCCAATTCCTTGTCGACGCTCCGTCCCACGTCGGATAATCTCAAGTTGCAAAGTCTCTCCCACCACAAGTTGTGATTTCACGGCATTAGCCAGATCATTGATATTCAGTACCTTGACTCCCTGAATCGCAGCCACTTTATTCAAGTTAAAGTCATTTGTGACAAGCTTTGCTCCAATTTCGCTTGCGTAACGTAAAAGCTTGGTATCCACCTCATGGATATCGCTGTAATCTTTCTTAGAGATTGAAATCCCTTTTTGCTGTTTCAGGTGATTGATGAGATCAAGTCCTCGACGTCCCTTAGCTCGTTTCATTGCATCATCAGAGTCTGCCAAGGTCTGAAGCTCTAAGATGACAAAGTTCGGAATAATAATCCCATCGTCTAAAAAGCCTGTCTGTATGATCTCTGAAATGCGCCCATCAATAATCACACTGGTATCTAGTAATTTTGGGATTGCATTCGTGGCAGAATTTCCAGAGATTCCTCCCCTTCTGACAGCAGAAAATACATCACGTCCTCGCCTGTCAAACAAAACATAGCCCAAATACATGAAAATCACAATTAATACAAACGGTAGAACGTTCGACAAAATAGGAATGTGAAGTAACATAAATGGAATACTGATGAGCACCCCAATAATGAGACCTACGATTGCTCCCAACAAGTTATAAACTAATTTTGAAAGATTGAGTTTACTGACTGCTACATCCAGTTTTGATAGGGCTTTTAGAAGCGGCGAAATAAATAATGTCGTTAAAATAATAAAAATGACCGCTCCGATTAACCCATTCAACCAGCTTTGGTTGAGTACATTGTGACTTTGCCCAGTAAGCGACCATACGCCTGGCAAAGCCTCAATTCCCACTGAAATACCAATCAATAACGCAATCACGTAAATAATCACGCGTCGCATAATTTGAAACCTCCTTTTTCTATGATTATACCACCAATAAGAATCATCACATCATCCTTAAGACGGAGACGAATTAAAAACCTTTTTTAACACCTCATCAAGAGTCACAACGCCGACGACTTCAATATTTTTCGGCTTTGCAAGCCCTTGTAGCCCTGATTTTGGTGCATACACTTTCTTAAAACCTAGTTTTGCAGCCTCCGTAATCCGCTGCTCCATCCGAGTCACACGACGAATCTCGCCTGTCAGTCCAATCTCCCCAATGAAGCACTCATCTGCAGCAGTCGGCTGGTCTTTGTAAGATGAAGCGAGCGCCACTGCTACCGCCAAATCAATCGCTGGCTCGTCAATCTTGACACCACCTGCTGATTTCAAAAATGCATCCTGATTTTGAAGCAACAAGCCCGCACGCTTTTCAAGCACCGCCATGAGAAGTGACACCCGATTATAATCCAAACCCGACGTTGTTCGCTTGGCATTACCAAATACAGTCGGCGTGACCAAGGCCTGTATTTCCACGAGGATTGGCCGTGTTCCCTCAAGCGCTGAGACTATTGCAGACCCCGTCGCACCTTCCAAACGCTCGCCTAGAAAAACTTCCGAGGGATTGGTTACCTCACGCAAGCCTGACGACTGCATCTCAAAAATTCCTATTTCATTCGTTGAACCAAAACGATTTTTCACCGCACGCAAGATCCGAAAAGTATTCTGCCTCTCTCCTTCGAAATAAAGCACTGTATCTACCATATGTTCAAGCGTTCGTGGTCCTGCAAGTGTACCTTCCTTCGTCACATGTCCCACGATGAACACGGCGATATTGTTCATCTTTGCAATCTGCATGAGCTGATTCGTCACCTCACGCACCTGTGACACTGATCCTTGCGTACTCTCAATATCAGGCGACATCACCGTCTGGATAGAGTCAATAATCAAAAAATCAGGCGATAATCGCTCAATTTCTTGCCGAACCGCTGCCATATTGGTCTCAGCATAAACGTAGAAATCCGCATTTTCATCATCTGTCAATCGTTCCGCCCGAAGCTTGATTTGCTGGGCAGACTCCTCGCCTGAGACATAGAGGACTTCGCCCTTCTTAGCCAATTGAGCCGATACCTGGAGAAGCAAAGTTGACTTTCCAATCCCTGGATCACCACCAATCAAGACCAAAGAACCTGGTACGACCCCGCCGCCCAACACGCGATTAAACTCTTCTATCTCAGTCGTGATTCGCGGCGTGTCTTCATTATCCACTTCACCAAGTTTCACCGGCCGTGATTTCTCGCCAGATAATGTTTCACGCGCATGTTTAACTTCTTTAATCTCAACTTCCTCTACAAAGCTAGACCACTCGCCACAGTTAGGGCAGCGTCCCAAATAGCGTGGGGACTGATAGCCGCAGTTTTGACACACAAAGTTTGATTTCGTTTTTGGCATACACCCTCCTAGCTTATTATTCGCAAAAAGATGAACTTTGTTACAAAAAAATTGATTTTTTTTGATTTTTTGATAAAATAAATGAGTTCTGATACAAATTTAGCCGCTGTAGCTCAGTCGGCTTCGAGGTCTGGGAGACCGAGAAGGTTTGCTGAGTTCAGTCAAAATGTATGAGCGTGGTAAAACTATTATTTAGCCGCTGTAGCTCAGTCGGTTTCGAGATCTGGGAGACCGAGAAGGTTTGCTGAGTTCAGTCAAAATGTATGAGCGTGGTAAAACTATTATTTAGCCGCTGTAGCTCAGTCGGCTTCGAGGTCTGGGAGACCGAGAAGGTTTGCTGAGTTCAGTCAAAATATATTAGCGTGGTAAAACTATTATTTAGCCGCTGTAGCTCAGTCGGTAGAGCAGCACCATGGTAAGGTGAAGGTCGTAAGTTCGATTCTTATCAGTGGCACTAAATAAAATCCAGCATAGCTGGATTTTTTGATTACAAGCGATACTCAGGTACCGCTTTTTGCTCGCGGTAAACCTTCACTATACGATCAGTCGTTCCTGGCTCCACTTCTTCAATAGCTGCGGAAATGGCATTAAAAGAAGCAGTATAGTCTTTATTTTGTTCAAACAGCTGAAGCGAACGCTGAATGCCATTTGCTACATTAGGATAGGTCGTCTTATAACGATTCCCATATTGCATCAGTTGCTCAGCTAGAGCTGCATTATCAATCAACTTGTCCGTATTGTCTTTTAGACGCTCCAGTTGATCTTTCGCCAAGTCAATCATGTGGTTGATAGAATCCATATTGATACGCAGCTTGTCTAGTTCTTTTAAGACCTTATCAATACTATTTTCCGTTGTATGATAGTTATCCAAATAATCTAGTGGTAAGCCAGGAAGATTTTGCTTTTCAACATAGCGACGAATCATGCGTACCCGTGTATCAAGCTCCAATGCAGTTTCTTTTGCATTTTTCTCATCAACTGCAAGGTTAGCAATTTGCATATTGATGTTCATCTGGCTATTTTCAATATCTTGCAACGCAGTGATTACTGCATTTACACGACGGTTAAGCATAGAATAGGGTTGCTCTTTAACGGGTTCTTCTTTCAGCTTTAGAATCTCATCTGCTTCTTTATCCAAATCATCTAAGCGCACTTGATAGCCGCGAACACTTGCTTTTTCATTTTCAGAGAGAATAAAGCTTTGCAGTGCATGGTCAATTTCAAGCAAGAGATTTCGATTGTTTTCACGTGTGTGCTCAATATAATCTTTGAGAACAACAGAGTTTCGATCGAAGTTTTTACGGCCCGACCATTCTTTATCAAAAAGCTCATACAAATCATCAATCTGCTTCTTTGTTTCGCCTAATAGCTGCTCCGCATGGTCCAGCTCAAAGCGTTCCAAGTTTTCTTTTGTTTCCTTGAGCTTCCCCCGTATTTGCGAAAGAGACTGATCCATATTGAAGGTATCCGGAAATTTATAGTTTTTCTCTGTAAAGTCTTGATAGCCAGATTCCAACTCAGAAAGCTGTCTTTCATAGTCTTCATCAACTAGCTTGATAATCTCAGGAATGCGTTGCGTAATATTATCTAGGGCAATCGTGTGTTCTTCAGCAATTTCCAATATTTCAGCAGCTTCGATTGGATCTCCTTTTGAGTTTAGCTCAACAAATTGATTAAACTCTGTTTCAATGGAGACTAAAGACTCTTCAATCATACCAATAGCAGATCCATACTGTTCTGCCGTATCTGCAATATGCTTCCTCAACTCATCATACATATCAAGTGCGTCTTGGATTTTGTTAGAGTTGGCTTTTTCTTGTTGAGTCAGCTCATGCAAGCCTTCACGGATACTGTCTGCATCTTCTTCCATCAGTGCAATCTGACTTTCAGCTTCTTCAGCTGCTTCTTTAGCCTTTGACCAACGGAAAGAGTCATTGAGTTGTTCTGCCTCAAAGATATTATTTTCAAGCTCTGCAAATGAGTTTTGGGATAGATCCACCCACTTTTGATGCCATTCTCGATAAACCTTTTGAGATTGCCCAACTAGGTGCATCTCTTTGACCTGATCAAACTCATCTTGAATAGGCAAGTCAAAAAGTGCTTCTTTTCGCTCCTCGAGCGCAATAATCTGTCCTTCTGTCCGTCTGCGCATCAACATTGAAACCACATAAAAGACAACAATTAAGACCGCGATGACAATGAGGACAATCGTTATAGTACCTGACATATCTTAGTGTATTCACTCCAACCTATAAAGTATCAGTCTTATTATAGCACAAGCCTTTCACTTTGACAAGGCTCAAAAATAAAAAGCCACCCCGAAGGTGGCTCTATAACAGGTCAATTCGTCTTATTTTTCTTTTTCCGTCTCGTGTAAGTCAATAGCAAGCCTCCCAGAAGCATCGTTCCAGCAGGTAAAAGCGTGCTGCTTTCTGTATCACCTGTATTAGGTAGGGCAGATGCAGTTGAGTGCGGATTTGTCGTATTTGCCAGGTCTGACGACTCTGACGTTTGAGGACTGCTTGGATCTTCAATGACCACCTGACTATCTGAAGTCGAGTCAGACGTTCCTTGACTCCCTGAAGCACTTTCAGAGCTACTGTCTGATGGGCTTTGACTTTCTGACTCTGTATTGGAACTACTCTCGCTACTTTCTGAATCAGAATCACTATCTAAGCTAATCTGCGGATTTGAGGCATCCCAAACCCAGAGGTATCCCGGATCAATGGTCGTGGGTGCCCATTCGGACTCACTTTCTGAAGCAGAATCACTCGCCGACGAAGATTCTGAAGTCTCTTCAGAAATTTCTTCGGATTCGGAGAGGCTTTCAGACTGACTTTCTGAGCTTGAAACCTCTTCAGAGGCTTGTTCTGACTCGCTTGCAGAGATGCTCAAAGATTCATCTTCTGAAAGACTCAGGGATTCTGAAAGAGAGGCCGATTCAGAATCGAGACTTGACTCACTTTCAGACTCAGAAATGGATTCAGAGCTTGAGTCGCTCTCAGACGCGTTGTCAGAGTCTTGTTCTGAGGCAGATTCTGAGCTGGATTCGCTAGCTGAAGTTGATTCTGAGTTCTCTTCAGATGTACTCTCCGAGTCTGAAGTGCTTCCTGAAGTTGATTCTGATGCCGATTCAGAGTCACTTTCTTGCTCAGAAAGTTGTGCAGAATTACTTGCTGATGCATCTTCTGAAGATTGCTCAGACTCTGAGCTTGATTCACTGGAGCTTTCTGAAGCGGATTCGCTTGCCGATTCAAGACTTGATTCACTTGCAGAGTCGGAGCCACTATCAACCACAGAGCCTGATTCAGAGTCGGAATCACTTGCAGAGTCAGATGTGCTTTCAGATTCAGAGCCTGATTCGGAGACAGACTCACTCGCTGATTCACTTTCAGACTCAAGGTCAGATAAAGATTCAGACTCGCTGAGACTTTGTGATTCACTTTCGGATTCGCTTGCGGAGAGACTTTGTTCTGCCGATTCGCTTGCCGAAGCACTTTCAGAGTCTTGGAGGGATTCAGATGTGGATTCTGATTCGCTTAGCGAGGTAGATTCAGACGATGATTCAGACTCAGAAGTTGACGTGGAAGTTGAATCGGAGCTTGAAGTGCTCTCCGAGCTTGATTCAGAACTTGATTCAGAGGCTGATTCCGATGTCGAGCCACTCGTGGATTCGGAGCTTGATTCAGATGTGGATTGGGAACTTGACTCGCTTTCTGAGGTGGATTCGGACGATGACTCAGAGTCGCTTTCCGAAGAAGACGTAGTTTCTGAGCTTGACGCGGATTCGCTCTCAGAAAGGCTGGCTGATTCAGAGGTGGATTCACTTTCTGACTGGCTTTCAGATTCGGATTCTGAGATGGATGTGCTTAAAGAGGCCGAGGCAGACTCGGATTCTGACTCTGAGCTCGATTCTGAAGTGGATTCAGATTCGTAGCTGCTTTCTGAATTAGAGGTGGAAGTTGATTCACTTTCAGATTCTGAAGTAGATTCTGAAGTACTTTCCGACTCCGACAAATGCGCAGAATCCGATTGAGATTCAGAATTTGAATCAGAGCCGGACTCAGATGAAGATTCACTTTGTGAGCCGTGAGTAGATTCAGAGCTAGATTCAGAGCTGCTCATTGAAGTACTTTCTGAGGCTTCTAGGGAATCAGATAAAGATTCACTTGTTGAGTCGGAGTTGCTATCAGAAGTCGATTCGGATTGTTCTAAAGAAAGGCTTTCTGATTCGGAGATGGACTCTGAAATACTCTCGCTTTCAGAAATACTTTCACTCTCGGATTCGGAAAGGGAGTCAGAATCTGAGGCGGAGTCACTTTCTGAGATGTGATGTGAGTCTGATTCGTGTGATGATTCACTGCTTGATTCGCTTTCGGACTCAAGGGAATGAGATTCGGAGTCAGAATCGCTCTCGGAAAGGCTTTCTGAGGTTTCAGGATCCAAAACGTAAGTGACCGTAATATGATAATTCCCATTATTGTAGATACCTGACCAAGAACCGCCATTACCTGATGCAATGACATTGCCCGCATCGTCTTTCACGACATAGGTCGCATCCCATTTCCAGCCATTCGAGTCAGTGACCTGATCCGCCCATGACCCTGAGGCTTGTCCGCCATTTTGACCTTGCGTCGAGCTATTAGACGTCGTGCCGTCAGGGTTATTGACCGTTACATCCGTGGTATAGCTATCTGCTTCAAGAACAAGTGTGAAATTGCTGCCGTTTGCAGCATAGTTTGGATTGGCAGCAAGGGCATCCGAAAGACTATCATAAGACTTACCATCTGGACCAATGACACTTCCTAGATGGTAGCCTTTTGGTAAAAGTGGGAGATTTGTGGATGGGTCCGTGATTGGGGCGCCCGTGAGACCTGAGTTTGAAGTACCCGAAGGAAGTTCTGTACCATTTGCTAGATTTCCCGTAGGTGATGTCATGCCTGGAACGTCTGATCCCCATTGGTAGGTGAAGTTGGCGTTTTGGTTGGTCGCTTCTAAATAAACAAGGAAATTATTAGCGTTGACTGTGTAACTGGGGTTTGCAGAAACGGCAGAAGCTAGGTCCGCGTAGGTCTTGCCATCTGGGCCAATGACACGGGAGACTTGATAGCCTGCTGGAATGGTGTAGTTCGGAATGGAGATGGCTGAATCCGTGGCGCCTGAAATATCATCAATGTGTGGAATAGACGTATTTGCTGAGCCTGGCGTCGTTGGTTTGCTGCTTGGATAGCCTACTTGATTTCCCGAGCCATCATCCATGGAGGAAGTCCCCGGCGTCCCTGGCTCATAATAATACATGACGTTGCCCTGCTGAGTCGTTGGTGTGTAATAAACGTTGATGCCATTTGGATTGGTGCTGCCAGCGGCAAAGTTCTGGACTGTGACAGAGGGGTCAATCTTGGTTAGCGTATAGCCTGCAGGGGCTGTGGGAGCTGTATAGTCATAGCTATCGCTCGCGTTTGACGTGCCCGTCGTTACTCCAATCGTATCGCCGACGTTTGCTGTGATATTGGAAGCCGCCATGTTATTCATGGTTTGTCCGGTTGAAGCGTTGATGTAGTTGACCACAACGGCTTGTGTGCCCTTTGCTGCTGTCCCTGTCGCACCGTTTAACGAAGCCGAAAGATAACCATAGTTGCCCCCCGTTGCCCCAATAAAGCCAATTGTTACGGAATTTGGGAGGTTTATCTTTGTTGAAATCGTGGATGTACCACCCGCTTGCTTGGTTAGAGTGAAGGTCAAAGTGCCTGATGTGTAGCCCGACGCCGCCGTGTTGCTTGCATCAGGTGTCCACGTCAGTGTGACTGGCTCGCTGACGGTTTGTCCAGTCGCACCTAAAAGGCCGACATTATCTGCGGCTTGTGTCCAGGCTTGGCCTGTCGTGGTGGTCGGTGAACTTGATGGGTAATTGGCTGGATTGAGTGTACCGCTTGAGAGGGTATTGCGAATTGCAATGACATTTCCACCCCCGTTTGACCAGCCTGAGCCTGATCCGTCTAGGGCTGTACCACTATTAAAATAAAGGTCGCGACCTGCAAAAATGGTATTCGGCAAGCCCTGAATGCCAAGACCCGCCCCTGTCGTACCCCCTGATAAGGAAGAGGCTGAAACGGGTGATAATAGAAAGCCAATCGCATCCCCCGTATCTTGCCAGGTAGAGGTCAGTCCCGTTGTTTGCATCTTGATAGTTGCAGAGAGCGTAAATGAAGATTGTGCTGAAAGGGCACCATTAAAAACCGCATAACCTGCAGAGTTGGTGGTGTTATTGACAAGATTAAACCAATTGCCACTAATGCTCGCAGTGCCTTTGGTGGTGTAATTTGATGTGCTGTTAAATTCGCCCGCTGTATAAGTATGATTACCCGTATCTTGGTTTTGACCTGGGACGAGAGTGGCGGATTGGGTGGTTGCGGCCTGAGCGTTCTTTGGATTGGGGAGGCCTTGAGCGATGTAGGCTGTGCCACCTGTGATACCTAGCATCACAACAAAAGTCGAGGCTGCATAGAGCCAGGACTTGCCGGATTTCCAGGTACGGTAGTGTGTTTGTTTTTTGTCTGCTAAGTGCTGTGCGCGCTTAAGAGTCATGGGGTTTAAGTTCCTTTCGAATGTGTCTCTTTTTATTTGCAAGAGACATTTTAGCTTAAGGAGCTTTAATTTTTCTTAAACTATGAGAACAGTTCTTATTTTGGACATAATTTATCGTTCTGTCTAACTTCTCGAATCATTCTTTTTCTTTTGCATGTTGTTTGAAAAAAGCGAGAAAGAGTCCGGTGAGTAGAGAGAGAATACCTATGTTTCGAGCGGTATCACTGAGTTCATCTCCTGCTGCAGGGAGCGTTTTATTCATCGTCTTATTTGCTTGAGAGCTTTTGGATGGCGTAGTTGTGTTTTCTTCAGGTGCATTTGTCTCAGGACTATTGTCACTCCGAGTATTGGCTATTACACTTTCGGATTTAGGAGATGAGCTCTTTTCAGGTAGCAGAGTGGTCGCATAAATGTGTATTTCGGGTTGCAAATGGACAATATAAGCAAGTCCTTGGCTGCCAGTCATCAGAGCTGCAAGCATTGAGGCACTGAGCAACCAATGCTTTTTGTTCTGTTTGGCATGCAGGTGTTTTTCTCTTGGGTGCAAGGCATGATGTAAGTTGAGTTGTCGTACGGGCATAGCAGGTCTCCTTTTATTATGAGAATTTTATCATGAGTTCCTTAATTTAATCACAAGAAACCTTGACTAACTAAAAAAGCACCTTTTAAGTGCTTAAATAATCTGTGTCCCATGAACAAAGTGAACATGCGCGGCTTTGGCAAGGTTTTCTGCGTTATCTTTGGTAACGCCTCCTCCAATCATCAGCTCAAGTCCCTCAGGAAGGACACGTGTGAGGGCTGCAATTTTTTCCGTGTTGAGCGGTTTGTCAAGCGGGTCGCCATGCAGGAGAATTTTTTCAATCCCGGCATCTGCAATCGCTTCAAGTGCGGGACGTTTATTGATGTCGGCGATGGCATCAAAGGCCATGTGAAATGTCACAGGAAGGCCTTGGCTTGCAATCATCAAGGTATTCATGGCTTCTGTATCTATTTTATTGTCTTCTGAGAGACAGCCAAATACCAGAGCTTGTGCACCCGCTTCAACAGCTTTTATGGTGTCTATTTCCATAATCTTGAGTTCGTGGCTATTGTAAACAAAATTACCAGCGCGAGGACGTATCATCACAGCTAGCGTCGTTTGCGTCTCCGAGAGATAATCTGCTGCCTCTTGTATCACGCCAAATGAGGGGGTCGTCCCACCAACAGCAAGGTTGTCACAGAGTTCAATTCGCTCAATCCCTGCTCGTGCGGCTCGCGGAATATCTGTAAAATTTTCAGTGCAAAACTCTCTAATCAACATGATAGTGTCTTTCTCCGTCTATGATACTCTCAAGTGCAAATGGGGTGGTATCCTTATAAAGGTGCGTGTTGGTAAATAAGCCCTCATATTCACTCATGGTTAATTGTTGGCGATTGTCTAAGAGACTTTGGTGATAGCTTGCACGGAGCTGTGTCTCATAACGAGGCACAAGCTGGGCGGTGAAAAACTCAGATACCGTTCCTGACCCGTAGCTAAAGAGGCCAATCGTATCACCTGCTTTTAGGTTTTTTGCGTTTTCAAGAAGGCTAACGAGGCTAAGATATAAAGAGCCCGTATAGAGATTGCCAACGCGTCGATTGTAGGTGGTGGCTGGCGTAAGCATGCTAATGAGTCTTGGATGGTCTGTCACGCGATTGAGCGCTTTTTTCCCCATCTTTGGGTAGGGACTGTGAAAGACAATCGCTGCAAAGTCCTCCAGGCTTTTCTGAGTTCTGCGCTGATACTCAGCCCAGACTTTTTCAAAGGCGTCCAGATAGGTTTCATTGCTGAGCTTACCATTGACTCTCGGGTAGGTCTCTCCTGTAGGTCGCCAGAAATCATAGATGTCCTGCGTGAGGCTCACGCTAGCATCATGCAAAACCAAAAGTCGTGGATTCTGTGTGACAAGCATCGCAACAGCGCCAGCCCCTTGAGTTGCTTCTCCTGGGGTATTGAGACCGTATCGTGCGATGTCTGTTGCAATGACGAGAATTTTTGACTCTGGCTTGCGGTAAATAGCATCTCGTGCGAGGAGAAGCGCTGCTGTTGCGCCGTAGCAGGCTTCTTTCAGCTCAATCGCACGAGCAAAGGGTTGAATCTTTAGGAGTCCATGCAGGATGACAGCGGCAGCTTTGGACTCATCAACACTGGACTCTGTAGCTACAATAATCTGGTCAATCTCGGCACGATCTTCATCGGTTAGAAGTTGACTTGCCGCATTGGCGGCTAAAGTCACAATGTCCTGAGTGCTTGATGTGACAGCCATTTCATCTATTTCAAGGCCAGTATGAAACTTTTCGGGGTCTTCACCTCGCGCTGCGGCAAAAGCATCCATGTCAAGGACATAAGGGGGGACGTAAAAGGAGAGTTTATCTATTCCGATGGTCATGACGTCTATTATAGCAAAAAGTCGCCTTTTGCGACTTTTCTTGATTTTTGCTTTGTCTCGCTGCGCGCACAAAGAACTGAAAAATATGGTCGGAATTTCCTCCCTATTTTTCAGTCCAAAAAGTCGCCTTTTGCGACTTTTCTTGATTTTTGCTTTGTCTCGCTGCGCGCACAAAGAACTGAAAAATATGGCAGGAATTTCCTCCCTATTTTTCAGTCCAAAAAGTCGCCTTTTGCGACTTTTCTTGATTTTAGCTTTATCTCGCTGCGCTCCCAAAGAACTGAAAAATATGGTCGGAATTTCCTCCCTATTTTTCAGTCCAAAAAGTCGCTGATAGCGATACGCAATAAGCTTTGATCCACCATCTTCACAGAGAACAGAAAAATCTCCCAATTTTTTAGTTTAAAAAGTTATAGCTTGCAGGGTGCATGGTTTTTTAGGCTAATTTGTTTTTTTATGGTAAAATAGGACAATGGGTCAGCACTTCGAGATGTACACAGATGGGAGTTTTAACGTAACAACTGGGGTATATGGTGGGGCTTATTCTGTAGCGGGACTCCTTGAGGGGAGTGTGTCTGATAATGTTCCCGAACTTGCAGTCAGTCGTAACGTGGCCGGAGAATGTCTTGCGGTTGTCCGTGGAGTGCAAGCCTTGTCGCAACGTGTCGCTTTGCATGCGGGAGATAGCATTACTATCTATCATGACTACACAGGTCTAGCTGAATGGGCTGAGGGGCGATGGAAGGCGAAAACACCTGTTGCTACGCGCTATGTGGCAGCAATTCGAGTGTTGAAAGAAAAGTTTGGTTTGCAGCTTAATTTTGTCAAAGTGGCCGCCCATACAGGTGTTACAGGTAATGAATTGGTTGATCGCCTCGCTAAAGCGGCGGTGGGCCTTTCAAAATAATGATTAATTAGTAAGGAAGCGTATGAGATTTATTAGAGAATGGGGAATTTTCATCCTCGTCATTGTACTTATCATCTTGAGTCGTATTTTTATTTGGGATGTGGCAACGGTAGATGGTAACTCGATGGATCCGACACTCGGAAATGGGCAGCGGCTCATCATGCTCAAGGGCAATAGCAATATCAAGCGTTTTGATATTGTCGTAGCTCAGGAAACGGTGGATCAGACGAAGCTAAATAGTGTTGATCCCTCGAGTGTGACTAAAGGGACGGTCATCATCAAGCGCGTGATTGGGCTACCTGGAGATACGATCAAATACGAAGATGATACGCTTTATATTAAGCCTGCTGGTGCTTCTAGCTTTACAAAGTATGATGAACCTTATTTAGACGCTTATCAGAAATTATTTGCCAATGGGCAGCTTGCAGATCAGTATGCGAAAATTCCATTGACAAGTACGGTGACGGCAGCAGTGCGTAGTAACTTTGTCCAGCTTGCTAAAAATACAAAAGCCTTTACAACGGATAACTCAGGGAACCCTAACTTTACCGTGACAGTGCCTGAAGGCGAATACTACCTCATGGGAGACGACCGCGTCGTTTCTGCGGATAGTCGTAAAGTGGGCGCCTTTGAGAAAAGTCAAATCATCGGGAAGCCATTCTTACGCTACTGGCCATTAACTAAATTGGGCGGGATATAAATTCTCTATACTGATACAACGTAAAAGACTGCTTGTTTGAGCAGTCTTTTGTGATGGGTTAGAATAGCTTTTCTTCAAAGATATTGCCTAGCTGCACATCTATCGTATGGCTCTCAAGGGCAATGTGATCCACACGTAGTACGCTGCGATAGTCAACGATGGGGCGCTCGCCATGGAATGGACCTTCAACAAATACTGAGACACCTGCCACGCGGCAATTTAGTTCTTCAACGAGTGCTTTCATACCATTGAGCGTTCCGCCGCCTTTCATGAAGTCATCGACAATTAAAACGCGCTGCCCAACGGAGAATGCCCGTTTTGATACGGTCATGTTTTCTATTTTTGCGGATGAACCGGACATGTAGTTGACGTTAATCATGGCACCCTCTGTGACTTTTGGGTCTCGTCTCACAACTGCAAATGGGACGTTTAAGATCTCAGAGACGGCCTGGGCAATGGGGACTCCTTTTGTAGCAATCGTCATCACGGCGTCAACGCGCGTTTCCTCATACTCGTGAGCGATGATGCGGCCGATTTTTCGTAAGGTATCAGGGTGTCCTAAGATGTCGCTCAAGTAGATGTAGCCGCCAGGAAGAATACGATTTTCTTCAAGCATCAGTTGTCTAAGTTCTCCTGCCATTTGGCGAGAGACTTCTGTCGTGGTCGCAGGACGATAGGTTAAGCCGCCTGCTGCGCCTGGGAAGGTTTCTAAAATGCCGATTCCCCGCTGTTTGAAGACCTCTCGAACAATTTCTAAATCTTCGGAAATTGTAGATTTTGAGCTTTCATAGCGAGCGACAAAAAATCCTAATTGAAGTAATTTGTACGGATTTTCAAGGAGATAATTCGTTAAATCAACTAATCGTTCACTTCTTTTCACTAAAATTACCCATTCTTTCTCTTTTTAACTATTATACCTGAAAAAAGACGAACATTCAAGACGAAAAGAAAAAGACGACTAGAAATCGTCCTTTTGTCCTTAAGGTGTGTGCTTAGGCATCTCCTTCAGTGGTGTCTCGCTTGATTTGCTCAACGGCAGCTTTCCCGTCATTCAACTTCTCCCAAATCACGACTTTTCCTGCAGCAAGGGACTTCTGCACGTCTATAATCCGCTGGTTGCTTGACCCGCGAAATTGCAAGAGTAAATTTTTCTTTGATAAGTCAAAACGTCCATCGACCAGGATGTCCAAGTTCCGTAAGAGTTCTAGCTTCGTCTCGTCCTCCTCCTGTAGCTCTTCCCAGGTATAGCCTGTCCAGGACCAAATATCTTTTTCAGGTAATTCCGAGCGAATCCGCTTCACGAGCGGCAACACAACGCCTGTGTTCAAAAAGGGCTCTCCACCAAGCAAAGTCAACCCCTGACAATAAGGCTGCGCTAAATCCGCCATGATTCGCTCTTCAAGCTCAGGCGAATACTTGACCCCATAACGAAAATTCCAGGCTGCCTCATTGTAACAACCCTCACAGTGGAAAAGGCAGCCTGACACATAGAGCGAGCAACGGACACCCTCTCCATCCACGAAATTAAAGGGTTTATAATCGGCGATGTAGCCCTGCTCAAATGAAGAGGCTTGCCATTCTTTTGGCTTAGGATTATTCATGTTTTTATTGTATCAAAAAACGCTCTCTTGAGCGTTTGATTTTAGTGTTGTCAAATTTGACAGAATACTTTTTGGTTATGTGAGACCTTCTTTTTGAAGGATTTCTGAGATAATTTGGTGCGTGAGGAGCACGTAAGGCTGTTTGAGGACTTTGTCAGATTTGACAGCGTCAAGAAAGGTCATAATGATCGTGTCAAAGCCGCGATTGACAGGCGCTGAGTTCCAGCCATTGGGATCTGAGATGATTTTTTGGTTGCCGTCAAATTTGACAAAGTGGGTCAGATCTGACAAACGGTAAATCCCTGACGGCGCTTCGACGGTCATCTCTTCTTGAAAGGCGCCTGCATTGAGATTCATGCTGGCAGAGCCTGTGGCAGTCGGGGTCTCTACCCAAACATCCACGCGCTGCAATTTTTCTTCCACCAATTTGATGTTGTACCACCAATTTTCGCCGTGAATCAACTTTTCAGGCAAATCGTCGAGCAAATAAAGCAAAGTATCAAGAGGGTGACTAAATATATCATAGAGCTGAAATACAGGCTCGCCTTGATGAGCCGCCAAATTTTTAACCGTCCGCACGACTTGTTTATCAGGGACTTCTTTTAATTTCTGCATCTGTGGCGCATAACGCCGATTGAAAGCCGTCATAAACAAGGTCTTCTTACCCAAGGTCAGAAGTTCTTGCGTCTCTGAAAAATTTTCCGAGATTGGTTTATCGAGCAAAACTGGAATCCCACGCGTCAGAAAATACTTTGCTAAGTGAAAATGTTCTGCCGTCGCCGCATGAATGCAGACCGCCTCACAACTTTCAAGCGCTGTCAAATCTGACACGGCGTCAGAAAAATGAGTGCGACTTTTGAGCGCTTCTGCTTTCGCTAAATCTCGTGAATACATGACAAAATCATGCTGATCTTGCAAATGTGCATAGACTGGTAAGTAGGCTTTCCCCGCGATGTTGGACGTTGCCCCAATAATTCCAATTTTCATAGCCCTAGTATAGCAAAAAAAAAATCTAATTATGAGTCACATTATTCTTCAATAAATTTCTAGTTTCACAAATAACTTTTTTTGCTTCTTTCGTTTTATTGTAATTCCAATGATGTCGTAAAATTTTCCGACCAAAATGATATTGATTCATCTCCCAATGCCATTTTAATAAATAACGGCAATAAACTCTAAAATTTTCTTTCTCAGCTTGTTTTCCTGTGTAATTATCACAGAAAGTAATCATTTCATTAGAGATTTTATCAAATTCTGTTTTGATTTCAGAGCACTCTTTCTGTTTAAATCTAAGAGAAGATCGAAGCAGCAAAATATCTTTTTTCTTATTTTGCTTTTTGAAGCAGACTCAAATAATTTTTTACGCCATTCTGATTTACTGTCTAGTTCGTCCAAATGCCTACGATTTGATACCCATAAAGATACAAAGGTCGAGATAATTATACCTGTAGTAGCCGAGGTTAATATTGTTATCACTATAGTCATTATAAATAAAATCTTTCTACTCCTGTAAATTATTCCACTTTATAAAATGGTGGAACTGCCCCAGTATCGCCAATTGAAATAGAATCTTGAGTGGCTATTTGATACCCTTTTGCTGCATTTACAGACCCACTTCCATATAGATAATTTTTCCCTTTAGGCGTAAATTCTAATGTTTCTCCTCCTGGAATTGTTTGACTCGTGTTTGAAGAGTAGTTACTTGCGAAGAATAAACTATCCTGATAGATTGTTGCTGCCACTGGAACGTTCCCAGTAGATGCCATTCCTAATGCTGAGTAAACTAGACCAACATAATGAAACTCTGCTTTGTGTGGTATAGAAGGATCCGAATTATCATATAGAGTTATTGTGTTCCCAGAAACTAAAATAACTTGTCCATTCCCATTTTCTTTAGACTGCCATGTCCCTTGAATACTAGAAAAGTTACCTTGTGCAATTTGTGCTATATTCATCAATCCTGTTGCTTCTTTTGGTGCATATATACCTTCAGAACCAGCGGATGAGTCTGCACTTTTTGAAGTTGCAGAAGTTCTCACTTGACTTTCTGAGACTATTTTCCTAGACAAACTTTCTGACTTCATTTTTAAGTAACTTATAGATAACGACTGCCTCTTATTAACAGCCATTAAATTTACTTGACGATTTGTCCAGAAGACAATTCCAATAAGGGCAACAAAAACTACTATGAGAGAGATAATTAGTGAAATCAGTTTTAAATTTAATTTTCTCCCATTTGGTTTATTTTCGTCAGTTAATTTATTTTCTTTTTTTTGGAATTGTCTTAAAGAGTTATTATTTTTTGTTAGAAGTTTCTCTTTTTGATTAAGAAATTCTTCTTCAGACAGTATTCCTTGGTCACGAAGAGTTTTTAGTTTTAATAAGTCATCTGAGATAGTCATTATCACTCCTTAAACTTATTTTAGTACTATTTCCATGGCTAATTCTCCTAGACGTGGATCCTTTATATATTCTCTATAAAGACTTCGCATTGATTCAGTTGCATAGATATTACTATAATTATTCATTCCAAAGTCTCCATAAATAACTAAATCCCCTGAGCGCTTAAAACCAACAAAACCTCCTGCCCCACCTATACCAATAGGTTCGGGATTTAAGTTTTCTAATTCAAAAGTTTGTCCATCTTTATTGCCTGACAAACTAATATCACTAAAAGTATAAGAGATTTGCTCGTTATCCGAATAATTTACAAAGTCTTGCGCCAAAAATTTTTTTGAAATCAAAGAATTTACATCTGTTGTTGATGGCCCAAGGGTTGTCAATTTTAGATTTTTTGGCCAACCAAAAATGATTAAGGCTGCCCTCTCTTGAGTTGACATAGCCATAAGCGACTGATCAATTTTTGCATCTGACATTTTTTCTGGATCTGTTGCAACTTCTCTTGAACTTGCCAATGCTCTTGAACTATTTAGGGACTTAGAAATAGAAATACTTCTTGATGTTTTTTCCTTATCTTTACTTTCAGACTCAGATTTTGAACGACTTAAAGATATTGTCAGCTGTTTTTGTTGCAATAAATTTTGCTGATGCTGAATAAGTATTATTGCCCCTACAGAAAGCAGAATGACAACTAAAATTATAATCGTCATTATCCAAGCTTGAATTTTTCTATTGTTAGAACCCTGACTAGTGTCTTTACTAGATATTCTATTATTGGCTTCTGATTCATGAAGAGCTAAGTTCTTTTTTTCTTCGTCAAACTCTTTTTGTGAAATAACACCTAGTTCAAAAAGTGTTTTTAGGCGTTCAAATTCCTCTGAATCCATTTATTTTAATTTAACTCCTCATTAAAAATTTGAAGGGAGGTTATACTGTTTTTCAATTTGTTTATCGTAATTTTGTATATTTTTGACAATTTGAACATGAATAGCGATTGCTCCTAAAATTGTAACTACTGATATTAATAATGCTGCAACAGCAAATCCTTTCTTTGCGTTTCTATTTACTATTAGAGCTGGAATGCTTAATATCAAAGCATTTAAACCTATCCAAAAAGGCCAATTCAACGTCATATAAAATATAGAAGAAACTAAACCCGTCAACATTAACATCAACCCAATTACGGAATCCGTAAAGGCACTCAATGAAATTCCGAGATTTTCTTTCTTTTTTTGTGAGTGATCAGGTTGTAAGTTATTTGAAGACCTTAATAACTCAGTAGGCTCTCCCTGAGTTTCTTTAGAATGCTGTAATCCATTTAATTCATTATATTTACTTGTGGCCTCCTCTTTTGTTGGCATTCGATGATTAGTTGCTTTAAACCATTCAATCCATTCTTTTAACTGTTCATTACCTTGAGTTGATACTTGAGGAAGTGCGTTATCTGTATTAAGTACTTTAGACTTAAGCATATCAAACTCTTCCTGAGTCAATATGCCAGAATCAAGTAATTGCTTTAATTTTAACAATTCATCTGCTACATCTGAAAAAGCCATAATATGCTCCTTTTTTTAAATTAGTTTATTAGAGGTGCAATCATGCCTGCCACAATAAACAAAATAATAAATAGAATTAATATACCTGAGATAACTATTCCCGCAATAGACAAACCGCTTAAGTTCTTTTTCTTAACCCTAAGATTGAAAAAAATGACCCTAAAATTGCTAAAATAAATGAAAAAGATAGAATTTCCAGAATTAAACATGCTATAAATGCCAATTGAAATCCCGCAATCGCAAAGCCATTACCTTTACTAGCATGCTTGTCGTTTATAATTATTTCCTCTATTATTGTTATGTTTTGGATGTCAATCCAAAACATTGTGTGTTATCCTAGGATAACAGCAAAAATTATCAAGCTAAAAACGCCTTTTCAGGCGCTTCAATGAACGTTAAAGCTCGCTTTTCCAAACCAGGAGCTGGAAACCAACCTCTTTAAAACTCCGCTTTATTTCGCGATTTTCGCAAAATACGCTAGCGTACGAATGAGCTGTGCCGTGAAACTCATCTCGTTGTCGTACCACGCCACGGTTTTGACCATCTGAATATCGCCCGCATCGACGATTTCTGTCTGCGTCGCATCAAACACGCTCCCGTGCGTGTCGCCAATGATGTCTGTTGAAACGATTTCATAGTCATTGTAAGCAAAACTATCGGTCGCCGCTTTCTTCATGGCTGCATTAATTTCATCAACGCTCGCTTTTTTCTCCAAAATGGTTGTCAACTCCGTCACAGAACCTGCCGCCGTTGGAACGCGTTGAGCGTGGCCTTTGAGTTTCCCATCAATCTCAGGAATGACAAGACCAATCGCGTTTGCAGCACCTGACGTCGTTGGCACAATATTAATCCCGGCGCTCCGAGCCCTGCGGAGATTGCCCTTGTGGTGAGGGCCATCGAGCAACATCTGCTCGCCCGTGTAGCTGTGAATCGTCGTCATCTCACCCACGCGAATCCCCCAGTTGTCGTTTAAGACTTTCGCCATTGGAGCAAGCGAGTTCGTCGTACATGAGCCAGCGGAAATCACAGTTTCTGTGCCGTCAAGCGTGTCATGATTGACATTAAAGACAATTGTTTTCACATCGCTTCCGCCAGGTGCCGTGATGAGAACTTTCTTCGCACCACCTACGTGTAAGTGCTTCTCAGCGCCTGCCTTTGTTGCAAAGAAGCCTGTCGCCTCAAGGACAATCTCCACACCTGAATCTGCCCAGCTGATTTTTTCAGGATCGCGCTCTGCTGTGACTTTGATGAAGCGGCCATTGACCTTAAAACCACCCTCAGCGAGCTCCAACTCACCATTAAAGCGACCTTGCGTGCTATCAAAACGCAGCAAATGCGCAAGCATTTCAGGACTTGTGAGGTCGTTGATATGCGTGACTTCCACACCTTCCACTTCCTCAATACGACGCAAAGCCAAGCGTCCAATGCGACCAAAACCATTAATTCCTACTTTGACAACCATGTTGTTGCCTCCTTCTATAAATTTTGATATAATAAATTATTGAAGAGATACAAGAGATATTAGCTATCTCTTAACTCCAAAATTATTATAATCTTTTTTTGAAAGGATGTCAAGGATGAAAATTTCAAATTCCTGGGCGCAATCTATCTTTGTGCTCCTGGCGCTCTCACGCCTCCCCCAGCAGAAAACATTGACGTCACTAGCACTCGCAGAAAGGCTCGAGCTCTCACCGACCTATCTCAAAAAAGTCATGAAAATCCTCGCCAATGAATCCCTCGTCCATAGCGAACGTGGCAAGGGCTTCTGTCTTGCGCGTCCTCTGGAAGACATTGATTTTTACGATGTTTATCTCGCGACCGAAGGCCGTAGCGGGATTTTTAACCCACAAAATCTCTTAACGCCTTTTTTGAACCGTGATCCGCATGACCCAAGAAAATGTGCAGTATCGTACTCTATGGAAAAATTGCAAAAGCAAATCGAAGAAAATATGAAGAGCTACGTGCTCGGCGATATGATGAATGAAATTTTGGTGGATTTTGATACCGCAGACCTCGATGAATGGGTGCGACTCAACGCAAGCTGACTTCAACTGAAGCAACATAAAAACCCGCATTCTTGCGGGTTTTCTTAGTCATCATCGTCACGATCGCCGTCATTGCTATAAATTGCAATGACCATGCCGCTTGAAAACTTGGCTTGCATGTCATAATCACGGACAAAACTGTTGCTGGAGTAGATGTCGCTAAAGTTTTCCTCCGGAGTCTTGATTTCATAGGTTGCGTCGCGAAGAACGAAATCCTCTGCCCCCAAGCGCAGAAAACCAATC
This sequence comes from Streptococcaceae bacterium, assembly GCA_031253335.1. Taxonomy (GTDB): domain Bacteria; phylum Bacillota; class Bacilli; order Lactobacillales; family Streptococcaceae; genus Lactovum. The sequence goes on from JAIRWF010000035.1 coordinate 90,690, forward strand.
GTCGGATAGCCTGGCAGCTGCGGGAGATTGGTAAGACCAGGTGTGAGGTACTTGATGACATTTTGATGATCCACGAAAGAAATACGCGGTGCGGCAGCCATAAATTCACTGCGTGTGGGTAAGTAGAGATTGACCAAGGTGTGATCCATCCGCCCCCCAAGCGCCCCCGTAATCGTAATGTCCGCATCTGGATAGCGTTTCAAGGCTTCTTTGAGTGCTTCTTCGAGGTCTGTCGTATCTTTTTCGCGCGGCAATCGCAAAATTTCATGCGTCAGGTTTTGAATCGCACGCATCTCGCGCTTTGAGACTGAATCAAAGTCGCCAATCGCGAACTTTAAGGGAAGCTTTTTCTGCAAGGCCCAATAGGCCCCGTAATCAACGCCAATAATCGCCTCATAATGGTCGTAAAGGATGCCGTCTGGGCGTCCTGCAATAATGAGTACTTTCATTTCTCTCCTTTTTAGCGCTCGTCGCCACTTCCTGCAATGGTCCCACGAGCCGTTCTACCGTCAAGCTTTTCAAAGACACGTCCTGCAACCTCTTCGAGGGGGATGTCCAGATACCTTGCAAGCGTAGCGAGATACCAGAAGACATCGCCTAATTCCTTTGCAATCGCCGTGCGGTCAGCAGCCGTCATCTCACAAGAATTGTCGCGGATGAGTTTTTTGAACTTGTCTGCGACTTCACCCGCCTCTCCAGTCAGGCCTAAGACCTTGTCCAGCATGGCCATGTCTATCTTTCCAGAGGGGCGAAATAAATCGTATTTTGCAATTTGTGCTTGGAAATCATTTAATTCCACCTCTTAAGTATAACATAAAAATCCCGAAAACGGGATTTTAAACTTTATCGCTAAACTCTGGGTTACCTCTATCTCCGCGCTTTGCGCTGCGCTGTCCATGCTCGCTAAGCCAGCAAAGCTGGCAAGTCGCATGGCAACCCCCTGCTTTTTCGTCTAGCTAAAGCATGTCCATTCGCTCTAAGGTTCTAAGGCGCTAAAGCGCCTTAGCGAAGGACGTCTGTTGGTGCGGTCTGCACCTTACAGCGATGCTCGTAGGGTTATCAGAGCGGACAGCCCGACACAAGTGGCGCAGATAGACACGTCCTAAGGCTTGATGCGGTGGAGCATACGTGGGAATGGGATTGCTTCGCGAATATGCTCAATACCCGAGACAAAGGTAACCATGCGCTCTAAGCCAAGTCCAAATCCGCAATGCGGGACAGAGCCATACTTACGGAGGTCGAGATACCAGTCGTAATCTTCTTCCTTGAGCTGCCATTCCTTAACTTTAGCAAGGAGCTTGTCATAGTCCGTTTCGCGCTCGCTCCCGCCGATGATTTCGCCATAGCCTTCAGGAGCCAGAAGGTCCGCACAGAGGACCCGCGTGGAGTCATCAGGGACTGGCTTCATGTAGAAGGCTTTGAAGCTCGCAGGATAATTAACAACAAAGGTTGGTACACCATAGTGCTTAGAAATCCAGGTCTCATGTGGACTGCCAAAGTCATCTCCGTGCTCGACGTGCTCGTAGTCTGTATCATCATCATTTTCATGTGCCTGAAGGAGGTCAATGGCTTCGTCATAAGGAATCCGCTTGAATGGTGTTGCGACGTATTTTTCAAGGAGCGCCGTATCGCGCTCAAGCATCTCAAGCGCAGGACGTGCATTGTCCAAAACACCCTGAATCAGCGTTTTCACATAGGCCTCCTGCAGATCCATTGACTCCTCGTGCGATAAAAATGGGTACTCCGCGTCCATCATCCAAAACTCTGTCAGGTGGCGGCGAGTCTTTGACTTCTCTGCGCGAAAGACGGGTCCAAAGTCATAGACGCGGCCAAGCGCCATAGCACCCGCCTCAAGGTAGAGCTGACCTGACTGGGAGAGGAATGCGGGCTGTCCAAAATAATCCGTTTCAAAGAGATCGGTCGTGTTTTCGGCTGAATTGCCCACTAAAATAGGGCTGTCAAATTTGACAAAGCCATTGTCCCGGAAAAAGTCATAGCTTGCATAAATCAAAGCATTTCGGACCTGCTGAATCGCTTGCTGGCGTCTGGATCGCAGCCAGAGATGACGATGATCCATGAGGAAGTCCGTCCCGTGGTCTTTTGGTGTAATCGGATAATCTTCCGAAGCGCTAATAACCGTCAAATCCTCCACATCTAGCTCGTAGCCAAATTTAGAGCGCTCGTCAGATTTGACAGTCCCCGTGACATAAACGGATGACTCCTGTCCCAAGTGCTTGATTTCGTCAAATTTGACAGCGCCTGCATCTTCTCCAAATTTCTCAAGAAAGTTTGGTTTGAAGACGACTGCCTGGAAAAATGCTGTCCCATCACGGAGTTGCAAAAATTGAAGCTTGCCTTTACCTGATTTGTCAGCTACCCAGGCACCTATTGTCACACTTTCGCCTACGTGTTCAGGGACTTGGGCAATCGTTATTAATTTTTCCACTTAGTGTTTACTCTTTTCTATTACAAATTTTTTGATGCGCGCAACCGCTGTTTTCAAGCTCTCAAGGTCCGTTGCGTAAGAGAGACGAATATTTTCGCTGCTGCCAAAGCCTTCGCCTGTGACCGTGGCCACATTTGCCTCTTCAAGAAGGGCATTCGCGAAGTCCGTCACATTAGTATAGCCAGTCGCCGTAAGCGCCTGTGTGACTTTTGGAAAAAGATAAAAGGCCCCCTGCGGCTTCACAACTTCAAAGCCTGGAATTTCCGCAAGCAATGGGTAAATCGTATTAAGTCGTTCCTCAAAGGCTTGCTGCATCTCGTGAAAGTCTTTATCATCCCCTGAGAAGGCTTGAATGGCTGCGTACTGAGAGGCGGCTGCAGCGTTCGACGTCGTCTGCGAGCTTATTTTTCCCATTGCGGCAATGATTTCAGGGCTCCCAACAGCAATCCCAATACGCCAGCCCGTCATTGCAAAGGTCTTCGAGGTGCCATTGATGACTGTCGTGTGCGTGCGAATCGTGTCCGAGAGGCTTGAAATCGCTGTAAACGCCGCACCATTATACACGAGACGATGGTAAATATCGTCAGCCAAAATCTCCAAATCATTGGCCACCGCCCAGTCGCCAATTGCTGAGAGCTCTTCGCGCGAATAAATCATCCCCGTCGGGTTAGACGGCGAATTAAGCAATAAAACCTTTGTCCGTGCCGTCTTTGCGGCCTCGAGTTGGTCAACTGTGACTTTGAAGTCGGCTGCTTGGGTCGTTTCAACGATCACAGGCACGCCACTCGCCATTTTGACCTGATCCACGTAGCTGACCCAGTACGGAGCAGGGATAATGACTTCGTCTCCAGGATCAAGCACAGCTAGGAAGTAGGCATAGAGAGCAAACTTCGCACCTGTTGTCACCAAAATCTCGTTTGCTGCGGGTTTGTAGCCATAATAGCGCTCAAAATAGCCAGCAAATGCTGTTTTCAGCTCTGGTAAACCGCTTGAAACCGTATAAAAACTAGCTTTTCCATCTGTAATAGCAGCAACCGCCGCATTTTGGATGGCTTTTGGTGTGACAAAATCAGGCTGTCCCAACGTGAGGTCAATAATATCACGTCCCTCCGCTTTGAGAGCTTTGGCCCTAGCCGCGGCCGCAAGGGTAACCGACTCATCCATACCTGAGACAAATTGTGATAATTGCGTCATTTCAGCTCCTTTCCCGTATAAAAATCAAAAATCTTGAAATCGTTACTACTATTACTTTCCCAGACGACATTTCCCTTGTAAATTCCGAGACTAACCGGATCTGTCTTAGAAATTGTGCTTTGAGGCACACCAGACGCAAGTGGAACCACCTGGATTTGATCCCCATTTTTTGGAATGAGGACACCAACCATCTTGCCGCTGGCATTTTGCCCGGTGAGACTATAGGTCGTCTCATCAGTCGTCACGATGCTAAAGGTTTCAGCAGACGCAAGGCCAGCCTTTGCCTTTGCAATACTGATTGCCTGACGCTCCACAGCGCTATAGCTTGACCCCGCCGCCCACGCATAGATAAAATAAGCCAAAAAAGCGGCTGCAATCACACTCAGCACGCCAATCAGCACCTGATCTAGCAAAGACATTTTCCGACGTCGTGTCATCTCTTTTATTATACCAAATTCTCGTGGGATTCTTTTCCTGATTTTCAAAAAACTCAGGACCCGTGCTTGTCATCCTCTTTACAGCATGCTTTTCCGTTTTATCAACACTGCTTAGCGCTTAGCTATTCTAGGCCTCATGTTGTCGTTTTTCCCAAGAAAGTCCTTGCTTTTCACCAGCATCTCTTCGAACGTCCCCGTCTCAATCGGCACAATCTCATGCAAATTACGTCGCATCCGCTTGGCATAGCTTTTCCCAGCAAGTCTCGCATCCAGCACAAGGACTGTCGAGCGTTGCTGAGGTTTTCTGTTCACGCGCCCCATTGCCTGACGAATTTTCAGCGTCGCCATCGGCACATTAAAGTCATAAAAGGCATTGTCAAATTTGACAGCAAATTTTTTTGTCAAAATATCATCTGGCGTCGCAAAAGGCAAGCGCGGAATCACAAGAATCGCCTCTTTTTGCTGCTCAAAATCCACCCCTTCCCAGAACATCCCCGTCGCAAGCAGCAACTTTGCCTTCCCCTCATCAAAGTCATGTTTTAGCTGCTCTGGGCGGTGCCTGGCATCTTGCACCAAGGCATGAATTCCAAGCTCATTCACATATTTTGCCGTCCAGTCAAGCATCAGTTGCGAGGTAAAGAGCACAATGATAGGTTTTTTCAACTCTGTCAAATCTGACAGCCTCTCAGCAAGCCACTTTCCATAGGCCTGCGGCGTCTCCTGGCGCACCTGTAGCCCATCCGTCGCAATCAACAGCTTCTGATTGCTCGCAACTTCCTGAGGCAGTTTATAAAAGTTATAAATCTCATAGCCCAAAAACTCAGGCAACATCGGATTCTCCTCCGAAAATGCCAGTCCCGCCCCCACAAAAATCGCCTTCACTCCCGCAGGCACTAGCTTTTCAAAATCGTAAAAATCCTCAGGGCTTGAGCGCAGCACATTCCGTTCTGCCCAGTAAATCCTTGACGCATCCGCTAAAAAGGCTGTCAAATTTGACAGACCCAGCTCTCCCGCATCTTGTAGCAACTTCTCACGTTTGAGATTTCGACGTCCCAGCTGAAAAAACAGGGACTCCACCAAGCGTCGTCTAACACGATTCTCCGTCTCCGATAAAAGAAGCAAGTCTTCAATCACAGGGTATTCTTCTTGCCTTGCCCCCTCTAGCACACTAAAAAGTTGCTGTGCCTCATCCACCACGAGCACCCGATCCTCTAAAAAAGTCTCCGGATAATCTGCCAAACGCGCCACCAAGTAAGCGTGATTGACTACAATCACCTGCGCTGCTTTTGCGGCCTCCTGCGCCTGCGCCCAAAAGTCCAAATCCGCGAACAGCTCCCCCTTGGCGACCTGCCCCGTATGCGCCACCGCAGCAAGCATTTCCTGAGACGTCATGATGGCAGACAACTCCGAGAGCTCTCCAGTTTCAGTCTCCGTCAGCCACACCAACAACTTCATCTTGAAAATCTCAAAGTTCTTCCCCGCGTCACTCCGTACCAGGAGCTTTCGCAGCTTTTCAAGCGAGACATAGTTAGCCGTTCCAATCAACTTCACGACCCGCGTTCCAAAAGCTCCAAAAAGCCCAGGCGCCACATCATCCATCAGTTGCGACTGCAAGACCTTTGTTGGAACCGAAACCACCATGCGTTTTCCAGCTACAAGGTTCGCAAGCAAATAGCCATAGGTCTTTCCCATCCCCGCCTGCGCCTCAATGAAGCTCGGCAAGCCATTTCCCAAATCCTCAGCGATGATGTCAGCCAATTCTTGTTGTCTTTCCCGCACCGTGAATCCAAGCGCCCCCAAAGCCTCCTTAAAGCTCTCGGGCTGATTTGCCTTCTGACGCACCTGCACGTGCTTTTTCAAGGCTATATCCCCCCGCACAACGAGCCCCTTCACCCTCTCAGGGCAGCCAGCCACCGCATCCGTAATCACTTGCCCCGTCTCAAAAAGCATCCCCCCCGCATGACGCGCCATCTCGGCCACCACTACACGTGGTAACGTCACAAGTTTCTCCTGGATCCGCCGCAATAGCTCCGCCTCTGCTAGCGCATCCGATAAGGCTGTGTGTGGTGCATTGTTTCGTAAATTCAGCCGCTCATCCAAATAATCCAGCCCATAGCGCTCAAAAGTCGGATACAGCACGCGTGCAAGCTCCACCGTATCCACACAGTCCATCTCAAGCGTATAGCCGCACGCCAAAAGCGAAGACGTCAAAAGTCCATAATCGAACTTCACATTATGTGCAACAAACACACAGTCCTCAAGCGTCAGCATAATCTGAGCTGCAACGACAGAAAAATCAGGCGCACTCGCAAGCCTCACATCTGTAAGTCCCGTCAACTCTTTAATCTTATGGGAAAGCTTCTCGTGAGGATTCACATCTGCGGCAAACTGCCCCACACGCACCCCATTTTCCATGAGGACAATCCCCACTTGAATAATTTGAATCTTATCGCCCGATTTCTTACGATCCGTAGCCTCCAAATCAACGATTGCATATCGCGTCATAACCTTTTCATTATACCATATCCACCCACAAAAAAAGCCTGCCTTAGTGAGTATTCACCTTACAAAAAATCTACAGCTCTTTCAAACTGTAGATTTCTAATCTCATCAAATTTATTTATGCAGTCGTAAACCCAGTGTAATCAGGAATGTTATAAAGTTTTGCTGTCGCAATACCTGTCAGACCAGATACTGGATCTGTATAGACAAAGGCAAGTGTATAAGTCGTCCCTGACGAGTCAGTCGTGCTATCCACAATATAGTACGTTGGAGATGTCGTGCTAATAGAGACACCTTCGCTATTCGTGACATGCAAGACACTATCATTTTCAACATATTTTTGGGTCGTATAAAGTGTGAAAGAGGTTGCATTGATGACTGGAGCAGGTACGCCATTTTGTACGTATGCAGGATAGATTGACACGTTGCTAAATCCTGTCGTCAGCGTTTTGTTTGGCGTATTCGTAAAGAAGGGCAAGAGCGCTGCTGGATTTTGTACGGTAAGCGCTCCGCTGAAGACAACAGACTTGATTGCTGCACCCAGCACAACAAATGGATTGTCTGAGGCAAGGCTACTATCTGTTACCGTCCCAGAGCCAATCGTAAGAACTCCCGTATTTGAAAATGTCCAAGAAACATTATCCCAAACTCCTGAAACGGCTTCGTTACCTTTAGAACTTGAAACAGTGCTACTATATGTAGCAATATTGGAAGTAATCCATTGAATTGTTGAGAGATTTAACGGATAAAATTCTTGATAAGATGACGATCCACCTACAAAGACTCCAATGATTGAATTTCCAGCGAAAACTGGAGCTCCGCTCATTCCAGGATAAGCAACCGAACCTCCTACTCCGACAGTACCAACACCCCCGTTTAGAGTCAAATTATAAATGGCTAATGCATCTGGGTTAGTGGCAAACAGTTTACTCGTTGTCACCTGCCCATTTCCTTGCCACTCTTCTGCTTTGGCATAGAGACCTGACCCTATTGACGTAACGACATTTTCTCCAGGATATCCAGCCATACTCGCCACCTCTCCATCACTTACCACAGTTGAAATGTTTGGATAGGATGCCAAAGATACATTTGATGAAAGTTATATTAACCCAGTGTCGTCATTGTTCGACGATAAATAATTTGGATTTGCAACCCATGATGAGGCAGTATAGGCTTTAGAATTTGTATCGTATGAGCTTCCTGTCCAGCTTTGCGGCAAATTATTTGCTAATCCAGAAGTGTCAGGCAAAAATATTGTAACTGAGGTTGCATTGTTAGCGGGTTTTGTAGAACCAATCCAGTCACCAGCTAAAATATGCCCTGCTGTAAGGACAATACCTGGAGCTATTAGTATCCCCGTGCCAACACTAACCGAACCATCACTTTCAGTGACAACAACCCTTACTATATTGCTATAGGGAAAAGCGCTAGCTGCGCTAGAAATTGGTACAGCATTATTATCTACAGAATCAACAATTCCTAAATAACTTGCTACATGAGATCCTGCTGATACTAGGCTTGATTTAGAAAGTGAAGAAGTTAATGCAGCGCTTGACGATGCATAGACCATCGAGCTAGCATCACTTTGATCTTCAATTATAGATTCACTACTTAATGATAAAGCGGATTCAAAATTACCTAGGCCTGCAAATGATTCTGTTTCTGGATTTGCTATGCTTCCATAAGAAGCTCCATTATCACCAGAACTTGGTTGGACGTAAATCGAATAAGTTATAGAGTTTCCATCTTTTTGGGAACTCATTAAACTATTGGTCGCAATATACCCCTCAGGTAAAGGCACTAAATTAGGATTAGCATTAACATCAGAAAGGATTACTGTTTCAATGATAGCGTTGTTGTTAGAAATATCTAGAAAATTAACTTTTGCAGTTCCAATAGGCTTAAACCCAGTGTAATCTGGAATATTATAGAAAGTCCCGAGCGAAATTCCTGTTTTACCCTTACTATCTACGTAATAAAACTCAAGGGTATAGATGACTGTATTATCGAGGCCTAGTGCCTGCCCTAAAACTTTATAAGAAACATCGCTTGGAGAAATGACGTTCCCCAGAGAGTCCTCAACATGCAACACACTCAGCTTTTGGTTATAGCGCTGAGTCGTATAAAGAAAGGCATCCGTTGTTTTAACTTGCACAGAGGGATCTGAAACAACTACGTAAACTGTTTCAGAAATACTGCTATACGTATATGTGAGCGTGTAAACTCCAGGTGTCGCGGTATCAACCGTACCTGAAACCTCAACGGCAGAAAAGCTAATGCTATTGCCATTTGTATCCGTTCCCGAAACGAAGGCATTTGCTGGGTTCCATGTATCACCTGTATTCAGATTAACGTTTTGAACTTTTAAGGATGAAGTAGTGACGCTTGTAGAAGTTTGATTAGAATCTGAGGAATTAGCAAGAGAGGCAGGACTTGTAGAATACGATGACAAGCCACTTGCCGATATTACGGCACTAGACGTTACTACAGCTGTGGAATTTTGTATCACAGCCGATGATTGTGCTGTTAAAAGATTTGTTGTCTCTGCCGCAGCCTGAGTGCTGGCAAGTGCAGTACCGCCTGCAAGCAAAGCGACGAGTACAGATGAAGCATAAAGCCATTTTTTACCAGACTTCCATGTTCGGAAAGCTGTGTTTTTTACGTTTTGATTTCTCATAATAATTCTCCTAATAATGAGTATGTACCCATCAGCTTAAGCTAATAGGAATATTTAAGAAGCGGTGATTGTTTCGCTTTCAGAAATAAAAGCAGAATGAACAAGCTACACTATCTCTTACTGCCTTTTGCCTCCTTTCAAGATAGTTTAAGTTTATCAGATTAGTCGATTCATGTCAAGCTGTAGTACTAGGTGCTTTTGCTTATTTTCCGTTAAGGCTATTTTCAAAATTCGGAGATTTCTCAGCCGTCAAAAAAGCAAGGTAATGCTGTTCAGACCTCAAAAAGTGCCCACTTCAAGTTTTTCAAGTTCTCCGCTTTCAAATAGTTTTTTGCTCGGCGCTTTGTCAGGCGTTCTTCTTGACGCGCCAGCTCAGTTGCATCCGTTATTCCCAATTTATTTTCTATCGTCATTTCAACCCTTGTATTTTTTAGTTTTTTATTTCATAGCCTTCGTCGGTTTTTTGGATGCCATAGAGGGCTTCAAGAGGCCACTGGAGGAGGAAGGCGAGAAGGATGTTTAAAAGTAGAGTGGGAGCTAGTTGTGAGGCGATAAAGTGGAGAAAATTGAAGGTCACAAGACCAAAAGCCACTTCGACGAGGGGTAAGATGACTTCAAAGGCGAAAACAACGATGACGGTCGTGAAAAGGCGCGTTAGGCGATTTGCAAAGATGACTGCTTGAATTTCATAGCAAAAGAGGGCAATAAGGGGGATGACTGCAGCAGCTAGGCCAATGACATTTAAAAAATAAGCGTCATAGATAACGCCCAAGGCTATCCCTAAAATCATGAGGTAGGTCAGACGATGTTTCAAAACACTATACATCAAAACAATCAAGAAAAGATGCGCGTCAGGCATCAGGTTGTCCGAGAAAATCCCCGAGAGGAGCTGACTGATGTGATTATCAATGAGCATCAAAAAAAAGAGAAAAATGGGAGTAAAAAATTGAAAAGTCCAACGGTTCATTTAATTCCCCGCAATCTGACTTTTAACGACAGTCACAACTTGTAAGTCATAGAAGTTTGCCGAAGGCTTCACGTAGATTTTACGAGACATGCTGTTGCTTTCGCCCGTCTGACCCACAACGCTACCCAAGAGAAGCTGGCTTGGAGAGCCGCTACCGCCGAGGCCTGAGGTGACGACTTGCTCACCTTTTGTGAAGGTTTCATCAGACTGAACGTTTGTGACAATGTAGTCGTTCGTTGTGCTGTCGTAACTGTTTAGAACGCCGTAGCTATTTCCTATCTTGACGGGGACTTTGTCTGCGAGATTCTTGGAGCTGGTTAAGAGCTCAATCTTTGAGGTGGAGCCATTGACTTGGCTGATGCGCCCAATAGCACCTCCATTGGCCATAACTATCATATTGACAGAAAGCCCTTCTGCAGCTCCTTTATCAATGACAAGAACGTCATTCCAACTGGATGGGTTTCGTGTGATGACGTTTGCATTGACCGTGGTATAGTCAGTCAGGGTATCTTGGAGTTTCAGGGCTTCTTTGAGACTTTTATTTTCAGCGAGGGCTGCATTGAGCTGCTGTTGTTGATTGCTGAGTTTTGTGAGTTCTTTTTTGAGATTTTCGTTTTGATTATAGGCAGCAAGGACGTTTTGAAAGGCCGCCACCTTATCTTGCAAATAACGACCTGGGTTGGTAAAAAGTTCATCAATAGTGCCCGTCCCATCGTTGATAACGCGGACTAACTCGTTGGGGTTATCCCCGTTTTGGTAGGAGCGTGCCGTTAGGCTGATGGCTGAAAAACTTGCGATGACGATGATGAGCCCGATAATGATGATCTTGCTGAAGTTGATATTTTTCATGCTGGCTCTATTTTACCAAATTTGGTAGAATAAAGCCATGAATACAGCAAAAAAAGGGCACGTCTTTGGCGAGCAAATGGCAGGTGTGGACTATCAGACACGCACGGGAGCACACGGCGTGGTAACACGTGGGGAGAGTGATTTACTTGAGGTTTGTCTCTTGCAAACGCCAAATGGCGCTTACTACTTGCCAGGAGGTGAGATTGAGCCTGGAGAAAGCCAGGAAGAGGCACTTCGGCGTGAGCTGATTGAAGAGATTGGCGCGAGCGAGATTATTCTTGGAAGTTATTTGGGGGAGGCTGCGGATTATTACTACAGTAAACACAGAGATGCTCATTTTTATAATCCGATTCATGCCTATGTGGTCCAAGTGACAGCTTGGGCAGAGCCTACTGAAAAAGGAAATAAAGTTTGTTGGTTCATGCTGGGCGAAGCTATCTCGAAAGTCAAACGCCAAAGCCACAAATGGGCGCTTGAAGAATTTCAAAAGTTAAAGGGGTAAGCATGTTGGTAAGTCTGGCTATGTCAGTTTTTCGAGGTCAAACAGATTTACCATAGATGACTAAACTAACACCGAATACACATTCTCACAAACAAGAAAAAAAGCCTTGCGGCTTTTTTGATTTTCGCATGAGAACCATTTCTGTAAGTGGCTGAAGCCACAACAGAAACTGGCTTTAACGTTTTGAGAACTGTGAAGCCTTGCGGGCTTTTTTGAGACCTGCTTTTTTACGCTCAACCATACGTGCGTCACGCGTTAAGAGGCCTGCACGTTTCAAGGATTGACGGAAGTCAGGATCAACTTCGAGGAGTGCGCGTGCGATACCATGACGGATTGCGCCTGCTTGACCTGAGAAGCCACCACCTGTCACGTTGACCAATGTGTCATAAGCGCCTTCGGTTTGTGTAGCTGCGAAAGGTTGGTTGATGACGAGACGGAGGTCTGCGTGTGGAATGTAGCTTTCAACATCGCGCTCATTGACTGTAATCTTACCTGTTCCGGGTACGAGACGTACACGTGCGACTGAATTTTTACGACGGCCTGTGCCGGCATATTGTACTTGTGCCATTTCTCTTCCTTTCTATTAGATAAGACCTGTAATGTCAAGTGTCTCGGGCTTTTGGGCAATGTGGTTATGCTTTTCGCCGACATAAACATGAAGTTTCATGCCTTGTGCGCGACCAAGTGTGGTCTTTGGAAGCATTCCCTTGACAGACGTCTCAATGAGTCTGACTGCGTTATTGGCGCGGAGTTCACCAGCTGTGACGGTTTTAAGTCCGCCAGCCCAACCAGTATGGTGCTGATAGAGCTTGTCTGAGGCTTTGTTGCCAGTAAGTTTTACCTTTTCTGCGTTGATGACGATAACGAAGTCGCCTGCATCCGCATGGGGTGTGTACTGTGGCTTGTTCTTGCCGCGCAAGATACTTGCAACAACGGTTGAGAGCCGTCCAAGTGCGATGTCTGTGGCGTCAATTACATACCACTTACGCTCGACATTGTGGCTATTTGCCATAAATGTTGTTTTGTTAATCATTGTTTTTCCTTTGTGAATTGTTTAATCAAGCACGCTATGCATTCACGGCTTTATTTTTGGGTTCCGGGGCCACAAAAATGGGGTAAACAATACCGTTTAACATGATAGCACAATGAATAGCGGATGTCAAGGATGAGGCGGGAATCAGAGCGCAAACATCAAAATGCCCGCTGCTACCGCGACATTGAGGGATTCTGCGTGACCAGGCATAGGAATATGAACTTTGAGATCGGCAGCTTTTAGGGCAACTTGCGAGACGCCAGCGCCTTCATTGCCCATGATGAGGGCAAAGCGCTCTTCCTGGATAGACTGGTATGGGACACTATCCGCTGATAATGTTGTCGTGAGAATCTTGAGATGCGCATTTTGCAACTGAGTGACAAGCTCAGAAAGGTTTATAGTAGGAATCACGGGAAGATGGAAATGCGAGCCTTGCATGCTGCGAAGAGCCTTACTGCTATAGATATCAGCACTTTCAACGGTATAGACCGCATCAAAGCCTGCAGCGTCAGCTGTGCGAATCATTGTGCCAACATTGCCTGGATCTTGAATATTTTCCAAGATAAGCACGCGCCCCGGCTCAAAGTCAGTTCTGTCAGATTTGACAACTTCACTCACGACACCTTGAGGGCTCTGTGTTTCTGACAGCGCTTTTAAAACTTCGCTCGTGACTGGCGTTGTCAGATTTGACAGAGTTTTAGTCGCTGTTTGTGCGGCTGTCAAATTTGACAGCCTAACCAGATGGGCTTGTTCGACCCATATTTGCCGAATTTCAACACCTGATTTTAATGCTTCCTCAAGCAAATGAAAGCCTTCAATCAAATACGTCTCACTGGCATCACGATATTTCTTCTGTTGCAGTTTGCGTGCTTCTTTAATTCTGGCATTCGTTGTTGATTTAATCAAATCCATGTTATAATTATTTTACCATGAAAAAACTCAAATTGACAGTCTTTGGCCGTGTACAAGGGGTCGGTTTTCGCTATACTGCGTTGAATGCTGCTCGCAAGATGGGAGTATCAGGCCAAGTCTGGAATAACGCGGACGGGAGCGTCACAATTCTTGCGCAAGCTGATGACACAACGCTTACCCATTATATCAATGCCTGTCGCAACGGCTTTGGACATGGTCATTGGATCAAGGTTGAGCGTATTGACCAACAGTCTGGCGACTTCCCAGACTTTAACAGCTTTGACGTCGTTTATAAATAACCCCCGTCAGATTTGACAGGGGTCTTTTTCGAGTTGTCAAATTTGACAAAACTTAGTCGCGCGCATTCTCCACGACGGTGTCACCGCCTCTAAAGAAAACTAAATAGAGGACAATCGCACACACAACTGCAAAAGCCGCAAGGACGAGGAAACTGATCTTCAAATTGCCAATCGCAGCCACAACAAATGGATAAATAAAGCCACCGAGGCCCCCAATCGCACCAACAAAGCCGGTCACTGCACCGGTATTCGACTTCGAGACGTAAGGTACCATCTTGAAGACCACGCCATTGCCAATCCCTGCAAAGACAGCAAGAATGAGGATTCCTGTCATGAGTGCCGCAAAGGACTTCGTCCCAAAAGCCATGATTAGGACACTCACGAAAATCCCCGCAAACGCAATGACGAGCATCTTCTTAGGCAATACATGATCGGCAAGAACACCACCTAAAGGACGTACCAAGGTTGCAATGGCTGAAAAAGCTGCTGCCCAAAGGCCGGCCACGACCAGTACACGTGCATCCGTATTGGCAATCTTGAAGCCTAGGACATTTCCAGCACCAATCAAGGTCGGAATCAAATTCCCAAAGGCCATGAATGACCCAAAGGTCAGCATATAGAAAAGGCTGAGATACCAAGTATCTGCTTCTTTTGCGACGGATAAAGCTTGCCCGATTGTCTTATTTTTATCGGTTGGCATTTCACGCGTCAACACGGCAAAAAGAATGATAAAGATAACGAGCAAAATAATCAAGAAAGTATAAGCTTTTTGAATATCTTGATTTGCCCCAATCAAGCTTGGCAAAATCAAAGCAGAAACGGCATTCCCGATATTTCCCATGCCCGTAATACCGAGCACGAGACCTTGTTTTTCCTTGGGGAACCAAACGCTGACGTAGCTAATTGCAACCGCAAAGCTCGTCCCCGCCATCCCTAAAAGCAGGCCAACCCAGAGCATGGCCGCGTAGCTATGCACGTGTGGGATAATCGCAAGCGGGATGAGAATGAAAATCATCAGCGCAAGGAAGACTTTTTTGCCCCCCAAACGATCCGAGAGAATCCCCATCGGAATACGCATTATAGACCCCAGTAAGACAGGGACTGCGACAAGCATCTTTTGTGCACCCGTTCCAGGGGTCATGCCAAAGTGCAACATGAAGACCTTAGCAAGTGGCGCAATAGAGCTCCATGCCATAAACGAAACAAGCATCGCAAGCGTGCCCATGACAATCGCCATGGTTGCTGCGTATTTGCTATTTTGTGTGTTTTCCATTTTGAAATCTCCTAAATTTCGATTTTTATAACATTGTCTAGGTTACCTCTAAAAACCTGCTTTCTCGTCGAACCACGCGACTGCGCTTGGTGCAAGCACCAAGTGAATAAACGCGTCACTGCGTTCGTCATCGAAAGCAACCCGATTTTTAGACACGCCCATTATTTTATCACAAAGCGAGCCTCAAAAGAACTCAAAGCCCTGACAAATTTTTTTGACATTAGTTGTTTTTCGGCATGATTCCTTGCATGCCAGCAGCTTGAAGCTCACCATCCAGCAAATTAAGCATTGCATGTACCCAATCATGGAGATCCGCCACGCACTTGAGGTAAGCAAGCGTCTCATGCGAAAGCGTGCGTATAAAGCCTGTTACCGTCTCCTTATCTTTTGAGATCTCATATTTCAAAGCCGATGCTGAACGTCTGGCAATACTGAAACCCTTTTTCAAGTCCTCTTCTGCAAAATTCGCAAAAAAGAAATCCAGCTGATCGTGCAATTTAATCAAGCGTTCTTGCGTGTACAGCTGCATGGAAAGCAGTTCTTCAGAAACATCCTCGTCTGAATTCAAGCGTTGCACAACACTCGCAAGATTCGCCCGCACAAACTCCACCATCATCTCGCTCTGCAGCTGCACCACATTATTAACTTTCGCGAGATTATCAAAATTCGTCGTCACATCCGTCTTTTCAGCACTATCTGGTAAATCCGTTAAAATCTGTGCCACATCCGCATCATTTTCAGGTGCAAGCTTTGCCGTCTCAAAGGTCGCACTATAAATCCCTTCAAAACTCTCAGCTGTTGTTAAATAATTTTTCTTAAAATCAGTCATTTATCCTCCAATTTGACTCATATGCCGCCACGTGGGCTTCTGAAACTTATTCTTTTCATTTGCCGCAAGCGCCATCTCGTGGTTCTGTGGTTTGAGTGCCAAAACATCCTGAATCTGCGTCCGGAACGCTTCAAAATCAAAGATATTTTCCCGAATATTACTTTCGTCATCCCAGTACAGACACGACTTCACGGCACCATCCGCCGTAATCCGCAAGCGATTGCAACTGTCGCAAAAACGGCAAGATACGGGATGAATCAGACCAAAACTTCCCAAAGCGCCCGCCAGTTGGTAATTCTCGGATGGCCCATTCCCACTCATGTAATAAGGTTTATACTCCCAACCATTTTCCGCACAAACCTGGAAAATGCGGTCAAGTCCTTCGTAGTTATCCTCCCAAAGCTTGGTATCACGCGCATTATTCGAGTGACCAATCGGCATAAACTCGATAAAACGGACATTCACGGGATGTGTCATGCTGTAGCTTAGGAAATCCGCGATCTCATCGTCGTTTTGCCCCTTGATGACCACGACATTGAGCTTTATCACAAAAGGAAATTGTGAAGCTGCTTCAATCCCTTTCAAAAGTTGCTTAAGCGAACCGCCCCGTGTGATTTCACGATATTTTTCAGAATTAAAGGTATCAATCGAAATGTTCAAACGCTTGAGACCAGCTTTCCAGAGCTTTTCTGCAAGCCGCGGCAATGCCAAACCATTCGTTGTCAAGGCGATATCTTCAATCTCAGGAATCACAGAGATTTCTTCGACAATCTCGCACAAATCTGCCCGTAGCGTAGGCTCTCCACCCGTCAAGCGGACTTTTTTAATCCCCATAGCAGCAAAATTCTTGACGAGCTGCACGATTTCAGCCTTCGAGAGGACTTTTTCATCTGGAAAAAACTCTAAACCCTCTTCAGGCATGCAATAAACACACCTGAGGTTGCATTTATCCGTGATGGATAAACGCAAATAGTCATGCACCCGGCCAAAGGGATCGGTCAATACCGTATTTTCAGTCATTAAAGAGGTTTGCATAGTCACCATAGCCCTCCTTTTCTAAATCTGCCACTGGCACGAAGCGCAATGCAGCGGAGTTAATACAATAGCGAAGCCCGCCTTTGTCCACTGGGCCATCGGTAAAAACGTGTCCTAAGTGAGAATCCGCTTGTGGCGAACGCACTTCGACACGCTCCATCCCATGCGTCTGATCGCGTTTTTCGTTTAATTTTCCGATAGGCTTTGTAAAGGCTGGCCAACCACAGCCCGAGTCATACTTGTCAAGGCTCGTAAACAGCGGCTCCCCTGAGACAATATCGACATATAGGCCAGGCTCAAAATGATGATCAAAAGTGTTCGTAAAAGGCGCTTCAGTCCCATTTTTCTGCGTAACTTCGTAGGACAAGGGCGAGAGCGTTGCAATTTCTTTTTGATAGTTTTCGTTTGACATAGTTCTCCTTTTGGTGGGACAATGGATTCTTACACCATCACGTCTTCTGACGCACCCACAATTACTCGGAATTTGCGATGACGCGTTGCTTCGCAAAGCTTTATCCGTTACCTGAACGCTCCCACTTGGTCGCATCCAGCTCCATTTGGCCAGACAATACTTCGTATTACGCGTGTTGCGCACTGCCAATTACTCGGAATTTATAGCTTTATTGTAGCAAATCATTACAAAAAAAGATACTCAACAGCTTGTCGCGTATCTTTGACATTTTTTATTCTTCCTTCGGCAAGCCTTTCCTAAAGCCATAGTAATGAAAGACGGAGACAAAGAGGGCTGCACCGACAAGATTGCCCAAAGCAACGATGCCAAAGTTTGCAAAGAATTGTCCCCAGGTAATGGGTGCTCCTGCGAAAATCGCTGCTGGGATGAGGAAGGAATTCGCCACACTATGCTGGAAGCCAATCGCCACAAAAACCATGATGGGAAACCATGCGCCGATAATCTTGCCCATGGTGTCCTTGCCTGCGATGTATTGCCAGATGGAAAGTCCCACGAGCCAGTTACAACCAATCGCCGAGAAAAATGCCACGGACGGGCTTGCAGCGACTTTACTTGCCGCCATCGCAAGGAGTTTCGTGTGGTAAGCAAGATTATCTGGGGTTGTATTGACCATCCCCGTGAGATGCGTGAGGAGAAAGGCTGTGGCCACGGCACCAATGACGTTATAAATTGCAATTTCGATGAAGTTGATAATTGTAGGTCCCACCTTGACTTTGCGATCAAGGAGCGATACCGTGACTGTCATGAAATTCCCTGTAAGGAGCTCAGCTCCTACAATGACGACCGCAATCAGTCCCATTGGGAAAACTGCGGCACCCAGGAAACTCGCGAGTCCTGCAAATTCTTTCGGGAAGACGGCTGTCACTTTCAGGTCGGCGAAAAATCCCAGCCCGATGAAGGCACCTGCAAGAAAGCCCAATAGGAACTTTTCCAGATGCGTTTTTTGGAGTTTTGCGACGCCAGATCTAATCACGAGCGCCAGAGTTTCAGAGCCTGATAACATCGTCCACCTCATTTCTAATTTACCGAGAACATTTGTTGAAATTTCACAAAGTTCACAAACTTTTAACAGACTCGTGATAGCGCTTTCACCTTGATTTGTCAAGAATAAAACCTGTCAAATTTGACAGGTTTCATTTTTCTGTTTCATCCTATTTTTTCAGCTCTGACAGCTCATCATCCCCCACTAACAGGTGGAATCAGCGCAATTTCAGCGTCTGTCAAATCTGACGGCTCATCATAAATGTATTCATGATTCACTGCCACGTTGCAAAGTTTGATTAAATCAGCTTGCAGCGGATATGACTCAGCCACCAACTTCAAAATTGTGCTTCTGTCAGCTCTGATAGGCAATTCTAGTTCAATCTCTGGACCTAAGATATCTGCTAAATGAGCAAAAAGCTTGATTTGTGTCATTCTACTTTCCCCACCTCTCTTCAAGGCCGTCTGTCTCCTTCTTCCAGATGGGCACTGTTTTTTTCAACGCATCAATCAAATGGTGGCATGCCTCTAGCGCATCCTTGCGATGAATACTCGCAACGCCAATAAACACTGCCTCATCCATCACTTCCAAGTGCCCAATTCGGTGCGCAATCACAACCCGATTCCCCGCAGCTTCAATTGGTGCCGCAAGCTTCTCAAGTTCCGCAATCGCCATCTCCTCATAAGCCGTATAATCCACAAAATCCGTGTGTTCCGTGTGATCAGCAAAAGGCGTCATATCGCGAATCGTCCCCACGAAAATCCCAAGTCCCCCATACTCAGGCGATTTCAGTTCCGCATACAAAGTCGGAATATCCAAAGGCTCCATCGAAAGTTTTATGATTGCCATTTTTCCTCCACTTCAGGCGTCTTCCACACCATACACAAATTCCCCACTCTTTCCGCCACTTTTCGTGAGCAAATGGCAGTCCGTCATCATCATCCCGCGGTCAATTGCCTTACACATGTCGTAAATCGTGAGAGCCGCCACCTGCACTGCAGTCAACGCTTCCATCTCAACACCTGTCTGCCCCGTTGTCTTCACCTCTGAGACGATCACAATCTCTCGCTCCGAAGTAAATTCAAAAGAAATATCCACGCCCGTAAGAAGCAGGACATGACACATGGGAATCAACTCCGACGTCTTCTTCGCCGCCATGATACCCGCCACCTGCGCTACAGCAAGAACATCGCCTTTAGCAATACCGCCCTCTTTGATGCGCACCAACGTCTCAGGCGCCATGATAACCGTCGCTGTCGCTGTCGCCACACGCCTCGTAACTGCCTTATCCGACACATCCACCTGCCGCGCCCGCCCCTGCGCGTTGATATGCGTGAGTTCTTCCGTCATTTCTCCTCCAAAAGTCTTGTAAATAGTGCCTTCCTCGCCTCCCGGCTCGTCAAATCCTCCACGCCTTGGGCTAGTTCCTCTGAAAAAAGGCTCCCGCGTAACGCCTGCAGCTCTCCCTCGGGCAAGATTCTCTCCTTGCTCATTGGTCCAATCAATTCCAGTTTCCAGCCGTCAAAACTAGAAGCCCGAAATCCCTCAATTAGTAGTACATCTACCTCTTGAGCCATATACTTTTCAAGAATTTCCGATACTTCTACTGACCTTTTTTCATGCCAGAGAAATTCACCCGCCGTCGATAAGCCCACACCATCTGCTCCCGCAGCAGCAAAGCGATAACTATCCGTCTCAGGCGTATCCATCACCGCTTCATGTGCCCGCTTGAGGCATGCCACTTTCAGGCCTTCAGACTTTGCGAGCCCAATCCACTCCAGCATCAAGGTCGTCTTCCCGACCTTTTTATTCCCTACAATTTGAAGTATCTTCATCGCTCAGGAATCCACCAAATAGCGACTTCTTCGCCCGCAGTCACAGCCGTATCATGCGGAATTCTATAAAAACAATTCGCCTGGTACAAGCTCGACAGTTCGCTCGATTGCCCGTGACCATTGAGGCTCACACCATCCGCGCCGTTCACCCCATTCAAATAGCGGTCAAATTCATTTTTCTTCGTATAGCCATCGCGCAAAATGCCACGACCTGGACGTATCCGGGTTGTCTGTCCCTGAAAACGCCGTATCAACGGCTCCGCAAAAAACCAAAAACCTGTAAAACAGGCACTTGGATTTCCTGACAAAGCAATGACAGGTTTTCCCTTCATGAGAAAAGCCGTCGTTGGGCTTCCAGGCCGCATGGCAAGTTTATTAAAGAGACAATCATTTTCTTGCGCAATCACTGCGAGAAAGTCAAAATCTCCGACCGACACGCCACCCGTGGTAATCACCAAATCATTTTCCGCAGTTAAACGTGCAAGCAGCTCCCGCGTTGCTTCCAAATCATCAGTCAATTCATAGACACCCGTCACATCCGCATCGTTTTCCTGCGCTAGGCCTGACAGCAAAGGACCATTCGAGTTATAAATCTTGCCATCTTCAGGACGTGCATTCTCTGCAAGTTCTGACCCTGTTGCAACTACAGCCACACGAGGCTTTTTATAGACAGAAACTTCTGAAACCCCAAAAGCCGCAAGGACTGATACCGCTCCCGCATTGAGTCGTGTCCCCGCAGGAATCACGCGCTCATCACGCGCCACTTCTTCACCTATCTCTGTTATATTCGATTTCGCAGACGTCCGTAAAATCCGAACACGATTCCCAGATAAAGCCTCCGTGTCTTCCAACATGATGACTTTCGCTACATCATCTGGCACTTTAGCGCCCGTCATAATCCGCACACATTCGCCAGATTTCAACGCACTCTCATGCGTACTCCCCGCGCCCACTTCATCTACCATCGTGAATTCACGCGGAAAATCCTCATCATCATGCGCTAAAATCCCGTAGCCATCATATCCTGAGCGCCTAAAAGCAGGAATCGGAAAAGGTGCCCGCAGATCCTCTGCCAACACAAAGCCATGTGCTTCTACAGATTTCACGCGCACAACCTTTGGCGTTACAGTAATCCCCGCCAACTTCTCCTTCGCTTCCTCAAGCGAAATTGCTGTTCGTTTCAAATACATCTAGTTACCTCTAAAAACTTACTTTTTCGTTTAACCGCACGACCTCGCTCGCTTGGCACACTGTGCCAAGGTAATCAAATAAGGAAACGGAGTTTCCTCGCCAGAGCGCCGAGTCAATAAACGCGTCGCTAAGTTAGATTCTGGAAAAAAGCTTCGCTTGCTTCATCCGCTACCTTGGAGCAGTGCTCCAAGCAAAAGTAACCCAGTTTTTAGACACGCCTTTTCTCAATTATAGCAAACCACTACAAAAAAAGACAGACAACGACTTGTTGACTATCTTTTACTTCAAAAAGCCACAAATCAATGTGGCTTTTATTAAACATACATCACATCACTCTCACTCGTAAACTCCTCGCGAGGTTTTGCACTTTCAATCTTTTCAATCTTCACCGCACAGACCTTGTACTCGGGGATAAAGCTAATCGGATCAAGTGCGGCGTTCGTGAGTTCATTGGCATTGCCATCTGGGAAGTGGAAGGTCATGAAGCTCGCATCTTTTAAGACCGCGTCATTCACGACCGCATAAGTCTCAATCGTCCCACGACGCGAAGAAACACGTACTTTGTCACCTGTCTCTATGCCCCAAATTGCTGCATTTTCATGATTGAGCTCGATATAGCTGTGACCTGCAATTTCCTGCACGCCTTCGGTTTTTCCTGTCATGGCGCGGGTATTGTAGTGGTAAAGCATGCGCCCTGTAGATAGTAAGACAGGGTAGTCCTCATCAGGCTCTTCAGCTGCTGGATAATAAGGCAGCGCGTGGAAAAGCCCCAAGCCATTTTCACGAGTAAACTGCCCCACGTGCATGATGGGTGTCCCCTCATCTTCAGCACTACGACAAGGCCATTGCAGGCTCCCCTTTTCTTCCAAACGGGCAAAGCTCATCCCACCCATCGTTGGCGTGACTGCAGCAATCTCGTCTAAAATCTCGCTGGCTGAGTCGTAGTGCATGGGATAGCCCATACGTGTCGCCACATCACAGAAGACTTCAAAGTCTTCACGCGCTTCTCCTGGTGCCTGCACCGCACGACGCACGAGTTGGACGCGACGTTCCGTATTCGTAAAGGTGCCATCTTTTTCTGCATAAGCACGACCAGGGAGTACTACATCAGCATAAGCGGCCGTTTCTGTCATGAAGAGCTCTTGCACAACAAGGAAATCGACGCCTTCAAGGCCTTCGCGAATCTCGCCTAAATCAGGGTCCGTCACGACAGGGTCTTCCCCAAAGATATACATCCCGTGGATTTTCCCGCCCTTACGACCTTCAGGGATAAATTGGGTTGACGTCTGTCCGACTTTTGGATTGAGCGTTACGTTCCACGCTTTTTCAAATTTTTCAATCGTCTTCGGGTCTGCGACGTGTTGATACCCAGGGAAGTCAAATGGTGAGTCGCCCATGTCGCTTGCCCCTTGAACATTATTTTGTCCACGAAGCGGATTGACGCCACAACCTGGTTTTCCGACTTTACCGACAAGCATGGCGAGATTCGCCATGGACATGACCCCATTTACCCCTGTCGAGTGCTCCGTCACTCCAAGACAGTAGATGAGAGGCGCTTTTTCAGCTTTCGCATAAATGCGTGCGGCTTCGCGAATCTGCTCGGCTGATACGCCACAAATTTCAGCGACTTTTTCAGGCGTATAATCTTTAACCAACTCACGCATTTCTTCGTAGCCTTCGGTGCGCTTTGCGATAAAGTCTTTGTCTTCAAGACCTTCTGAGATAATGACGTTCATCATGGCATTAACTAGTGCCACATCCGAGCCCGCTTTCGCCTGTAAATGCAAGGTTGCACGATCTACAAGGTCAATCTTACGTGGATCTATGACGATCAATTTTGCGCCATTTCTTACGGCTTGACGAATCTGTGCCCCGATAACAGGATGCGCCTCGGTCGTATTTGAGCCCACAAGTAAAATCGCATTCACGTCTGTCGTGATATCTGCAATGGTATTTGTCATGGCACCCGAGCCAAAGGACATGGCTAAGCCATGCACCGTCGAGCTGTGGCAGACACGGGCACAGTTGTCGACGTTATTTGTTCCAAAAGCGGCACGCACCATTTTCTGAAAGACATAGTTATCTTCATTGATGGAGCGTGAACAACTAGAGCCAGCCAAAGCATCTGGGCCATATTTTTCTTTGATCGCATTGAATTTGCTTGCGACAAGGTCCAGCGCTTCGTCCCAACTAGCTTCTTCAAAGATTCCATTGCGCTTGATGAGAGGTTTGGTAAGCCGCGCTTTATGACCAATAAATTTATAAGAGCCAAAGTAGCCCTTGACGCAGAGCTGATTTTTGTTGGCGGCACCATTGGCGGGTTCCACCCCAATAATCTGATTATCTTTGACGAGCAAATCCATCTGACAGCCTGTTCCACAGTGTGGGCAGGTCGTGCGGACTTTGGTAAATTCATTGACATGAAATTTCGCAGTGTCTTTCGCTTTCAGGGCACCCGTCGGGCAGACAGACACACAAAGGCCACAGTATTCACACTGGCTGACATCCCAATTTTCCCCGTAGCAAGGGAGCATGACCGTCTCAAAGCCGCGCTTGGCAGTAGAAATGACGTCGCGCTCTTGCAAATGCTGGCAGACACGCGAACAGCGGCGACACATGATACAGAGCGACGGATCATAGGTAAAGAAAGGATTGGAGTCGTCAATTGGGCGGGCTTGTACATCAGAAAGCTGTATCCCTGATTTGAAACTCGTCTCCAAAACGCCGTATTCACGCGCATAGTCGAGGAGTTCATTATCCCCTTCTTCGACTTCTTCTTGGATGCGGGTCTGATTGGATAGCAAAAGGTCAATGACAAAACGGCGAGAATCGTCAATCTTCTCATTTCGAGTATGCACGACCATTCCCTCACGAGCAGGCTCGGTACAAGCGGTCACGAGGCCGCCTTTTCGCCCACCCTCGACTTCGACCATGCACATGCGACATGAGCCGTCTGGTGTCATCTCTTTGAGGTAACAAAGTGTCGGAATGTCAATTCCTGCTTGCTTCGACGCTTCCAAAATCGTGGTTCCTTTATCCACCGTGATTTCTTGATCGTCCATGGTGAAAGTAATCTGCGTCTTGACCGGATTGTCACGGTCTTCAGACAAGCCTCGCGCCCGCGCCCCTGACTCCGAAATCCCTGAAGCTTGCCGGAAGGTAAACTTAATATTTGGGAATTCATCTACCAGTGTGGTTTGTCCAATTTTTGATTTTGCCATTACCAAGCCACCTCAACTTTCTCCAGATTTTCATTGACACATGCGGCGAACTCTTCAGGGAAGTCTTTTAAAGCAGATGTCATGGATACAGGGATAGATTGTCCGAGGCCACAAAGTGAGAGCTGACGGACATTCGCACACATTTTTTCAAACGTTTCAAGCTCGCCTGGTGCAACGTCATGCGCCGCAAAACGCTCGAGCATCTCAAGAATACGCAAAGAGCCAATGCGGCAAGGCGTACATTTCCCGCAGGACTCATCGCGGAAGAAGCGCGCGACTTCGACGAGATAATCAATCACAGAAACGCTATCATCCATGACGACGATGGCACCTGAGCCAATCGCAAGATTTGCGTCCCAGAGGCCGTCGTAGCTGTATAAAGTATCCTCTAAGCGTGACACTGCACCAATCGGACCAGATTGCCCTCCGAAATGGATGAACTTCAAAGGACGACCTGTGGCAGAACCTCCACCATACTCTTGCGAATAAAGAATTTCATGAAGCGGCGTCCCAAGCTCCACCTCATAATTACCAGGGTGCTTGATATGGCCTGTGAGGCTGATAATTTTGGTGCCACCACCGTCTGCAGTCCCTAAGTCTAGGAATTTCTGCCCGCCTTCTCGCAAGATATAAGGGACATTGCTATAGGACTCAACGTTATTAATGAGGGTGGGTTTCAGATAGAGCCCGACTTCTGCTAAATGCGGGGGTTTCACGCGGGGACGACCAGTTTTCCCCATGATAGTATTGACAAGTGCCGAAGACTCCCCACAGATATAGGCACCAGCGCCTGATATAATCTTGATGTCGAAGTTAAAATCGGGATGGCCACAAATGGCTTTCCCGAGGTAGTTTGCTTTTCGGGCATTTTCAAGGGCTTCATTAAAGTGGTCTTGCTTCGCGCGATATTCGCCACGGATGAGGATATATCCCTCATGCGCACCAGAAATCCAGGCAGCAATCGTCATGCCTTCGATGATAGCAAGGGGTGTCTTATCCAGAAGCATCCCGTCTTTGAAGGTCCCAGGCTCGCCTTCGTCACCATTGCAAACGATGTACTTCACATCGCTCTCTGAGGAGACGAATTGACCCCATTTGCGTCCCATGGGGAATGCTGCGCCACCACGGCCACGTAGAAGGGCCGTATTGATTTCTTCTAAGACTTCATCCGTCGCCAGGGTCATTGCTTTTTTGAGACCTGCGTAGCCTGAAAAGCTTTCGTACTCTTCTACGGAAGTGGGAGCTGTAATTTTATCAAAGTTTTGAGTAAGAATTTTGGTCATAAAGTACTTTCGTATTTGCCTGCTTTGAGGTCGCTGATGAGATTATCTAGCCCTTCGTCTGTCATGTTTTCAAAGACCTGATTTTTGATTTTGACGAAAGGGATTTTGTCGCACATGCCGTAGCAAGGCGTGAGTTCATAGCTGAAAAGTTTGTCGGGTGTCTGTTCGCCTGCAACGATACCAAGCTTTTGTGCGAGGGTGTCTGCGACTTTGTGCTCGTCTGAAAAATGGCAAGGCGTCGAATCACAGACAAGGAAAGTATAGCGGGCTTGTGGGGTCTCATGGAGAAGCGCATAAAAGCTAATCTGCTCATAGACACGGGTTTCTGTCACGCCGATTGCCCGTGCGACAAGCTTTGCAGTCTGCTGATCTATATAGTTTTCAGGACTTGCGTACTGCAAATCGAGCAGCATGTTGAGTACCTGCTCGGGGTTGCGGTCATATTTATCGATGATAGAGAGCTTTTGGGATTCGGTTAATGTCGTGGTCATGCGGGCATCCCTACCCAACTAGGCTCGGTGAAATCGACTTTGGTGCCGGATTCGAGGACTTCTTTGGACTTGATGACGACATCAGCCAAGTCAAAGACTTCGCGCGAGGATTTTTTGATGACAAGTTTTTGGTTGTGAATCATGACGAAAAGGCCTGGTTTCAGGTATTTGCGTAGGGAGTTGGACTCGCAGAGGATGAGAGCATCTTGGAGGTTTGATTCGCAGAGTTTCTCTTGGAATTCAGCAAAGCCATCAAGTAGTGAGTCTTCAAAGGATTTTAGAAGGAAAGCACGCTTAGCGCCTGATTTCAACATTTCCATCGTGTCTTTTTTGCCGAAGGTATTGACTTCTTCAAAGAGTTCGTAGCCGTTTTGGATGCTGGTACACATGCCGCATCCTGCTTCTCCACGTTGACACACACCTCGCGCACCATGAATCGTGACAATCTTGAGAGTGACAATCGGATAAGTGTCCTTATAGCGGGCGATGACGTCTTTGGCAAAAAAAGTCTTGCCGGAATTACGTCCTGTGGCGCCAATCATGAGCATTTTTGGAACTTCAATCATGCTTGAACCTCCATCGTTTCTGGGACTTGCTGTGTTTTTTGAACTTGAGATTTGACGACCGTGACGTGGAGCGACTTCATGAGGGGTTGCTCGGACTGGAGACTCATGTCGCTTGTGCCAATGAGGACGTTCATCTCAGGCATGTAGCCTGCGATGCAGCCACGAGGAATATCGTAGCCAATGACGTGGTAGGCTTTGGCTTCACGCTTTGTGCCGTCTTTCGCGGTGGCTGTAATGTCTACGGCGTCACCCGCTTTGATGCCACGCTTTGCCATGTCTTCAGCGTTCATGAAAAGGCACTCGCGAATGTTGGACACGCCACGATAGCGATCGTTGTTTGTGTAAATGGTCGTATTCCATTGATCGTGAGAGCGCATGGTCTGAAGCACGAGCGTATTTTCATCTTCTGGGACAGTGTCGTGGAGCTCAGCCAAGGAGAACTCAGCTTTGCCTGATTTGGTTTCAAAGACACGTTCACGCGCAGGTTGTGGACGACGAAAGCCACGTTTTTTGCGGACATTTTGGTTAAAATCAGGGAAGAAATTCGGCAGGACGCGGCTCATGGAGTCACGAATGAGGTCGTAATTGTCTCGGAAGTCTTCCCAAGGAATCTTCGAGTCAGGGTTGACAGCACGGGCAAGTTCGCAGACAATGGCGATTTCAGACTTGAGATTGTCGGATGCGGGTTTATTTTTGCCACCGCCCAGTTGAATCCAGCTCATAGAGTCTTCGGTCGAGACTTGTTGGACGCCTGATTTTTGGATGTCTTTTTCAGAACGGGCGAGACATGGGAGAATCAAGGCTTTTTTGCCGTGCACGAGATGTGAACGGTTGAGTTTGGTTGAGACTTGAACGGTGAGTTCGCATTTATTGAGGCCCTGTGCGGTGTAAGGGGTATCGGGAGCTGCTAAGATGAAGTT
The DNA here is from genome assembly GCA_031253335.1 of Streptococcaceae bacterium. GTDB lineage: Bacteria > Bacillota > Bacilli > Lactobacillales > Streptococcaceae > Lactovum. The sequence goes on from JAIRWF010000035.1 coordinate 118,606, forward strand.
GCCGCCTAAGCCCATGAAGACTTTGATGTCGCCTGAATTCATGTGAAGGACGGTGTCAACGGTGCCCCAGCCGCGTTCACGAGGGGATGTGATGCCGAATTCCTTGTCCAGACCTGCAAGAAGGGATTCATCAGGGTGGTGATTGATGCCGCAGGTGCGGTTGCCTTGGACATTGGAGTGTCCACGGATTGGGCTAGGACCAGCGCCAGGGCGGCCGATATTGCCACGAATAAGCAGCAGATTCATGATTTCACGAATCGCATCCACCGCAAATTCTTGTTGGGTAAGACCTAGGCACCAGGCGATGATAGATTTGTCAGCGTCGAGATAAATACGACCTGCTTCACGGATTTGGTCTTCTGTAAGGCCTGATTCTTTCACGATATAGTCCCAGCTCGTATTTTCAACAATCTCGCGGTAGGCTTCAAAGTCTTTCGTGTAGTCCTTGAGGAAGTCGTAGTCAATCGCCTTGGTATTACCTGCGCGGTCGGACTCGAAGACGCATTTGGCCATGCCACGGAAAAGCGCCATGTCACCTGAGAGGCGGACTTGGAGATTCATGGAGCTGATTGATGTGGCGTTGAAGGTTGCCATATTGAGGAATTCATGCGGTACAATCGTCTTTGTCGCGCCTGCTTCGATGAGAGGGTTGATGTGGACGACTTTGCCGCCTCGTTTGCTGATTTCTTTAAGAGAGGTCAGCATGCGTGGGGTGTTTGAGGCAGAATTTGCGCCCACGACAAAGAGGGCGTCGCATTTTTCCCAGTCCAGAAGGTCAACGGTGCCAACTCCTGTTGCGATGGAGGCGCCAAGAGCGCGGCCTGTTGATTCGTGGCACATATTGGAACAGTCGGGTTGGTTGTTTGTACCGAACTCACGGGTAAAGGCCTGATAGACCCAGCTACCTTCGTTTGAGAGGCGGCCAGAGGTGTAGAAGCTGGCTTGATTGGGATTATCGAGCTTGTGGAGTTCTTCAGCGATGAGTTGGAAAGCATTTTCCCAAGTAATGGGCTCATATTTGTCGGTCTCAGGGTTGTAGCTCATGGGATCCGTGAGGCGGCCGTTTTCTTCGAGGTCGTAGTCGGTCCAAGTCGCGAGTTCTGTGACGGTGTGGCGCGCGAAAAAGTCTGGCGTCGTGCGTTTCGGCGTCATTTCTGCGGCGGCGTGCTTGATGCCATTTTCGCAAATGTCAAGCATGATGCCCTTAGGGTCATCTGGCCAAGCACAACCTGGGCAATCGTAGCCCACGCAAGGGTGATTCATGGTGAACATCGTACGGGTGCCGCGGTAAATCTCGTGGGCGCGAACCATGACCTTGCCGACGGACATGGTTGCCCCCCAGCCCGCTGCGGGGTGCTGATAAGGTTCACGCGACCAAGCCGCAAAGGTCTTGGGGCCAAAGCCGCCCTGGCGCGGTTCGTCAGGCATGAGGCCAATGGTTTGAATTTTTTCTGACATCATAAGGTCTCCTTTTTGAGAGAAATTCTTAATTCTATTATCCCTGAAAACGCTGTCATAGTCAAGGCAAACGACTGTCAAAGATGTTTGACTTTGTGATGTTTGTGAAGTTGTTAGGGGTAGTTTTTTGTCAGATTTAATAAGGCTTTAGGGGGGTGGATAGATTTTTGGTGCTTATCAGAGCTGACAGAAAATCGGGTGATTTTCGAGAGGCTGTCAGATTTGACAGAAATTTGGAGGCAAAAAAGTTATAATGAAAGGATGACCATCGGATTACTTTTGGCGGGCGGGAAGTCCATGCGCTTTCTCTCGGGTGACAAGGCGCTTTTTGCGGATTGGCTCGAGACGGCTTATAACAAGCTGTCAGAGCTGACAGACGAGGTCTGGGTGTCTGTCAGCGCTAGCAACCGCGAAGCCATCAAAAAACGCTTGCCTGAGGCAAACATTTTATCTGACGAAGCGCCCTACGTGGGCGAAGGACCCTTGTCCGCCTTTTATGCCTTATCTGTCAAATTTGACGGGCGGCTTGACGTGCTTTCTTTACCCGTTGACAGCCCTGAAATCGTACTGTCAGATTTGACAGACTTGCTGACAACGCCAAATGTCTTCGTCCGAGAGAATTTTTTGATTGCGCACGTGACTTTTTCCTCTGACGAACTGTCAGATTTTTTGGCAAGCGGCGAACGGCGGGTCAAAAAGTTTTTCAGCGGCTTAGGAGCTGAGATTGTGGATGTTGAGGTGGTGAATCATAATGAAAAATAGCCTTGCAAAAAAAAAAAAACTGATATACTTGATGCTAGAAAGGAGGTTTTATGGCACTGACAAAATATGAAAAGTCTGAACACAAGGGGGGAACTATTGCCGGAATTATTTTCTTCCCACAGCTTGTAATTTGGGCTTATAGACAGAACATCTACACTCTGGCTGGACACGCTATGACAGGTGGACGTTATTATTGGCGCTCACTTGGCTGGTCAATTTTAACAAGTATCCTGCCTGTGGGATGGATCTATGGTTTTGTAAAGCTGAGTGATATTGTAAACACTCGCAATCGCCTGGCAGAAAAGCTAGAACAAATTAAAGAATGAAAAAATAGCCTTGCGAGGCTATTTTATTTATACCTCCGAAACACCACAAATCGCCGTCCGAGATACTGCAGCGGTACGTACAAGGCGTGCACAAGGCGCGTATAGGGGAAGAAACCGAAAATCGCAAGGCCGCACACAATATGGAGTTTATACATCAATGGAATCCCGCCCATGAGTTGCCAATGCGGCTGCAACACAAACAAGGTCCGACCCCAAATGGAAATATTCTGCCGATAGTCAAAGCCCGCCGTCATGGGTCCCGCCACAAAACTTGAGAGCATCCCGAGTACAATCGTGACACCCAGCGCCGCAATCACGACCAAGTCCGACCATGAGCTATTTAAGAAGACACGCCGATTGGTGAAACGGCGCCAAATCAGAATCAAGACACCGATTAACAAACAAGCCCCAAAAAATCCGCCAAAGCCTAGTGCCAGAAACTCATGATAGAACTCATCAGAAATCCCGATACTTCGCGTGAAACTCTCCGGAATGAAAATCCCGATGATGTGCCCGCCAAAAACACCTATAATCCCCACGTGAAAGAGAATTGACCCCACGATAAGTTGCTTTTTCTCGAGCAATTCTGACGACTTCGCCGTGACCGTCCCCGGCCGTCGCAAGCGGAAAAAGGTACCCACGAAAAACGACGCAAGCATGACATAAGGGTAAATCACCCATAAAAAGATGGATCCAAAGTGTGACATTTTTTCTCCTGGTTGGCCTAAAAATCTCAGTTTTCAAGCCACATTTTTAATACATTTTTTTAATAAATCGCGCGTCACGCGCAAGAGCGCAACATAAGGCTCATCTGTCAAATCTGACGACTTCTGCAAAACCTCATAAGTCCCGTCTTCCAGTACGTTAAAGAGAAATTCCAGATCTGTCAGAGCTGACGAACCTTCCATCAAATCTGACGTGTCCAGCATCGCGAGAAACTCCAGCATTGTGGGCAGATAATCCGTCAACTCCGCATTATCGAGCGACAAGCCAAACATCTCGTACAGAAGCTTGAGCTTCGCCATGACCGTCCCACGTTCCCTGGAGTCCGTCAGCTTGTAATACGTCATGTAAAGCGTCAACGACTTATTCAACTCAAACAATTCCACGTAATGCTCTTGCAAACTGGTAAGCGCCATTTCCGATAACTTGCTGCAAGCGCTTGTAACTTCTGCTTTTTCAGGAATCTTGGGAAAGAGTTCCAAAACTTTTTCGTCAGATATATTTTCTTCTGGAAAGTCCAGCAACTCCGCCAAAACGCCAAAGGCCGGCTGCAAGTCCCGCAGTTTTTCAACTTCAATCACGCCAAATCCCACCGTAGAATTGCTCTGCATAGACTTCAGCACCCGATTTGCCATTTTGAATCTTCTGAATCATATCTGCATGTAAGTCCGCCAAGCTACACCCCGAGCAGGCTTCATTATAGCCCACTGCGCCTTGCGCTTCATTCGTATCTTCAAAGCCATACTCACGATGGTTGCGCGGAATGACGAAGCGATCTTCGTATTTCGCAATCGCAAGCAAACGATATAAACTCCGTGCCGACTCAGCCGTCAAACCAACTTTCTCAAGTTTCGACTCATCAAAGTCCTTGCCAGACGTCTGTGCCCGCATAAATAAGCGCATCATCGCAAGCTTATACAAAGCAGCCTTTACTGGTGCAATGTTCCCTGCCGTGAGGATAGACGCCAAATAGTCCACTGGAATCCGCATCTCATCAATTCCAGGGAAGATCATCTCCGGATTTTGCAGGGTGTTTTTGCCTTCAAAGTAGCTCATGATTGGCGAAAGTGGTGGGCAATACCAAACCATAGGCATCGTGCGATACTCAGGGTGCAAAGGAAAGGCAATCTTTTCCTCTACCGCCATGCGATAAATCGGCGAAATCTTCGCTTTTTCAATTGTCTCCTCAGGAATCCCCGCTTCACGCGCCGCAGCTGCGACTTCTGGATCATTTGGATCCAGGAATATCTCCAACTGACGCTCGTAGAGCTTCTTCTCATCAGGTTCGCTCGCTGCTTCAGCGACACGATCCGCATCATAGAGCATCACGCCAATGTAGCGAATACGCCCCACGCAGGTCTCAGAACATACCGTAGGCAACCCCTCTTCCACACGTGGGTAGCAGAAGGTACATTTCTCCGCCTTGTGCGTGCTCCAGTTGAAATAAACTTTCTTATAAGGACACGAACTCGTGCAGAAACGCCAGCCCTTGCATTGTTCTTGGTCGACGAGGACAATCCCATCCTCATCACGCTTATACATCGCACCGCTTGGACAAGCCGATACACAGGCAGGATTTAAGCAATGCTCGCACAAACGTGGCAAGTACATCATGAAGGCCGTCTCAAAGTTTGCCTTGATGTCGGACGAAATCTTCTCTATATTGGGGTCATTCGCAATCGCGTTTTCACCCCCAGCTAAGTCATCATCCCAGTTGGGACCCCATTTGATGTCGAGATTCTCCCCCGTCAAAATCGACTTCGCACGCGAGACAGGCTGATGCTTTGTCGTCTTACCAAAGAGATTCTTATAATCATAAGTCCAAGGCTCATAATAATCATCAATTTCAGGCAAATCATTATTGTAGAAAATCTTGAGACTGGCGACTTTCGCCGCTTTCGAGCCTGACTTCAGGGTTAATTTCCCTGCTTTATTAAGCGTCCAGCCACCGTGATATTTTTCCTGGTCTTCCCAGCGCTTGGGATAGCCCACGCCAGGCTTTGTCTCCACGTTATTAAACCAGACATATTCAGTTCCTGGGCGATTTGTCCAGGTATTTTTACAAGTCACCGAGCACGTGTGGCAACCGATACATTTATCGAGATTTAAGACCATCCCGATTTGTGCTTTGACTTTCATTCTGCTGCCCCTTTCTCTTTCAATGTCCCAAAAGCATTCGTCACTTTTTTTCCGGCTTCGACCTCGTCATACCAGTTCAGCTGCTCAATCTTGCGGACTTTACAGTAGAGGTCGCGGTTATTGCCGACAGGTCCATAGTAATTCCACGCATAGGTAAATTGCGCATAGCCCCCAACCATCTGCGTCGGTTTGATATGAATCTGCGTCGGTGCATTGCTAGACGCGCCGCGATTCCCAGTGATATTCGACAATGGCGAGTTGAAGGTCATATCCTGTGCATGGTGGCTAAAGAGCGTTCCTTCAGGCATCCGGTGTGAGACGACCGCTCGACAGGTCATGACCCCGTTGCGGTTATAGACTTCGACCCAGTCATTATCTTGAATCCCAGCCTTTTCGGCATCGACATTACTCATCCAGACGACAGGCCCACCGCGGAACAAAGTCAGCATATTGGGCGTATCGCCGTACATCGAGTGAAGCGACCACTTCCCGTGCGGCGTCATGTAGCGTAGCGTCACTTCTTCTCCCACAGCAGGCTTTAGCTCCACATCTTTGGGACCCATGACTTGTGGTGGCAAAGTGGGTTTATAAGTTGGTAACTGCTCACCATACTCCGCAAAAATCTCATGGTCAATATAGAAATGCTGACGGCCCGTGAGCGTGTGCCAAGGCGCTAAGCGTTGTTTTTGGATCGTAAATGGCGAGTACGCCTCATCTCCAGCGTTCAGGGAAGTATTGGCTGGCGTCGGATAAGACTTTGCAGGCTGTACCGTAATATTCTTGAAGGTCATCTTTTGGTGTTTGTAGGCTTCGCCAATGTCGGTAAATTTCTGTCCCGTCTCCTCTTCGAGCGCTTCCCAGGCCTTCATAGCCACTTTCCCGTTCGACGTCGAAGACAAAGTCAAAATCGCATCAGCTACCTTCTTTTCATCGTAAATCGACGGCAAACCCGCTTCATTCGTCCCAAGCATATCCTTGAGCTCATTGTATTGCTCGCCAATCGGGTAAGACAGGCCATCTGCGCCTACAGCCCCATTTTCAAGGTTTGGCCCAAGGGTCACAAATTTATCGTAAATCTTCGTGTAATCGCGTTCTACGACCTTGATAGTTGGCAAGGTCTTCCCTGGAATCGCATCGACTTCGCCCTTCTTCCAGTCCTTGATCACACCAAATGGCTGAGACAACTCGCCTGGTGTGTCATGTCCAATCGGACTCGTGTGCACATCATAGATTGGCTCAGGGAATTCTGTCTTCGCCAGATTTTGGAATTTCTCAGCGAGGCGGCGGAAAATCTGCCAGTCTGTCTGTGATTCCCACAGAGGCTGTACCGCTGCATTAAACGGATGAATGAACGGATGCAAATCGGTGGATGACAAGTCTTCTTTTTCGTACCACGTCGCTGCCGGCAAGACAATATCGGAGTAGAGCGGTGTGGTGACCATCCGGAAGTCCAAAGTTACCACCATATCGAGCTTTCCAATAGGATTTTCTTCATCGTCACGCCATGTCATCGTCTCAGGCTTAAAGGCATCGTTGGTCTTAGACATCAAGCCATTTTCTGTACCCCAGAGATACTTCATCATGTACTCTTGGCCTTTGCCGTAAGTCGTCAGGAAGTTCGAGCGCCAGACAAAGAGCGCTTTGGGCTGATTGATTGCAGCATCTGGATCTTCTGCTGCAAAGTGCAAAGTCCCAGCTTTTAATTCTTCAGCGACTTTCTTTGCGACTTCAGCGGAGTCTGTCGTCCCGTATTGCTTCGTAAAGTCCAGATTATTGCGGTCAAATTGCGGATAGCTTGGGAGCCAACCTAGGCGAATCGCCATTTGGTTGTAGTCGGCAGGGTGCTTGTAAGAATTTTCAGGATTTTCAAAATGTGCTAAAGGCGACTTCTGCGCTTCGTTATCCAGCTCATCAAACTTCCATTGATCCGATGCCCAGTAGAAGAATGACGTTCCGTTTTGATGACGCACTTGGCCTTTTGTCCAGTCGTTTGCAAAGGCAATCGTGGACCAGCCTTCTTTTGGACGAAGCTTTTCTTGACCGACATAATGCGCCCAACCGCCACCATTCACACCCTCACAGCCTGTCAAAATGACGAGATTGAGAATCGAGCGGTAGATATTATCTGAGTTGAACCAGTGATTGATCCCAGCCCCCATGAGAACCATGGACTTACCACCTGTTTCAAGCGCGTTTTGCGCAAATTCTTGCGCAATTTGAATGACAAGACTCGCTTTGACCCCTGTTTCTTTTTCCTGCCAAGCAGGTGTATAAGCAGAATCTGCATCGTCATAGCCCTTTGCACCCAAGTCATCATTTGCGGTGAGGCCGTATTGTGCGAGCATCAAGTCTAAGACCGTCACGGTCTCCACTTCTTCGCCAGTCGCAAGTGTGACAGTTTTCGCAGGAATGTGGCGCGTCAAAACGCTTGCTCCCGTCTTATCAAAGAATGGAAAGTCAATCGTGACGGAGCTTCCGCCTTCAGTATGGAGGGCAGGATCTATCCCATCAAGCTGCAAATTCCACTTTACCCCTTCTTCCCAGCGTTGTCCCACCGTACCATTGGGTGCCTTGTAGCTCTTTGAGCTATTATCAAAAACAACGGGTTTCCATTCGGCGTTCTTTTCGGTCTTGCCTGTGAGGTCCGACTCGCGCAAAAAACGACCAGGGATGAAGTTCTCGCCCTGTTTTTTGAGCATTAAAACAAAAGGAAGATCCGTGTACTGCTTGGCATAAGCTTCAAAGGCAGGCGTCTGCTGTTTCACGTAATACTCATTTAAAATGACGTGTGTCATGCCTTGTGCCAAGGCCGCGTCAGAGCCTGGATGAGGAGCTAGCCAGTTATCTGCGAATTTTACCGCTTCAGAGTAGTCGGGCGCGATTGTCACGACCTTCGTGCCTTTGTAGCGCGACTCGGTCATGAAGTGGGCATCTGGCGTACGAGTCATTGGGACATTTGAGCCCCAGAGGAGCATGTATTGTGAATTCCACCAGTCGGCCGACTCAGGAACATCTGTTTGTTCGCCCCAGACTTGAGGGGAGGCAGGTGGTAAATCGGCATTCCAATCGTAGAATGACAAGAGCTCCGAGCCAAGTAAGCTCAAAAAACGGGTCCCTGAACTAAATGAAATCATCGACATAGCAGGAATCGGTGAGAAACCCGCAATCCGGTCAGGTCCATATTTTTTAATCGTGTAAGCAAGCTGAGCTGAAATCATCTCAAGCGCATCATCCCATTTCACGCGCACGAGTCCCCCATGACCACGGGCAGACTTATACTGACGGGCTTTTGCTTCGTCTTCGACGATAGATTTCCAAGCTTCGACGTCGGAGTCTGGATGTGCCTTGCGCGCTTCTGTCCAGAGATTCCACAAAACCCCACGGATATACGGATATTTGATGCGGAGTGGCGAGTATTCATACCAACTAAAAGATGCCCCACGCGGACAACCACGGGGTTCGTAATCGGGCACATCAGGTCCACAAGCGGGATAGTCGGTTGCTTGGTGCTCCCAAGTCACGAGGCCTTCCTTGACATAGACGTTCCACGAGCAGGAGCCCGTACAGTTCACACCATGCGTCGTGCGGATGACTTTATCATGCGCCCAACGTTTGCGATATATGGACTCCCAGCGACGATTATTTTCCTCCAACTGGCTAAAAGAACCGTTGAATTTTTCTACTTTGCTAAAAAATTTAGGCATGTTGGATCTTCTCCATAACTTTATATTGACTAAAGAATATCAAAAAAAACCTTACAGAGCAAGCGTTGACACTGTCAAGGGTTTTTGACATTTAGACATCAGGGTGTTGAAATTCTCATTTCTGAGTAAAAACTTAATCTTTGGAAAGGGGCTGAAAAATAACCTGAAATTTGTTAAGGTTACCTCTATCTCCGCGCTTTGCGCTGCACTGTCCATGCTCGCTATGCCAGCAAAGCTGGCAAGTCGCATGGCAACTCCCTGCTTTTTTGCCTGGCTAAAGCGTGTCCATTCGCTCTAAGGCGCTAAAGCGAATGGACAGCCCGACACGAAGTGGAGAAGATAGTCTTCAAAAGCAAACCGTTTTTTGCGGCTCGACTTGCGGGCTTTGCCCGCCTAGCGATAGGATGGCTGTTGGTGCTTCAGCACCTTACAGCGATGCTAGTAGGGTTATCAGAGCGGACAGCCCGACACGGAGTGGAGGAGATAGACACGCCCTTAAAATAAAGGGGATGAAATATTATAATAATCAGATTCTCAAACAAGCTTATGCTTTCCCGACTAAGGTTGATTTAGAACGTCTCATCATTCGAGCTATTTCGGATAAACTGTTTCCTTGAACTATGCCTCTGGCTAACATTTCTCGCTCTAATATGCTAAGGTGTGTGTAAGTTCTCATCGCGTTTTCCTTTCTGGTTGCCCAAAACTATTATACTGGAAACGCGATGAGGGTTCTTTTCATTCAACCGTTGCACTTACATTGTAAATTATCAATAAAATTCTACTGAAAGAATTTAGAGAAAATCATCTCTAATCTGGGGAAGACCCTTGTTTTTTCATGCTTTTCGATTATAGAGATTGTTGGCGATAAGCGCAAGGATGACGAGGAGACAGCCGATGATTTCGTAGAGGCCGAATTTGTAGCCTGTGAGGGCGTTTATGATGAAAGCAGTGATGGGGACTAGATTCATGAAAAGGATGCCATTGAGCGTTGTGATTTGACGGTTGCCAAGATTCCAGGCAAAAAGTGCAATGACGCCAGCGGGGACAATCATGTAAAGTGTCTCCCAGGGAATTTGAGTGAGCTCAGTAAGTTTTGGAAAATGAAGAAGCCTCGTCGTTGTGGCTATTAGGAGAATCAAGATGACAGACACCATGCCAAGAATCGTCGTGAGTGCGCTATATCGTAGAATGGACCAACTGGGGAAATTCCCCACGCCCGTCGAGTAAATGACCCAGCAAAGTGCGCCAATGAGAATGAGCAAAGCGGGGGCGCCTGCAGAGATCAAAATTGTAAGATTTCCTTTCGTGACGACAAGAATCACGCCAATAAGGGCAACAAGCATGCACAGAAAAGCAAAGGTTTTCGGACGATTTCTTTTCCAAACCCAGCCAACAAGGACGGCAAGAAGGGGCTGCACCGCCATCATGACAGAGGCAACGACAGAGCCTGAAGGACCTGCCAGCTGTTGACCGAGAAAAACGAGAAAACTAAAGCCTGCAAAGGCAGAAGTGCCCAGAAGCCAAAGACTTAACAGATGCCCTTCTGTGCGAAAAGCGCTTTTTCCCTCGAAAATCACCAGAAGAATCGAAAGAATTATCGCGACGCTCCCGTAGCGCACAAGCGTGAAATAAAAGGGGTCAATGTGCGTGAGGACGCGCGCCATGACGGGGAACATCCCGCCCCAAAAGACGACGGCTGTGAGACAGAGCAAAGCTCCAGTGAGTAGTTTTGATTTCATTTATTTTCCTCCAACTTAAAGTATTTGACCTTCCCTGATAAACTATAATTAATATTTTCTAGTTCATTTAAAAATAATTTTGTATCTTCCGGAATTTGACTTTTTAAACTTTCAAATATTGAATTTTTCAAGATTATTTTCTTTAATTTACTAATATCTTTGTCATATGAAATATAAACAGAAATATCATTATAATTTGTTAGTATTGCTACATCATCTATTGATTGATGCAATCTTATTTGATTTTCTAGAGAGAAAACATTAATATTTGAATTTGGGTAATCTGTAATTGATCGTTGGGTCACATAGATATAGTTATCTATAATTTTCCCAAAATCTGAAGTCAAAATATAATCTTTGCCATCAATAGTTGCTCTTTCAAGTGTTTTATGAATATAGCCTGTGGCATTTTGAAAACTATGAATTGCTATTCTTCCAATTTCGCCTTCTTTTAGTTTTTCATGTTTTTGGTTCACTATCAGGACTTCAGAACCCTCCATTGGTTTTCCAGAACTTTCTGGATGTTGCAAGTATTCTGCCGATGAGATTAAAGTGTTTATTCCAGTTTCTGACGACCCATAATATTCATGAATAATTGGTCCAAATGCAGATATAGATTGTTCTTTTAAAACTTCTGGAAATGTTTTGCCTCCAACCATTATGAATCTAAGATTTATTTTCTCTTTTTCTTGTAAATGAATATTTACTATTTTTTTCAATGTTGGAGGTGTAAATAAAGTTGTTGTGATATTAAATTTTGATAATTTAAAATACAAATCAGATGGGTTTTCGATGTCCGCAATAACTATAGCGCCGATATTTAATAAGGAAAGCCTAATCCAACCAGTTACAGAAACATGATAAAAAGGAAGACTTGCTAAAAAAATATCACTATCGTTGAAATTATAAAGTTTTGTAAGAATAGGGATTCTTACATCGTCAAATCCTGCATCTCTGTATATAACCTTTGGAACTCCCGAAGTACCTGATGTAAATGAAAAACTAGAAATATCCTTTACCCTAGCAGATTTAAATTCATCAATCAATTCTTCAATATTTTCAAGACCTTTTGTGCCTGTCTGAAATGTAATAGTATCTTCAATTTGTAGAAAATTAATATCATTTTCTTTCAATATTTTTTCAAAATTTTGACTTGGTTTATATTTTTCTGAATAAAAAATAAAATTACTTTCACTATTTTTTATATTTTCAAAATAGATATTTTCCGTTTGAGTATAGTCAATTCCTGAAAAGGGTATTCCAAGGCTTGTCAAAATAGAGTATAATATAAATGTTTGCCAACTATTTTCAGATACTACAATCACCCGATTAATATTGCGATAAATTCTCTGCTCTTTGAGAAGTTTTTTTATATTATTTGCTACCAGGTAATAGTATTCGGACCAATTAAAGTTAAGCTTATTGGAAAAGAATACAGATTTTAAGTCATTTCCTTGTTTCAGTTCTTTAATTTTTTTAATATTAAGCATTAATGTCCTCTTTTCTTTGAATCCTAAAAATCTCTATACCATTATTTTTCAGGTCTTGAATTTCTTGAAGTTTTGACGGTGTAATTTGATCTCCCGGTAAAATTATTGGTACCCCTGGTGGATATGGAATAATATATTCAGTTGATATTTTATTGGGAATTTCAGATTCCCTAGTTACTGTACAGTCATCAATTTCACTCAATGCCGCTTTTAACAAAATAATTGCAGATTCCGAAACTCCAATATGAAAATTTAGTAAAAATGAATTCTTGGAAAAACGGCTTACGAAGAGATTATTTCTTATAAAAATATCCTTTACTTCTTGAACAGATTTATTTGTCATTGAGAAATTTACCGATAACTTTAAAGCATCAATTTTCCAATATTCCAAATTTTGCTCAAGATTGATAGATAAATTATGCAAATTTCGTATGTATTTTATTATTTCTTCAACCTTGGTTAAGGCTTTATTAATCAGATTTTTTCCATTAATCCGCATTTCTGCACATGCTAAGTCAATGGAAGCTATTATTGGATAACTTGGAGAAGTTGTTAAAATTTTGAATTTTGATTCATTTATTTTCTTTATAATCTCGTCATTAGCTGAAACATGTATGACACTAGCTTGCCTTAGACTTGGAAGCGACTTATGAAATGACTGTGTAATAATTATTTTGATATTAGGATAATTTATTTTCAATTTATTTATGCATGAAAATACACTAAATTTTGAAAATACATCATTAAATTTCGCAAAAGCAAACCATGCTTCATCAATAAGAATTGTAAAATTTGGATTTATTTCCGCAAGCTTATTAATGATTAATGGAATATCATTGATAACTCCTTCGTATGTACTAGCATTTAAGATAACAACTTTGAATGGTTGGTTATTGTCAAAGGCAGTTGAGAAATCTTGAATCATTTTTTCAAAATTAGAATATGTTCTCTCACTATTCGCATCAGAATATTGAGGTTCAACATAACATATATTCAAATTAAAGTTACTTAGTGAAAAATGAATTGATTTATGAACATTACGTTCAACTAAAATATTATCTCCATTTTCTAAAATTGCATCTAAAACAATTTGGTTAGCCACACTGGTTCCAGATGTTATAAAAAAACTTTTGTCAACACCAAAAACTTCTGAAGTGCACTTTTCTGCTAAGTAAAGTGGCCCTTTTGGAGAAAGAGGATTATCTAACCAAGATTCTGTTACAGTTGTTTCAAAGCTCAGAAAATCAGTAGTGTAAAACTTCTTAAACTCATTTTTAAAATATAAACTTGGTAATATATGACCAAAATTTAATGGTAAAGCATGAAATGAATGAATTTCCTTAGAATTTAACCCATCTAGCGCATTATAAAACGGGGCTATGATTGACTCCATAAAATGTTTCCTTTCGTGATTTAAGTCTATCATGTTATACTTATTTTGTGAATTGTTGTTTTTGCATGATTCCCATGCAATATATGCATAGAATTATTAGTAAGGATAAAATATGGAATTTCAAAATTTAACCGTAAATATGCTAACGACCTTTTTGACAATTAATGAAACTGGAAGTATTAGTAAAGCTAGTGAAGTTTTATATGTCGATCAATCTAGCATCAGCCGAAGAATACGTCAGTTAGAAGACGAGCTAAAGGTAACCCTATTTGAAAGGAGTAGCAAAGGGGTGGAATTGACACACTCTGGTAAAGTATTACAGAATTTTGCAAAAAGGTTTCTATTAGATCTAAAACAGCTATCGCAGCAGCTATCAAGTGAAGAAATTAAACTTGAGAACACACGAATTGGAACATATGATAGTATTACATCTAATATTTATCCACGATTCTTTGGTAAACAATTAAAAAATTTTCAAGAAGTATTAATATCTAATGATACTTCAAAATTAATAACAAATTTTAATGATGGCAATTTGGATGCAATTATTGTTGATGGAGAATTTGAGGGTGAGATTATTTCTTCAGCTAATAATATTAGTCTGTTTACAGAGCCTTATTATGTAGTCTATTCATTGATGAATTCAAATCAGGAATTAATTAATCGTTCAAAAATAACAGTGGACTTACTAAAAAAATTTGAAATATTTTTATATCCAGCAACTTGTCCCATTCATCGAAAAGTTGTTGCAACATATCAGAATGTTCCTCTTTCAAATATACATCAGATTGAATTTTCTGAATCAGCAATTAGCTTAGTATTACATTCAGAGATGGTAACTATTTTGCCAAAATCGGTCGCTATAAATTACGTAACAAAAAATGTTTCTAAATTAGGGATGAAGCAATTGGAACATAAGTTCGATCGGCATATTTCTCTTTTTGCAAAAAATGAACAGATTATCAATTTATTGATTGAAGAGGGGCTTTCTGAAGATTACTTAAATTAAGAAATAAAAATTCAAAGATTAACCGTGTAAATATATTCGTGTAAACGCAGCTTTATATTAAAGTTGCGTTTTTAGTTGAAGCAAGAACATGTGCAATGAGCTTATCATAAAATGAAGATTTTATGCTATAATATGTCAAAGGTTTTTTACATTTTCGATTGAAAATTCGTTTCTTGTCATGGAAAGCATCAATAAATTCAACACGATATCCCTCGAGGAGGTCAATGGCACGGTCAAGCTTCCGAAAAAGAAGTCTTTTTGGCGTTATTTGCTGGCCTACTCGGGGCCTGGGGCGCTTGTGGCCGTGGGTTACATGGATCCAGGCAACTGGATTACCGACCTCAAGGGCGGGGCGAGCTTTGGCTACCTGCTGTTATCAGTCGTTTTGGTGTCGAGTTGTATCGCGATGATCTTACAATACATGTCCGCAAAGCTTGGAATTGTGACGCAGATGGACTTGGCGCAGGCGACACGGAATTTCACGGGAAAGAAATTGAGTTTTGTCCTCTGGATTATCATTGAGCTGGCCCTTATGGCAACGGACGTTGCGGAAGTTATCGGGGGTGCGATTGCCTTTAATCTGCTCTTTGGTTTGCCGTTACTCGCTGGGATAATCATTGAGGCGGCGGATGTTTTCTTGCTGCTTGCCTTGATGAATATGGGCTTTCGCAAGGTGGAGGCGATTGTGGTCTGTTTGATTTTGGTGATTATGGCGGTGTTTGCTTATGAAGTCATCTTGTCGCAGCCACATCTGGGCGCTTTATTTGGCGGTTTTGTCCCACAAAAAGAAGTCCTGCATCCTCATCAACTCTCACTGGCTCTTGGGATTTTAGGCGCCATTGTCATGCCCCATAGTCTTTATCTCCACTCAAGTATTGTCCAGACGCGTCAATACAAGCGTGATGACGAGGAGAGCATCGCTGAGGCCTTGAAATACGCGACTTGGGACTCCAACATTCAGCTGACGATTGCGCTCGTGGTGAATTGTCTGCTTTTGATTTTGGGGGCGTCGATGTTTTTCGGGAAAGGCGCTGGGATTAACTCCTTCACAGCGATTTACCATGCCCTAGGAAATCCGCAGATTACAGGAAGCATTGCGAGCCCAATTTTGGGGACTTTATTTGCCTTGGCGCTTCTTGCCTCGGGACAAAATTCGACAATTACGGGCACCTTGACCGGACAAATTGCGATGGAAGGTTTCATTCAGCTGAAAGTGCCGATTTTCTGGCGGCGCATCATCACGCGGCTCATCACGGTGATTCCTGTCGTGATTATAGCGCTGATTTTTGGGGCAAAAGAAAGCGTGCTGGATAATCTATTAGTCAATTCACAGATTTTCCTCTCACTTGCGCTGCCATTTAGCATGATCCCTTTGGTGCTCATCACGTCCAGCAAAAAAATCATGGGACGTTTTGTGAATAAGCCTATCATTATAATTCTCGGGAGCGTGTTTGCGATACTTCTCACAGTGCTAAATGTGCAGTTGATACTAAGTATTATATGATCCGCAATGTCTATTGAGTCTTATTTCGCAAGCATTGCTGCTGGGATGACATTTATGCCGTCGGAGCGTTTGTAGGCCACTTGACCACTGTAGATTAAATTCTTGACCACCTGATATTCGTCCCTCACTTGTGTCTCAAACCAATTCAAATGTTTGGTGTCCTCCTGATTTATCGTTGTCGCAGACTTGACTTCAAATAACAGCAAAATATTCCCCTTTTGAACAATAAAGTCGATTTCTTTACCCGTATTTGTTCTAAAATGGCTTAGCTGCGCACGATTTAAGTCTGAATAGACTGATAGGCTCTGGTAAACTAAACTCTCAAAAAGCCGTCCAATAAAGCTCACATT
This sequence comes from Streptococcaceae bacterium, assembly GCA_031253335.1. Taxonomy (GTDB): domain Bacteria; phylum Bacillota; class Bacilli; order Lactobacillales; family Streptococcaceae; genus Lactovum. The sequence continues at coordinate 135,203 of JAIRWF010000035.1, forward strand.
AATTTTTCCGAGTGATTTAGGTGGCTGGTAATTGATTAACTGCTCTTTACTAATCCCTAATAATTTAATGGCAAATGCTGGATCTACCAAGAAATGTTTGGGGGTTCTTGCAATGTTTGCCATTAGTTTTCCCATAGGGAGCCAGGCAGGAACCTCTTCAATCATGTTAAAGGCCTCCAGTGCATCACGATAGGAATTTGCAGTGCCTTTGCTTGGGGCTTCAACATTTGTTGCCATAGCAGTTGTGAGGATAGTCTGAAAGCTTGTGACTGTCGCTATTGCACCCGCATAAGTCCGCCACCAAGCAAGTACGGACTGCGGTTTTCGGATTGGATAGCCTTGTTCTACGAAATCATGAGTGAGCATATTTTGAATATAGTCTTCTAACTGGATATCTCGAGCCATCTCCTTTTTATCTCGAATTCCAGGAAAGCCCGAGCGGAATATTTCATCTAAGTATTGCTCAGCTTGCACGTCTATTTTCTCCTCACATTTAAAGTTATTTACCAGTTCAAACATTTGGGAAAGACTTGCTTTTTTTGTAGTTAATTGACGTTCTTCTAGGCTAAATGGACGCATTTTAAGAATAGGGATTCGTCCAGCGCCACTATGTATGGGCATATCTATTTTGGGTGAGCTCCCTGTGAAAATGATGGTTCCTTCTTTTAAGCCATCATCCACTGCATGTCGCACGTAATTCCATAACTCAGGAGAAAATTGCCATTCATCTAATAATATGGGAGCACTTGCAGTATTCAAATGTGTTGGGAGTAATTCTAAACCTTCTCGCACACTCCGATTGTCGAGTTCAAAAGAGGTTTTTGCAAATTCCTGGCAGCTACGCGTTTTTCCAACGCCTTTTGCCCCAATGAGCAAAAAAGCTGGAAAACTTTTTAAGTATTGTTGGATTGTTTCGTCGATTAGTCTGATTTTGTAGGGCATTGATCTATTTTTTTGCTTTCTAATGATCTGATTTTTATAGATTTATTGTTCTAATTTATATCATTCTATTATACTTATTTTTATAAAAAATGCAAATTTTGACTCAACTTTGTCTTTTGATATAATTTGGACATGGTATTTTGCATCCATGGAACTGGTCCAGTATCACAAGAAATCAAGAAGTCGCGCTTTGTGGCGCAGGTTTTTCGCGTGGCGTCGGAAGACGAGGCGCGGGAGAAAATAGCGGAGATAGTTGCTGCAAATCCGAAAGCGAATCACACATGTTGGGCTTTTATCTTGGGTGATAGTCAGGAGATTCAGCGTTATAGTGATGATGGAGAGCCTTCAGGAACAGCGGGTGTGCCAATCTTGGAAGTCTTGAAAAAACAGGCGCTGACGGATGTGCTAGTGACTGTGACGCGTTATTTTGGTGGGGTGAAGCTGGGGACAGGTGGACTGATACGGGCTTATGCAAGTTCTGCAAGCCTTGCGATAGCCGCTTGTGAGAGATTTCAAAAGATTGAGATGCAGACTTTTCGGCTGATACTAGATTATGGCTTGTTTGACAGCTTGCAGCGCTTTCTGGCAGTGAAAAATCTCAGCTTGCAGGAAACACAATTTGCGGAGCAGGTGAACGGTCAGCTTGCAGTGCCTCTCGCCAGCGCTGACAACTTTCTGCAAGCGCTTGTGGACGAATTTAATGGGAAGATTGAAGTTAAGAAAGGCGGGAAGAGTTGGATGGAGGTTGCTGTTTGAGCCGAGGGAATGTTCTCACTCGCGGGCTCTTCAGGGGTTCTTTTTTCCTTCACTAATCCCATAAGAAAAACCGTCCACAGGACGACCTTTCTTATGGAGCCTGTGGGAATTTCCTCGCTTCTAAAGTCGCTCGGGGGCTCAATCCTCCTCAAACATCATTTCTAACAAAAAGAAGCCACGCGGGCTTCCTTTTGTAGAACTGGAGCCTGTGGGAATTTCCTCGCTTCTAAAGTCGCTCAGGGGTTCAATTTCCCTCAAACATCATTTCTAACAAAAAGAAGCCACGCGGGCTTCTTTTTGTAGAACTGGAGCCGAGGGGAATTGAACCCCTGTCCAGACTGTTTGTACCGTAAACTTCTACAACCATAGGACTTGCAAGGTTTAACCCCGCGCCAGCGCAAGCCTCAAAGCAAGCACGGAGCGAGTCCTAAAGTTTTCGACTGGGCACGTCAGACAACGTGTCTAGCTTATCCCACTAAAATGGACTTATCGCGGCGCATGGGCGACGTCGCGGAAGTCACGCAAGCTGGTGTTTAGGCAGCGAGTGCGTAAGTTTGTGTATTATTTTTAGCAGTTATATTTCTGCGACGGATTTAAGTGGCGCCGGCACTAGTTGCAGTTCACGGCCAAGGACAGCCTGTCGAATCCAAAACGACCCCGTTTTGAACAGCTTTATTATACCACATAAACGCTGTCAAATTTGACCGCACACATTCTCAGACTCTGCATCAAAAACTCTCAAAAAATCTGATGTGAACGCCGTCGTCAGAAAAGTTCGTCAGATCTGACAGTTTTCAGGGAATCAGTCCGAGCCGCAAGCTGGTCACACCATTTTCCAAATAAGCCTTGAGGCAAGTCAGCATATAGGTCCAGCCGGCTTTGCTGCCCATCAGCTCTGACAGAATCTCAGGGTGGGCCTGCTGAAGAATGTGGCTGAGCCCAGGCTCTGTCAGCATGTCCTCGAAATCCTGATAACCTTTTTCGGAGACCTCAACAATCGTCGTCAAATCTGACGGATTCTCAGAAAACTTAAGCGTCACTACCCGCTGATTGTCCGTCGTCCCCCAGCTAAAGACAATTTTTTCTGACGGACGTACCTCCAGAATCTCAATCGGAAAATGCACGTCAAATTCGTCAAAATAAAGCTCAACGATCTTGCCAGCCTCCCAATCTTCTGACGAACGGCTAAACCAGAAATTCCCAATCCTGTCAGATTTGACAAAGGCTTGAAAAATCGCGTCAGAAGACGCTTTGATTTCCATTTTTGTCGTAATATCAAGCATGGTCGCGCCTCACAATCGCATTGGTCACCGTGATCTTTGAAATCACTGTCCCTGCCTCATTTTTCATCCGAATGTCCCAGGTCTGGCTGCGCTTCCCAGCTTTCAGCAACTCGCCTTCCGCAATCAAAACACCTTCTGCTTTCATCGGATTCACATGCACCGCCGAAATCGCTTGTCCCACCGCGAATTCACCTTCCCCAAGCAATTCATGACTTGCCATACCTGCCGCAACTTCCGCAAAGGCAAGCGTCGCCCCGCCATTCAAATAACCCTGTGGTTGTGCATGCCAACTGCTTAGCGCCATCTCCGCCCGAAATTTCCCCTCCAACACTTCAAAATGCTGGATCCCCAGCTCATCAATCAACGTCATTTCAGCTCCTTTTTCAAAATCTTTCCCGTCGCATTCTTCGGCAATCCATCCAACTTCACGACTATTTTCGGCACCTTGAAGACCACCAATTTCTCCCGCAAAAAACTCAGCAAAGCCTCTTCATCCACATCCCCCACTACATACAACACAGGTACCTGCCCCCATTTCGCGTCCTCACGCGCGACCACTGCTGCTTCTCGCACACCAGCAAACTGATAGGCCACATTTTCAATCTCCGCAGGAAAAATATTCTCGCCCCCCGAAATCATCAAATCGCTCTTGCGCCCCTCCACATAGAGAAAACCGTCGGCATCCAAATGCCCAATATCTCCCGTCGCAAATTCGTGTCCAGGTAAGGGCTCCCGCCCCAAGTAGCCTGTCATCAGCATCGGACTCGACAGCAAGATTTCTCTATCTTCTGCAAAGCTCACTTCCACCCCAGGCAAGGGCTTCCCTACACTTTCCAGCTTCTCTGGAAAATCCTGAATGCTAAAAGTCACGCTCTGACTAAAGGTCTCCGTCATCCCATAGGTCTTGTACACGCGCAGCCCCCTCTCAAAGCTCCGCACAATCAATCGCTCAGGTAAGCTCGTTCCCCCCAGCAAAATGACCCGAAACTTCCCAGGATTAAGACTCTCCAATTTTTCTTGCAACTGCGTCGGTACCCAGGATACCATATTTGCCGAGCCATCCACATCTCGAAATACCACTCGCGTCACATTGTAGAGCGAACGCATGAGAATCGACAAGCCCGACACATGAAAAATCGGTAATTCATCCAGCCAACAATCATTCTCTTCCACGCCCAAGGCTTCCGCAGACGCTGCCACATGGCTTGAAATCATCCCCCAGGTGATGGGAATCGTCTTCACATCGCCCGTCGTCCCCGATGTATTCATGAGGACAGCCACCTTGTCATCTGCAGGCGCCCAATCAACAGGCGCAGGCCCTTTCATTGCAAGCCCAGGCGTCCCCGCAAAAATCCGCGTGTAAATATGGAGCTTCCGCATCTGACTTACAATTTCGGTCTCAGGCAGCTTCGGATTCAAGAGCAGCACTTCCTTTCCCAAAGCAAGCAAAGAAAACAAAGTCAGCGCATCTTCCTCACGATTTCTCGGCGCAAAAGCTACCTGCCGATCCCCTAAAAGCGCATAACGATAAGCAATCTCCTCCACTCGCGAAAAAGCCTCCCCAAACGTTAGCTCCCCCAAAAACTTCTTTTCAGGCCACGCCGCAGCACTCTCCTTCAGCCATTTCATCCCCCTATTATACCCCAAAGCCAACCAAAAAAGCAGCTCAGGCTGCTTTTGACTTTCTATAAAAATAAATGGACAACCCGAGCGGCACTATTCCTGGTAGCATCAGCGTAAACATTCCTCCTTCAAAAAACAGTTGAATTCCTAAAGGAATATTAGACACAAACGTCGTCACATCATATATCGGCCCATGAATCTGGATAACCAGCCATGCGATATAAATGATGAGCAAAAACAGACTAAAAAATAGGCTTGATAGGATTAAATAGTTATTCTTTGACATGATTTTCCCCTTATTGATAGACTACTTGGATATATTTATTAATAACCTGCGCTTTAACATAGTAATCCGTGTACGGAATACCTCCATAGTTATACTCTTTCTAAGCAGGTTTTCTGCTATCACAATTTGAAAGCCGTATAAAGTCTTTCAAATAAGTTAAGACGATGAGTTTTTACTTTGCACGTTAACTCCTTTCATCTTTTGGAATTGCCCCGTCGAGCGGTGTGAGATTTAAATCTATCTTTTGATGAGCCTAGTATATCAAATAAAAAAGCCTAAAACGGAATTTCCCAGATTTGTGAACGAGAAATTAAAAATACCCAGACAAAATTCCCCAAATCTGCGATTTAAGAAAGCAGCTCAGGCTGCCTTCTTAGTTAATCCTTTTGTTTTAAATACTTTCTAAATAGAATACCCGAGATAACCAAAGGTATCAAACCCGGAACCATCATGAATAATGTTCCTCCCCCAAAAAATAAATGGAAATAGTACCCTATTGTTGGGCCGAAATAACCGTCACCTGGAGCCAAAGAGTCAACTGAAATGCCACGTGCAAACCCAGTATAAAAAATCAAAATACTAATTCCCAAGAATACCAAAGACCAATTTAAATATAATTTTTTCATACATCCTCCGCTTAATGAACAACTCTATTTTTTTCGATAATTCTCATCAAAAAGAATTGTAATAACGTTAAATACAATCATCGAAACACCAACCCATAGCATAAATGTTGAATTCTTCGCGCTGAGGATTATAATTGCTCCAAAGATGGCAAATAACCCCCGAATGAGATAATCAAATAACATAATATATTTTTTCATTGATAGGCCATCCCCCAGATTGGATAAGCTCCTGCGGCAAATAATCCTCCACAATAGTTAAATACAATTCCTCCTTTAGCAGACCTAGTTTCAACACTTAATGCAGCCATAGCTCCACTAAATACCCACCCAAGATATGGTATAACTTTTGCTGCAGGAACTGCCGATAAAAATGCTAAAGCGGGAGATGATTTACGCAAAGTCGTTCTTGAAATTCCAATGCGATCACCCCACCAATAGCTATGAAAATAATTACTACCCTCATGATATGTCGTAGTTGTAATAATTTGATTTTGTTGCTCTTGCGCTTGCGTAACTTGAGGAGTTTGTCCTACAATTACAGAATTCCCTGACTGAGCTATATCAGCTTTTGGAGTGGTAGAGATAATTTGTTTCAATCCTTGATTTTGCTGATTAACTAATTGATTCAATGTGGAAACTTCCTCAGTTGATGCATTCAAGGGAATTAACTTTTGATTGATGACATATTGACCATTCGACAGGCTAATTGCTGCATTAAATCTATTGATAAATGACAGATTCACTTGACCATCAACTATTGGAGAGGTAGGTGCCGAATTGTTAATTAGTGTTGCGTCAGAAATCACTTTTACTCTTGAAAAAGTTAAAGGCGCATTTTTATTAATGTTAAAATGATGAGCATTTACTTCATAATAACCAGTTCCAACTCCAACAAAAACCAGACTAATACTAGAGGCAATAATAATTTTCTTTGTTGTTTTTTTCACAGTTATACACTTTCTAAGCAGCCCTCGCTGCTAAATGTATTCTTGAAAGTTGTATAAACTCTTTCAAGAGAGTTACGACGACGAGTTTTAGATTTGCACGTTAACTCCTTTCATCTTTTGGAATTGCTCGTCGAGCTGAGTGAGATTTAAATCATTTTTGATGAGCATAGTATAACAAATAAAAATGCACAAAACGAAAATGCACAGATTTGTGCACAGCCATTAAAAAGCTCAAGCAAAAAAGCAGCTCAGGCTGCTTTTTGATTAATCCTTTTTCTACAAATACTTTATAAAAACCTCCAGTCGCTTGAAATTAACGCCCGTTCGACTCCTTTATTTTTAACTTATTCTTCGGAATAAGAAAGCCTACGATCCCAGCGAGTATAAACAGAGAGGGGATAATAAGCATCGTACCAGTCAAAAAATAATTTGGCTCATTTGTAAATCCAAGAAATACATTTTCCTGCACCAATAGCTGATTAATTTCTCCTAAAACTTGAAGGACAAAATTTGCATCAGCCCCACTCCAACTGAAATTACCGATAAAATAATAATAATTTTTTTGTTCATAAAATTTACCTCAAATATTCTTATAACTATAAGGCGTGTCTATCTACGCCACTTTGTGTCGGGCTGTCCGCTCTGATAACCCTACGAGCATCGCTGTAAGGTGCAGACCGCACCAACAGACGTCCTTCGCTACGGCGCAGACCGCACCAAGTCGAGCCGCAAAAACCAGTTTGCTTTTGCTTGCTTGGACGACTCGTCCAAGGTGGTAGATAGAGACTTGTGAAACAAGTCCCAGCCTGCGTCAAAGTAACGGATGAAACAAGCGAAGCTTGTGTCTTCTAATGTCGTAGCCAGGCATTTATTCACTTAACGTCTTGCGCCAAGTACCTCTCTAAGTTGCGATTCGCCTTGGCGCTTTAGCGCCTTAGAGCGAATGGACATGCTTTAGCTAGGCGAGAAAGCAGGGAGTTGCCATGCGACTTGCCAGCTTTGCTGGCTTAGCGAGCATGGACAGCACGGCGCAAAGCGCGGAGATAGAGGTCACCACAAAAATAAATACAGAAAATTTAAATCCTACCTACCTTTAAAACGCCTCACTTTCTAATACCATTCTTTTCGCCTCTTCGAAGTTTGAGACTTTGGAAAATCCTCCTTTAGTCAAGAAATATACTTGATTACACCATTTTTCAATTTCTTCTAATATATGAGAAGTCAATAGAATAATTTTTTCCTTTGATAAATTTTGTAAAATCTTAAAAGCCTCCTCCCGCATCTTATTATCAAGACCATTCAACAATTCATCAATAATGATCACGTCCCCATTCAAGCTCACACTGTAAATAAAAGCTAAAATTTCTTTCATTCCAAGTGAGTATTTTCTAATCGGGGTGTCAAAAAAATGATTTGCCTTAAATAATAGCAGATATTCTTCTGCTTTTTTTCGCTCTTGTCCGCGTAAAAGTTTAATATAATCCATCCCAGTCAGATTTTCATCAAAGACTTCAAAACCTGGCAAATAAACAATACGTCCTTTGAATAGACTATCCGAAACGACAACTTCTCCTTGAAAAGAAATTTCACCATTAATAGCAGTAAAAAATGTTGATTTCCCGACACCGTTACGACCAATGATCCCATAAAGGCCAGGTCCACAAAGGTCTAAATTTATATTTTTAAACGTATCTGTAGTTAAATTTTTTATTTCAAGTCTCATTTTTTCACGCCTTTCTGTATACATATCTTTGAAATAACCAGTGTGTTGCAATATAGAAAATTAATGAGAGCACCAAGAGATAAATAACCCCAAAAATAAGTGAATTTTGTCCAAATAGTACATTCCCACCAAGCGGCCATGGAGCTGGGCTCCCTCCACTTAATTGAACTACTGTTCCACTCCCTAAATAAGTCAAAGGGATAAATTTTATGACATGTTTCATGAAATCTTGAGTCATTAATTGTGAGTAACCTACCAGAATTAGAACTGTTACAATCAGTGGCAGAAACGATCGTTTAACTATCAACGTTAAAAATTGCCCTAGAGACGATAAGAAGATTAAAATTACAGCAAAATAAGCTAACCCCCATACCCCTGCCTGCCAAACAGGCATGTTTGAATATTCTCCAAACATTCCAGCTGGAAACTTTGGACTACCCCATCCAACGGAAAATCCTAAATAAATAAAATAGCATATAAACAAAAAACAAACTACTGAGAAAACCGTGATTATTGGAACTAGGAGAGTCATTATCTGTATTTTTTCTCGCTTAACTTTTAAAACTCTCCACAATCGTAGCTTATTAGGAAATTGCCAACTTAAAAAATCAGATACTAACACTGAGACTAATACTAGGATTAAAATGCCATTTAAATCCCCATTTGCTTCCAAAAATGCAGAATAAGCCATCGGATCTTCCCCTTGGGCTTCTGGAAAGGCTTGACCACTTGCTTTTACCTCATTATACCAAGCATTAAAACTTTTGCTATTACTAGAATCAAGCTGACTCTTATCTTTGCTATTTTTGTTTATCTCATATTGTGCATCGTAGAATTTTGTATAATTTTTTTCTTGAATCGCTTTCTTTTGAATTTGAAATAACGGCAGATTCTCTTTAAGCATATTGAGTTCTGATTTAGACTCTACAGTATTTAATCCATCTTTTATATTGGATTCACAGTTCAGTATTGCTAATTGAGTAGTTTGTATTTGTTGCTGAATATCATTTATGCTCAGTTGTGATTTCGTAACTGTTATCCTGGCATTTACGAACCAACTGACTAGTAATATACTCAAAATCACAAGTATCAGCTGATTTTTTCGACTGCTCAAGTACTCTTTGAAGAAAAACATTTATTACCTCCAAGAAAAGAAAGGAGGCAATGCCTCCTCTTATGTTATGCCATGATTAATTTGCCCACCATTGCCATTGCTGGTAGAGAGCGTGACCGCCTTGGAAATAACTTATATCATAAGCAACTCTTTCACTATATATGCCATGGTTAACTACCCAGTTATACTTGTGATATGTTGACGAATCAGCAATCTTCGTTTTGCCAGTCCATAGCTGATATTCGGAAAATTTTTCTGTGAATGTTCCTTTCGCATAATATGCATTTACATTTATCCCAATTCCAACAAATAAAATTACCACAGAAGCGACTAAAAACTTTATTATTTTTTTCATTTTTCTACCTCCTTGTAGAAATGTACATTCGCTGTGCTTTCCCGCACAACTCCCTAAAATGACTTTTCGACACATTCGCGACTGTATCAAAAAAAGAAGCATGAAGACAAGAACTGAGCAGTTCAAGTCGCAATTCGCTTGAAACAATCTGCTCGTGACGCATTAACTAGTATATGCGCTTCTTGCTTCTTGCTTCTTGCTTCTTGCTTAGAGTGTATCACTTTTTGAAAGCGCTGTCAAGAATTTAGTATTGAATTTTCAAAAAAATAAAAAATAATTTTTTCTCTTGGAATAATTTTTAAGATGGCTGAAATAATAAGTAAGGCAATTAGGATATATAAAATTAGTTTGGGTGATATTTCTTGTGCATGGGCGGTAGAAATAAGGTATGCAGTTGAGATCAATCCTAAAAAAGTTAGTATTGTTTTTTTCATGATTATCACTCTGTCTTCCATAATTTTTGTGGTGTTACAGCTTTTCCATTATAATATTCTTGACGATAATAGGTCCCAATCCACCCATTATGATTTTTATCCATATAATTTGCAACATGGGTGCCAATATCATATTTTGCTAATCCATAACTTATTGCAAGTCCAGTGATGAAACTTTGAGCGATTGCCTTAGTTACTCCTAAAGTTATAGCAATTTCAGGTACCACCAATGTTGGAACTGCATCAATTATTACTGCAAACGCCGTATCTCCATAAGCCACTCCAGTATATGTCCATGATTCATAAGTATAACCTGTAGTTTGAAATAATCCTTTCAAAATGGGGAATGTTTGAACGCTTGTGGAATAAGCAGATGACTCCCTTCATCTCTAGGTTACTCTATCTTCACGGTACACACCTTGTACTCAAGGGAGTAAAGCTAACTGGGATTCGTTAGTTCGTTGATAGTTGGTAACCATAAAAGATTACCGTAGTTTTTTTCTAACGAAATATAAAATAGTCATTATTAGGACGAGTAGGAAAGAAATTGTAACCTTCTGTCGATAATAAATGCCTAATATTACGCAGATTATGCTTAGCGTTAATAACAGAAACATAAGAATATCAAGAATTCTATTTTTTTTATTGCTCTTCATTCTTTACCTCGAATAAACGCTATGTACCCCTGGGGTCATATTTACATCTGCATAGATTCCTTTATTCGCTTTACCTATCGCAGCTAATTTATATGCTTGAGAGGAAATATCTCCCATTTCCCAAGAGATCAAGCCTTGGACAGCCACTACCCCACCACCTAATGCAGCTGTAATCCCCATAGATAAAGCTCCAGCAGCCAAACTAACATCGCCAGTTGCAAGACTTATATTCAAAAAATAAGTAGATTGGTTTGCAAAATATTTTGCTAAAGTAAGTGTGCTAGACTTATTAGTAGAGTAATACCTAACTCCCCACCAATAATGATTATGAGGTGGCGTTAAACTTGATAAAGTTTTTGATATAGGACCATTAGTTTCTTTTGTTGGATACGCATTATTTACAACACCCCCATCACTTTGAAGCTGGCTACCTGGAGTATTTAGCTCAGCATTTATTGAATTAACACCCGCTTGAATAACATAATCATAATATTCGGTTGTTGTAAACTTTGTTTCTGTAGCATTCAAATTTGCTAGGTTTTTAGCTATATAATTTTCTATGGCTGCGGAATTCGTAATGGTTAATTTCCCGTTTTGTACTCCAATAAATTGATTTGCAAAAGCTTTTAAATTATCAAATGCAACATTTTCCCGGCTATTTATTGCGGTAGTAGTCATTGCAATATTAGCACTTTCAATCTGAGTTACTGGTGTAGTATCTGCTAGCACGCCCAGCGGAGCTCCTAATGCCCCAAATAATGTGAAGATTGTTGCCGAACCTGTAATAAAATTCTTTTTTGTTTTTTTCATAGTTATACACTTTCTAAGCAGCCCTCGCTTCTAAATGTATTCTTGAAAGCTGTTTAAAGTCTTTCAATAGAGTTAAGACGACGATTTTTTTAATTTGCACGATAACCCCTTTCCATTTATTAAATTGCTCCGTCGAGCTAGTTGAGATTTAAACCTTTGTTTTGATGGTCTTAGTATAGCAAATAATAATGGCTAAAACGAGAAATCCCAGATTTGTGCATGAAAATAAAAAAGCCCGTTTAATCAGGCTCATTTCACATTCTCATCCACAAATTTCTGGTAATAGTCCCGCAGGTCAATGCTCTCCACAGCGTCATAGAAGTAAATCACATAGTCCATCTCATTTTTGCCCTGCGCCTTATCCTCAAAGACATAGTGGTAATAGCCAAAGGCAAACTTGTGCAGGAGCTTTGCGAAAATATCGCGCTCAAAAAGTTGCTTTTCCGCATAGAGCAGGACATTATGCGCTTCCACTTTCTCCCCCGCCAAAATCAAGGCCAGCACCCCGCGGTGAAGTGCTTGTTGCATGCGCCTGCGGTATTTGAAAATATTCTTGAAAGCCCCCGTCGGCTTCTCCCAGTCGGAAATGATGGAAATAATCATCGTCGGTGTAAAATGCTCAATCGTGTAAGATAGCACACTCAGCTCATAAAAGCTCCAGACCGACACACCAAAGAAATGGCTTGCAAGCTCCTGCCGCTCTACCTCTTCCAAGTCCGCATAACAAGCTTTCGCTGAAAGTGCCACCAGCGGATCTGTGTCCAAATAGTCTGCGTAAATCTGCTTCAGCCCCCTACTATCCTGCTTGTAATAGCTGTGCTCGATTTTTAGAAAAACTTCCTCGGCTTCATCGTAAGCAAAGTGATTGACCAGATACTCGTACTCGCCCAAGGACATGTACATGTAAGACAGCGCTCGGTCCATGTCCTCAATGCTCAGAAGACGCTTCCCCTTCTCGAAATCCCCAATCTTTTTGCGCGAAATTCCAATCGCTTCAAACTCGTTGCGGTGCAACTCGAGCGATTCCCGAATATCCTCAAACACTTCTCCATAAGGACGTTTATCCATAAACCCTCCAAAAAACCAACCCTGAGGTTGGTTATATTTTATCCTTAAAAAGAATTTTAGCATATTTATCCTTGCGGCATTGAATTTTTGCCTGTTTTTAGAAAAACAGTATTACCCTGAATTCCGCAATGTAAAGTTCTCTTTTGTTCTAATCACTATAGTACCTTCATTACTAACTTTTTTGATATCTCCTATAATTATCATCAAACAAAATTGCGGTTATAATGTTTGTGGCAAACAGTACCACCCCCGCTATTGACTCCAATGATAAAAATTGTGAAATTTTTATGATATAGGCAGACGCTAATAGTGTTGCTATCCTAAGTAGTACATCTAAGAAAATAAGGATCTTTTTTTTGCTCATTTTTATTGCCACCCCGCTCCCCAAACGCTTACAACTCCAGGCGTGCAGTTAAAGACAATTCCTCCAGGCGCATTACTAGCCCCAAATCCTAGTGCTCCAATAGCTAGAGATACTACTCCACAAGCAAATGAATTTGGTCCTGGAATCAAGCCAATTCCACCGACAACCAAGCTCACACCTCCGGCCGCATTACCTGCTTGATGCAAAGTTGATTTTGAAATTCCAATTCGTAACCCCCACCAATAAACATGAACATAATTACTCCCTTCATGAAATGTTGATGTTGTAATTATTTGTGTAGCTTGCGATTGTTGCTGAACCACACTCGGCGTTTGTCCAACAATCACTGAGTTTTCAATCTGAGCAACATCTGACTTTGGTGTTGTATTAAGTATTTGCTTTAAATTTGCGTTTTGGGCAGAAACTAGTTGATTTAAGGAATTAATTTCTTGAGATGTTGCGTTCAGTGGAATTAATTTTTGATTAATAACAAATTGACCATTTTCTAATACTACCGCACCATTAAATCTATTAATAAATAATTGATTGACTTGTTTCCCTACAATAGGTGTAGTAGGAATTGTATTGCTAACTAAAGTAGTGTCAGAAACAATATTTGCGTTTGATAAAGTTTTTATGGCTTGATTAGTTCCGGTAGTTAGATGTGAGCTTACTTCATAACTAGTTCCTACTCCAAGAAGAGCAAGTCCAACACTGGATGTAATCATAAAATTCTTTGTTGTTTTTTTCATAGTTATACACTTTCTAAGCAGCCCTCGCTGCTAAATGTATTCTTGAAAGCTGTATAAAATCTTTCAAATAAGTTAAGACGATGAGTTTTTACTTTGCACGATAACTCCTTTCATTTTTTAGATTGCTCCGTCGAGCTGGGTAAGATTTAAATCTTTCTTTTGATGAGCCTAGTATATCAAATAAAAATACCTCAAACGAAAATTCCCAGATTTGTGCACGAGAAATTAAAAAGCCTGTATGACAGGCTCATTTCACATTATCATCCACAAAGGTCTGGTAATAATCCCGCAGGTCGAGACTAGCCACGCTATCATAGACGGAAACAACCTCCGCCATCTCACGCTTGCCTTTGGTCTTGTCCTCAAACACGTAGTGATAATAACCAAAGGCAAATTTGTGCAGAAGTTTCGCAAAAATATCCCGCTCAAAGAGCTGCTTCTCCGCATAAAGCAAGACATTGTGCGCCTCGACCTTTTCTCCCGCGAGGATCAAGGCAAGCACCGCGCGGTGAAGCGCTTGCTGCATGCGCCTGCGGTATTTAAAAATATTTTTGAACGCGCCCGTCGG
>JAIRWF010000027.1 GCA_031253335.1 Streptococcaceae bacterium
GAGGTCATCGCCCAATTAGGCGACCGTGTCGTCGATAAAGATGCGACAGACGCTGCAGTAGCCGCTACGGGTGGTGCAGCTCAAGGCGGAAGTAAAAATCCATTCGTCCGTGGTTTCCAGGTTATCATTGGCACGATTACAGGCTCAATGATTCCGATTATCGGGCTCCTTGCAGCCGGTGGTATGATCAACGGGCTATTGAATATTTTTGTGAAAGGCAATCATCTGATTGAACTCATCCCGACAACGAGTTCGACCTATGTCATTGTCTCAACTCTCGCGATGGCACCCTTTTATTTCTTGCCAGTCCTCGTCGGCTTCTCGGCTGCGAGAAATCTCGGCGCAAATGAATACGTCGTTGCGGCTGTTGGTGGCTTCATGATTGATCCAGGTTTAATTAATCTGGTCAACCCATCTGTTTCAAATGGTAAGGTCATCTCATCAACTGCCCCTGTTGCGATTCAACACATCTTGGGTGTCACTTTCAATACCAATTACTTTGGCATTCCTGTGGCTTTGCCAAGCTATGCCTACACGATTTTCCCAATCATCTGTGCTGCAGCAATCGCCGCACCTATCGGGAAATGGCTTCACAAGCATTTGCCACTCGCCCTTCGCCCAATCTTTGAGCCGATGATTACTTTCTTCATCGTCGCTTCACTCGTTTTGATTGTCGTAGGTCCAGTTGTCAGCTTGCTGTCATCTGCTCTCTCGAACGTCATTACATGGCTCTTGGGCTTGAACCTAGGCATCGCCTCTATCATCGTGGGTGGTTTCTATCAATGTCTCGTTATCTTTGGTCTTCACTGGCTCGTCGTCCCTATCATCTCGCAACAAATCGCTGCTACAGGTGAATCTGCTATCAACATGATTGTCAGCTTTACAATGTTAGCACAAGGTGTGGGTGCGCTTGCTGTCTTCTTCAAATCAAAGAAGACAGATCTCAAAGGTCTCTCTCTTCCAGCAGCAATTTCCGCTTTCTGTGGGGTAACAGAGCCCGCGATGTACGGGATTAACTTGAAGTACATGCGTGTCTTCATCATGAGCTCTATCGGTGCCGCTGCTGGCGCAGGTGTGGCAGGATTCATGAACTTGAAGATGTTTGGCTTCTCGGGCTCCCTCATTGGCTTCCCGAACTTTATCTCAAACCCACATACACACGTTGCACCACCAAATAATCTTTTGATCTTCTGGATTGCTTCGGCTGTGACGATTGTCGTAGCTTTTGTCCTCGTTTGGCTCTTTGGCTACAAGGATACTGATGAAATCGGAGCGGGTGTCGAGAAGAAGAATGTCTTTAAAGACGCTGTACAATAATTTGTAAAAATGAGTTAATTGAAAGTCCGCTACGGCGGGCTTTTTTTCTATTTATTCCCGAATTTTAGAATGTCTAATTTTCGCAGATTTTTTATGATAAACTGAGTGCGAAAGGAATTTTTATGACTGAAGAAAAAGAAAATGTGAATGCACTTGAAAACTTGAATGAAGAACAATGCGCGACTGGCGTAGAGTATCTCTGGGCGCAGAATATCTCTGGGCGCAGAACTTCTGGGTGCCAGTGCTTATGATTGCCATTGCGATTGGGATTCAATTTTTGGGACTGAGCGTATGGACTGTGGTCATAGGCCTGTGCTCATTGGACTCGCCGTCTTTTATATACGCTATCTTTATCGCCACATACCTGCGAACATCAAGCGGTAATGGCGTGATAAAAACAAATGCTTTTGTTTAGAGCTCTGCTTCAAGGTTGTAGATGAAACGACTTAGTACATTGCAAACAGACTGGAGAAAAGACTGAGCAATCGCATAAAATCATTTAAAAATTTGATATGAAAATGAAGTGAAAAATGTTATACTAGGCATATGAAAAGACTGAAACTTTCTGGTTGGCTCATTTTTGGACTTGGAATTTTGATGTTCATTGCAATGTTTTTGCCTGCTACGATTGACGCAGGGAAACTTCAAAAGACTTATAGTTACGCAAAAAGTTACAGCAATTATTTTTATCTCTTAGCGCAGCGTTATGTGAGCGCCACCTTGCTTTTTAGCTTACTCATCGCAACCTTGCTCTTGTTTTTCTTTCAGCGCTTTCGTGTAGGGGGCTATGTTTCGTTTGCCTTGTTGATTATTTGGGGCTATATCTATTTTATTGATCCTGTTGTGACGTATTGGTCTGAAGCAGGTTTCAAGGGATTAGGAATCGTTTTTCCAGTTGGCTTTTGGCTGGTAAGCCTCTTAGGACTTGCCTTTATGACTGCACTTTTTTGGTATGCCTTGCGTCGGGCTAAATCTTGAAAGTGTCAGAAAATTTTGATAAAATGAGTTTATGAAAATCTATAATTTTGCAGCAGGCCCTGCAGTCCTTCCTACGGAAGTCATGATGCAGGCACAAAAAGAATTCATGGATTATGCAGGCACAGGCATGTCCATCATGGAAATGACCCACCGCGGAAAAGTCTTTCAAAGCGTCATTGACCGCGCTGAGGCAACTCTTCGCGAACTCATGGGGATTCCTGAAAATTACAAAGTCTTATTCTTACAAGGCGGCGCAAGTACGCAATTTAGCATGATTCCGCTGAATCTCGCACGTCATCAAAAAGCCTATTATGTCATCTCAGGAAGCTTTGGGGATAAAGCCTACAAAGAGGCTGTTAAATGTTCGGAAACCTTGACGGATATTGAGCCAGTCTTACTGGCTTCATCAAAAGAGGAGCATTATGCACATTTAGCGACTTTTGATGCACAGGCTATTGATCCAAATGCCGCATACGTCCATGTGACCCTGAACAATACAATTGAAGGTACGACGATTTTTGACTTACCTGAGACAAATGGCGTCCCTTTGGTTGGGGATATGAGTTCAGATATTCTCGCCGTACGTTACAATGTAGAGAAATTTGGTCTGATTTATGCAGGCGCACAAAAAAATATCGGGCCAGCAGGGGTGACTGTTGTCATTGTCCGCGAAGATTTGCTGCCAGAGAAGCCTGTGTTATCCAGTATGCTAGACTATCGGATTTTAGCAGATAACGGGAGTTTGTATAATACCCCACCTACTTTTGGCATTTACATGGCGGGTCTTGTCTTTGACTGGGTGAACTCACTCGGTGGCGTTGATGCGATGGAAAGTCGCAATCGTGAAAAAGCTGCACTGCTCTATGATTATCTGGACAGTCAAGATTTTTACATCAGCCCCGTTGAAAAGAAAGATGAACGCAGCATCTGTAATGTTGTTTTCCGCACGTCGAATCCTGAGATGGACGCAGACTTTGTTGCGGCGGCTGAAAAAGAAGGTTTCATGAATATCAAAGGCCACCGGAGTGTTGGTGGTATGCGGGCAAGTATTTATAATGCTTTTCCAAGGCAAGGGGTTGTTGATTTGGTAACATTCATGCAGAAATTTGAAAAGGAGCACCACTAATGGTTTATAATATCAAAACAATCGGAAATAACATCGATGCAGAAGGCTTAAAGGTCTTTGACCGTCCAGGCTTTGCAGTGGATCAAGTGGAAGAGCCAGATGCGGATGCTTTTATCTGTCGGGCGCAGAAATTCCATGGTTATGCTTTTTCAGACAAGTTGCTGGCGATGGGGCGTGCGGGGGCTGGATTTAACAATATTCCCATTGAAGAATGCGCAAGTCGTGGGATTGTTGTTTTTAATGCACCTGGTGGCAATGCAAATGCCGTGAAAGAACTTGTCATTGCGAATCTTATTTTTGGCTCACGGAATCTGAAGCCTGCGAATAAATGGTTGACAAGTCTCAAAGGAACGGACGTTGAGATTGACAGCGCCGTTGAAAAAGGCAAGAAAAACTATTCGGGGAAGGAAATTGCGGGAAAAACGCTCGGCATTATTGGGCTCGGAAATATCGGAACCAAAGTAGCCAACGATGCGGAGCGTCTCGGGATGTCCGTCTTGGGCTACGACCCTTATCTTTCCATCGAGCATGCTTGGGATTTGTCTAGTCATGTCCAACGTGTCAATGAGATTTCTGAGATTTTTGAGAAGTCGGACTACATCACGATTCACACGCCGTTGACGGATGAGACGCGCGGTATGTATGGGGCGGAGAATTTTGCTAAATTGAAAGACGGTGCGATTGTCCTTAATTTTGCACGCGATGAAATTACAGACAAAGATGCTGTACTTGCTGCGATTGAATTGGGTAAAATCGCCTATTTTGCGACGGATTTTGGTTCGGAGAAGTTTTACCATAATGAACATATCTTCCTCTCACCACATCTGGGAGGCTCTACTGCTGAAGCCTCGCTGAATTGTACCCGTATGGCGTCTGAGTCAGTCGCTTTGTATTTGACGACGGGTCAAATTATTAACTCTGTGAACTTCCCACGGGTCGTGCAAGAGATGACCACGCCTTTTCGCGTGACGCTCATCAATAAAAACGTACCAGGTGTTGTAGCACGTATTTCTGCGGCAGTGGCAGATCGAGGGATTAACCTCTCCAACATTGTCAATCGTGGGCAGGAAGATTTTGCTTACACGTTGATTGATTTGGATGAGACAGATGAAGCAAAAGTCGATGAGCTCGTAGCTTATTTCAAGGACAATGAAAATGTCGTTCGCGTCCGGAAATTAACGAAATGACCCAGAAATTACTCGTCATGGATGTCGATTCCACGCTGATTGAAGAAGAAGTCATTGATTTATTGGGCGAAGAAGCAGGTGTCGGAGATGAAATTGCGGCGGTAACAGCTGCTGCAATGCGAGGGGAATTAGATTTTCGAGAGGCGCTTAAAGAACGCGTAGCAAAACTCGCTGGTCTTCCCGACTCCATTTTTTCTGATGTCTATCAGAAAGTGCATTTGACGCATGGTGCGAGGGAGTTGGTTGAAGGCGCACATCTCAGAGACTGGAAAGTCGGCGTCGTTTCAGGGGGCTTTCATGAAATTGTCGATTTGATAGCGACAGATTTGGGCTTAGATTTTGTTCTGGCGAATCGGCTGGGAGTGGTGGATGGCGTCCTCACTGGAAATACGGTCGGAGATGTTGTCACGAAGGAGTTGAAGCTAGAAACGTTAAAGCAATGGGCACGTAAGTGTGACCTTGAAATGAAAGATACCATTGCAATGGGCGATGGGGCGAACGATATTCCAATGATTTTAGCTGCTGGTTTCGGGATTGCCTTTTGTGCGAAGCCTGTAGTCGTCGAAGCAGCACCGTTTGCGATAAATGTACGAGATTTAACGAAAGTTTTTGATAGTGTGGACAAAGAAAAATGAGCATGCAGCTCATTTTTTGATGGTCTAAAGTTCTACCTCAAGCAATATCGGCACGTGGTCCTGGCGCTCGCCTGAGTCCATCATCTCAGAAGTCATGACTTTATCGGCCACACCCTCACTGACCAGCCAATAATCTATGCGCCAGCCGGTATTATTAACCTTTGCCAAGCGAGAGCGTTGTGAAAACCAGCTGTACTTGCCCTCCACATCGCCGTGAATGTATCGGAAACTATCCACAAAGCCCGCTTCTAAGAGTTTCCCAAAACCTGCACGTTCTTCATCAGTGAAGCCAGGATTCATGTGATTGCTTGCTGGGTTTGCCAAGTCAATTTCTTGATAGGCAGCATTGAAGTCTCCACTTGCAAAAACAGGCTTTTTTTCTGAGAGACTCGCGAGATAGTTTTTATAGGCTCTGTCCCAAGCTTGACGCTCTGTAAGACGTTTTAATCCATCTCCTGAGTTTGGCGTATAAACTTGTGTCACAAAGAAATCAGGGAACTCTAGTGTAATAATGCGGCCCTCAAAATCCATAGTTGAAGGAGCTCCAATTTCAGGTGTTGTTACTATTGGCTCAGGGAGTGCTTTTTTGTAGAGGTACATAGTTCCTGCATAGCCTTTTCGCGCAGGCTCAACGGAAGAGCGCCACGTGATAGCGTACTCAGGGAAAAGCAACTCTAAGGCCGTTAAATGGGCACCAGTGGGACCAGCAGCAGAAAGTTTGGTTTCTTGGAGGGCTAAAATATCAGGATTTTTTTGAGCTAAGTTTGCAAGAACAGCTCGTGTCAGCTCAGATCTCGGCGAAGTGCCTGTAAGTGCGGCGTTTAGAGAGTCAATGTTCCAAGAGATAAATGTGTAGTGTGTCATGGTTTTAGTATAACAAAAAAGAGCCTTATGAGCTCCTTTTATGTTTTATTTCGTAAAGTCCGTATCTTTTGTTTCTTTATGGCTCACGAGGGATATGACTGCGACAACTGCCATGATAGCTAAATAGTAGCCTACAGTATTGATACCAAAACTTGAAGCTAACCAAGTTAAGATATAAGGGACAAACGCAGCACCAATAATGGCAGCGAGATTATAAGAAATTCCTGCGCCCGAGTAACGTACTTTCGTGATGAAAAGCTCAGGTAAGACGGCACCAACCGGACCAAAAGAAATCCCCATGAGTGCAAAACCAATGAGCAAGAAGGTCAAAGCACCAGCGACATTTTCTTTACCTGATAAGAAGAGAGGAATCAAGAATGAGAAGACGAAGATGCCACATGCTGAGGCAATTAATACTTTTTTACGCCCAATTTTATCTGCGACAAGGGTTGAGATCAAAATAAATGCTGCAAAACTAATGATTCCAATAAGAAGGAGCATGAGGTAGCCCTGACTCGTAAAGCCTAACTTAGTTGTTGCATAACTTAAGGACCATGTGGTTAGTGTATAGAATAGCGTATATGTTACCGCCACAATAAAGGTTCCTTGCACAATCTGGACCCAGTGTGATTTGAAGACTTCGGCGAGCGGAGATTTTGTCGTATTTTGCGTCTCCATGGCAATCCGGAACAGCGGTGTTTCTTGCATTTGTTCACGGACAATAAAACCTACGATGACAAGAATGGCAGAAGCTAAAAATGGAATACGCCAACCAAAGCTTGCCATTTGGGCAGGACTCAGTGTACTTTCTAAGATAAAGAAGAGTCCGTTTGAGAGGGCAAAGCCAATAGGTGCACCAAGCTCTGGGAATGCCCCATAAAGTGCGCGACGATTTTCAGGCGCATTTTCAGTCGCAACGAGCGCAGCACCAGACCATTCGCCGCCGAGACCAATTCCCTGGAAAAAGCGACAGAGACATAGTAGGACAACGGCTCCCATACCAAGCGTTGCATAACCCGGAAGAATACCAATCAAGAAAGTTGAAATTCCCATAATGAGAAGACTAGCAACGAGCGTCCGCTTACGCCCAATCTTATCTCCAAAATGCCCAAAGACAAAGGAACCAAAAGGACGCGCGATAAAAGCTACGGCAAAAGTTAAAAGTGAGAGGAGCTGTGCTATCGCTGGCGTAATCTCAGGAAAGAAAACCTTTGGAAAAAAGACAGCTGCCGCAGTAGCATAGGCATAGAAATCGAAGAACTCAATGGTCGTGCCAACCATAGAAGCAAAGATGACAGTAGCCACAGAATCACGTTTTTCTTTTTCAAGGAGTGCCTCCGTGGAGGTAGTAGAAGAATCCATAATAAAAATTATCCTTTTCAATCTATAATATAATTGTCTGACAATTCATTATTATAACTTATTTACTGAGACAATGCAAGGTTTATTTTAAACTTTTAATTTTCATCCCTTAGCCTACTTTAGCAAGCTCTTTTACTTTTTGCTATAATGAACTTATGATTCAAAACTATGATTTATCTTCTAATTGTCTCGTGACAAAAGAAGAAGGGACGGCTTTTATTGAGGCCTTAACTCCAACAAAATCAGAGATAGGAGCACTTTCTGATCGCTTTCATTTCCCATTTGACTATATTGGCGGGATTTTAGACGACTATGAAAATGCACGCTTTGAGGTAAGGCCTGAGGGGACACACCTTTTACTGTTACAATATCCGTCGGAGCCAACACGTGGTGAGATTGAGACTTACCCTTATGCCTTGGTTGATGCGTCATCAGGCCCTATTATACTTGCTCTCAACCACGAGGTGGATATTTCTCAGCTGTACGGGCGCCATTATGAGGAAAAACGTGCCAAACATCAGTTGATTTACCATATTATCTCTCAGATGACAAAAAGCTTTGAAGCATACTTGACAGATTTTCGGACGCTCCGCGAAAAAATCAGCCATAGTATCACAAAATCTACAAAAAATGACCAACTTCTTGCTATGATTCGTATGCAATCTTCTCTAGTCTATTTTGAGGATGCGCTGAACAATAATTGCCAAGTTCTTAAACATTATATGGATTATTTGAAAGAGCAAGGGGAAGACGGCTTTGCAGAACGTATTTTTGATCTCTATCTAGCTTGTGATCAAGCGCGAAATGAGTCCCGTATGCAAGCTAAGTTGATTGAAAATCTCAGGGATTTGTTTAGCAACATCGTTGCCAATAATTTGAATATCGTGATGAAAATCATGACCTCTGCTACCTTTGTTCTTGGGATTCCAGCGATTATCGTTGGTTTTTGGGGCATGAACGTCCCGCTTCCAGGCCAGAAAATTACTTGGATGGTCTGGGGCATCCTTGGTTTTATGGCCCTTCTATCTTGGTATGTCGCTCACTGGCTTAAAAAGCGAGATTTGATGTAGTCAAATGGCATCTCCTTTTTAAGCATGAAAGTGCTATAATAAACTGGAATATACTACACAATTTAAGGGGTTCTATGAAAAAATTACTTGTTGCCAATCGTGGCGAAATTGCGATTCGTGTCTTTCGTGCCTGCAATGAGCTCGGCCTGCAGACCGTCGCTATCTATGCGCAGGAAGACGAATACTCTGTCCACCGTTTCAAAGCAGACGAGGCTTATCTTGTCGGCAAAGGCAAAAAACCGATTGACGCTTACCTTGACATTGATGACATCATCCGTGTGGCTTTAGACTGCGGCGCTGATGCCATACACCCAGGCTACGGTCTTTTGTCCGAAAATCTTGAGTTTGCGACCAAAGTTCGCGAGGCTGGCATTACCTTTGTTGGTCCATCCAATGAATCGCTCGATACCTTTGGCGATAAAATCAAAGCAAAAGCTGCAGCAGTACTTGCGGATGTGCCAGGGATTCCTGGAACTCCTGGTTCCGTGGATCTTGACGGCGCGCTTGACTTTGCGAAGCAATATGGCTATCCTGTCATGATCAAGGCGGCTTTGGGCGGCGGCGGACGCGGCATGCGCGTCGCACGCAGTGATCAAGAAATGCGAGACGGCTATGCGCGTGCAAAATCTGAGGCCATTGGTGCATTTGGCTCTGGCGAAATTTACGTCGAGAAATATATCGAAAATCCAAAGCACATCGAAGTCCAAATCATGGGCGATACGCACGGCAACGTCTTACATTTGCACGAGCGAGATTGCTCGGTGCAACGCCGCAACCAAAAGGTCATCGAAATCGCTCCTGCCGTAGGTCTTCCGCTTGAGCTTCGCGAACGCATCTGTGATGCCGCAGTTAAGCTCTGTAAGGCAGTCAACTACTACAATGCGGGGACCGTCGAGTTCCTTGTGACAGGCAATGACTTTTATTTCATTGAGGTCAACCCACGCGTCCAGGTCGAGCACACGATTACCGAGCTCATCACGGGAATTGACATCGTAACGACCCAAATCAAGGTTGCACAAGGCCTTGACCTCTTCAAAGACATCAAGCTTCCAAGTCAAGACGAAGTGCCGCTTTTGGGCTCAGCTATCCAGTGCCGTATTACAACTGAAGACCCTGAAAATAATTTCCTACCAGATACAGGTAAAATCAACACCTACCGCTCGCCAGGTGGTTTTGGCGTACGGCTTGACGTCGGGAACGCCTATGCAGGCTATGAAGTCACGCCTTACTTTGACAGCTTACTCGTCAAGGCGTGCACCTTCTCTAAAGACTGGGAAGTCACGGTCGATAAGATGAAACGGGTCCTTCATGAATTCCGTATCCGTGGAGTCAAGACGAACATTCCTTTCCTCATCAATGTGATTAACGACGAACACTTCACATCAGGTGCAGCCACGACCACCTTTATCGACAATACGCCTAGTCTTTTTAACTTTCCACGCCTCAAAAACCGCGGGACCAAGACGCTACACTATATCGCAAACATAACGGTCAATGGCTTTCCAGGGATTGCTAAAGCACCCAAACAAGATTATAGTGTGGCGCGTCAGCCAGAGCTTGAGTTGAAGCCAATCGCAAAGACTTTCAAAAATATTTTGGATGAATCTGGACCTGAAGCAGTTGCTAAGGCGGTCCTCGAGACAAAGGAAGTTCTTTTAACAGATACAACTTTGCGTGATGCACACCAGTCGCTCCTTGCGACGCGCCTGCGTTTAAAGGACATGTTAGGCATCGCGGAAAGTATAGATAAAGGCCTTCCTGAGCTCTTTTCTGTTGAAAATTGGGGAGGTGCAACTTTTGATGTCGCCTATCGTTTCTTACACGAAAGTCCTTGGTATCGCTTGCGTAAGCTTCGTGCACTCATGCCAAATACGCTCTTCCAGATGCTTTTTCGTGGGTCAAACGCTGTTGGTTATCAAAATTATTCGGACAATGTTTTAGAAGAGTTCATTAAGATTGCAGCCAAAGAGGGAATTGATGTTTTTCGTATCTTTGATAGTCTCAACTGGGTGCCACAGATGGAAAAATCTATACAGTATGTGCGTGACGCTGGAAAGATCGCAGAAGCTGCGATTTGCTATACGGGTGACATTTTGGACGATAATCGCCAGAAGTACTCTATCCAGTATTATAAAGACTTAGCCAAAGAGCTTGAAGCTGAAGGTGCGCATATCCTGGCGATTAAAGATATGGCAGGGCTTTTAAAACCACAAGCAGCTTATCGTTTGGTTTCTGAGTTAAAAGATACGCTTTCTATTCCGGTGCATCTTCATACGCATGATACGAGTGGAAATGGGATTATTACATACTCAGGTGCGACACAGGCGGGTGCAGATATTATTGATGTGGCAACGGCAAGCCTTGCAGGCGGGACGTCGCAGCCATCAATGCAGTCCATCTTCTATGCCTTGGAGCATGGGAAACGTCATGCCAAAATCAATATTCATAATGCAGAGCAGATTGATCACTATTGGGAAGATGTCCGCAAGTATTATGCACCTTTTGAAGGGGGGATTACGAGTCCCTCAACTGAGGTTTATTTGCATGAGATGCCAGGGGGACAATACACCAACCTCAAGTCACAGGCAACGGCTGTAGGACTTGGTGAGCGTTTTGATGAGATTAAAGGCATGTATGCCAGGGTCAATCAGATGTTTGGCGACATTATCAAAGTGACGCCATCTTCCAAGGTTGTAGGCGATATGGCGCTTTTTATGGTTCAAAATAACCTGACAGAAGAAGATGTCTATGAAAAGGGCGAAAGTTTGAACTTCCCGGAGTCCGTTGTTTCCTTCTTTAAGGGCGATTTGGGGCAACCTGTTGGTGGCTTTCCAGAAAAGCTTCAAAAGCTTGTGTTGAAAGGCCAACAGCCACTGACAGACCGTCCTGGGGCTCATGCTGCTCCTGTGGACTTTGATGCAGTTAAACAGGAACTTGCAGAAAAAATAGGCTTTGAACCTGGTGCTCACGAAGTGATTAGTTACTTGATGTATCCACAGGTTTTTCTGGACTATCAAAAGGCTAAAAACGAATATGGCTCCGTGACGCTCCTTGATACACCGACATTCTTTTATGGGATGAAGGTAGGTGAGCAGATTGAGGTTGTCCTTGAAAAAGGAAAAACGTTGATCATTCGCCTGGATGAGATTGGAGAGCCAAATGCTGCTGGGGATCGTGTGCTCTTCTTTAACTTAAATGGGCAACGCCGTGAGTTTGTGACGCATGACCTCTCGGTTAAAACGACGGTTACGGCTCGACAAAAAGCAGAGACTGGCAATCCAAATCAGCTCGGTGCAACCATGCCAGGATCTGTCTTGCAAGTTCAGGTCAAAGTCGGCGATAAAGTCACAAAAGGTCAGACGCTACTTGTGACGGAGGCGATGAAGATGGAGACAAGTATCCAAGCACCGTTTGATGGCGAAGTGACACAAGTTCTAGTAAAAGCGGGCGATCGGATTGCGACACATGATCTTCTTGTGGAGCTGAGTTAAAATTAGCAATCTTGATACCCGAGTGCTAAATGTTTGACCTTTTTTGACCTTTGTGTTAAAATGAGTTTATTATATAAAGGCACGCATGAAATGCGCCTTGGCGGGGCTTGCTCTCGCTTAGAATGGAGAAACACATGGGATATTTAGTACCAACAGTTATTGAACAGAGCTCGCGTGGGGAACGCGCCTATGACATTTACTCGCGTCTTTTAAAAGATCGGATTATCATGTTGCAAGGACCTGTGGAGACAGGTATGGCCAATGCGATTATCGCACAACTCCTCTTTTTGGATGCACAGGATAATAGTAAAGATATCTATCTCTATATCAATAGCCCTGGCGGGTCTGTGACTGACGGTCTTGCGATTGTAGATACGATGAATTTCATCAAGAGTGATGTGCAGACGATTGTCATGGGGATGGCAGCAAGCATGGGGACGATTATCGCCTCAAGCGGTGCGAAAGGCAAACGCTTTATGTTACCAAACGCTGAGTACCTCATCCACCAACCAATGGGTGGCGCAGGAAGTGGCACGCAAGAGACAGATATGTCTATCATCGCTGAAAATCTACGTAAAACGCGTGAACGCCTTGAGAAAATTCTTGCGGACAACTCTGGTAAGAGCGTTGAGCAGATCCATAAGGATGCGGAGCGTGACCACTGGTTGGATGCGAAAGAAACTCTGGACTATGGTTTCATTGATGAAATCATGGAACATAATGAGATGAAATAAAATAATGAAAAGCCTATCCAAGAGATAGGCTTTTTTGATAAGCTTTAAGAGTGCTGTAGTGCTATAACGCAGGCTGTAAGTGGACTTTCACAATGAAAGAGGATATAATGAAGGTGGTTTTAGCTAACGCTTATTATGAAGAAGTTAAAAAAGTATGTAAGGGAAAAACTCAGCACGGCGAGTCGGCCTGATATACTAAGCATATCAGCTTTTGACTTCCCAGTCAAAAGCATACTCATAGAAAAGGTGAAGCATGACAAAAGAAAGTAAAAACTACACCATCGGTCTTGACATCGGGACCAACTCAGTCGGCTGGGCCGTCATCCAAGACGACTTTAGTCTTGCCCAAGGCAAAAAGAAAATCATCGACATCGCGCCAGACGGCACGACCACCAAGCGCAGCTCGCGCACCAATCTCTGGGGTGTCCGGCTTTTTGACGAGGGCCAAGTTGCGGCTGATCGTAGGCTCAAACGGGGCATGCGTCGGCGCATTGCACGCCGCAAAAGCGCCTAAACTATCTCCGCGCCATTTTTGAGCCGGAAATCCTCAGCTTTGACGACAGCTTTTTCATCCGCATGGACGAGAGTTTCCTGCAAAACGACGACACCGTCAAATCCGTCAAAACCCGCTATCCGCTTTTCAACGGCAAGATAGGCACTGGCGAGACCTACGAAGACGAAGTGGCTTATTACGCCAAGTATCCGACGATCTACCACCTGCGCGATCGCTTGATCAAGGACACGAGTCAAGCTGATTTACGCTTGGTCTATCTCGCTATACATCACATTCTCAAGTATCGCGGGCATTTTGTCAATCAAGGCCAAGTCTTTGACTTGACCAAGCCGATTGATGTGTCAGAGAGCCTCTCAGAAGTCCTCGTCAAATTTGACGAAAACTCAGCCTTTGACTGGAGATTTGACGAAGAAAAATTCTCGGATGCCAATGAAATTCTGACCAATCGCCGCACCTCAAAGTCCAAGAAAGCCTTTGATTTGACGGAACTTTTCAAACCTTCAGAAATCGATCAAAATTTTGACAGCTACAGCAAAAAAGAGCTGGACGAAAAAGACAAACAGCTTAAAGCCCTCTTCACTGCCCTCGTTGGCAATGGTATTGACCTTGCGAAAATTTTTGACAAGAAAGAAGACTACAAGCCTTTAGACGAAAACAATTATCCCAAAGCTGGCGATTTCAAATACAGCAACGAAAATTTTGATGAAAAACTCGCCGAAATCGAGTCTAGCATCACGGCAGAAGAATTTGAAATTCTCCAGAGTGGGAAAGCCGTCTTTGAAGCCATCGTCCTCTCAGGCATTCTGACGGCGGACACCCTCTCTGCCTCTATGGTCGAGAAATACGTTGCCCATTTCTGCCAACTCCAAGCGCTCAAACGCTTTGCCCATGAAATCGGCGACGACTTTTACAAATCCCTTTTCGCAGACGGCGGCATCTACAGTAATTACGTCGAGGGCACGGGAAATCCCGCCAAAACCACACCGCGAGAAGACTTTTATAAAGCGCTGAGTAAAGCTTTGGATGAACTCAAAGACTTGACCGATACACAAACGCAGTTCATCGACTCCGTCAAATCCGACATTGAGTTCGAGACCTATCTTCCCAAGCAACGTCAATCTGACAACGGCGCCATCCCATACCAAATCCATGAGCACGAGCTCGTCAAAATTCTTGAAAATCAAGGTCAGTATTATCCATTTTTGCGAGAGACCGTCACGTCAGAAATCGAAGACGAAGATGGCAACGTCAGTCAAAAAGACCAGTACAAAATCCAAGCTCTCTTCAAGTTCCGCATTCCTTACTATGTCGGCACCCTTTCTACCAATCCTGGCTGGGTGCGTGATAGCTCAGGAAATCTTGTCAAATCCGACGAAAGCCCCGCAAAGAACGCCTGGTTGGTCCGAAAGTCTGAAGAAAAGCTGACCCCTTGGAATTTTGACGCCGTCATCGACAAAAACGCCTCCGCCGTGAATTTCATCGAGCGCATGACGAATTTTGACACCTACCTCCCGTCAGAAAAAGTCCTCCCGAAAAATTCCCTTCTCTATCAAGAATTCACGATATACAACGAACTCATGATTTCGGGCTATTTTGATAACGGCCAAAAGGTCTATTTTGACCCTGCCACCCGCCAAGCCATCGTCAATGACCTCTTCAAAAAGCACAAAAAAGTCTCCGCGAATCAGCTCATTGACTTCCTAGAATCTGAAGGCATTGCCCATTTTTCAAGCCCACGTGATCTCTTTGGCATTGACACATATGTCAAGGCGCCTGGCTTCAATACGACCTACAGCACTTACCTGGATCTCATCAAAGCCGGCCTCACTGACGAAGAAATCACCGCCCACCGCGCCCAGCTTGAGCAAATCATCAAGTGGCAGACGATTTTTGAAGATAAGAAAATCCTCAAGAAGACCATCAAAGCGCAAAACTGGGATTTCATCACGCCAGAAATTCTCAAAAAATTGGCCAACAAACACTACACCGGCTGGGGCCGCCTCTCTGAAAAACTTCTGGATGGCCTTCACACCTCAAACGGCAAAACCATCATCGAAGAGCTGAAAACAGGCAAATACGATAACTTCATGCGCCTTTTGGAAGACCCTGAAATCGCCCAACAAATCAAAGACGCCCAGCTCGCTGAAGTGGATGAGACCAAGCTCAATTATGGCATGGTCGCTGACCTGGCAGGCTCTCCAGCCATCAAAAAGGGCATCTGGCAGAGTCTTCAAGTCGTCGCCGAGCTTGAGAAAGTCCTGGGGCGTGAGAACATTGCTAAAATCGTCGTTGAAATGGCGCGCGGCAATCAAGGCGGTCGCACAACCACACGGCAAAAGCAAATCGAGAAATTCTACGAGAAATTCAGTGAAAAGACGGGCGAAGACGTCCCGTCAGACATTCGCGACGAATTCAACGCCCAGCCGCAGCACGCTTTTGACTCTGAGCGCCTCTTCCTCTATTTCCTCCAAAACGGCAAGTGCATGTACTCGGGCAGGGACTTAGACCTTGACCGCCTCAGCGACTACGAAGTTGACCACATCGTGCCTCGGACCTACATCAAAGACGACAGTTTTGATAACAAAGTCCTTGTCCTCAAGTCCGAAAACCAAAATAAGGGCGGCGACGTTCCCTCCAAAGCGATTATCGCAAAGATGCGCGACTACTGGGAACTTCTCGCCAAAGCCGGCCAAGTTTCCCCACGCAAGCTCGCGAACCTCAAGCGTGGCAGTCTTTCAGATGACGCCAAAGAAGGCTTCATCAAACGTCAACTAGTCGAGACCCGTCAAATCACAAAGCACGTGGCCAATCTCCTTGCCAAGTACTTCGAGAGTGCGAATACCGAAATCCTCACTCCAAAAGCTGGTCTCACCCATGACTTCCGCGAAGGTGTCGTTTATATTCCAGCCAAGGAGTTTGACTTTGAACATGCACAGCAGCTAAACTACGCTTACGACCACAAGCACGTCAATCAAGGCGAAATCACAGACACGACCTACAACGACAGCAAGTTCGTCAAGCTCTACATCCACGATGGCTTCCCCAAAAATCGTGACCTCAACGACTATCACCATGCGCATGATGCTTATCTCAACGCGGTCGTTGCCAACTATGTCTATGAAACTCGCCCTGACCTAAAGAAAATGTGGATTTACGGGGACTATCAACGCAAGTCACAGCGTGAAATGGGCAAGCACGGCGCACAGCACAAAGACTTCTTCAAGCAGCTCTTGACTGATATGAAAGATGAACGTTGGTTGCGCTATCTCTATGATGAAGAGGCAAAAAAGAGCTATGAGTCCGGGGAGTTCTGGAAGCGAGATGACGTGTTTGAAACGATTGAAAAGACACTGAATCTTAGAAATGTGAACATCGTCAAGAAAACCGAGCATCAAATCGGGAAATTTGGCGATGAGACGGTCTATAAGGCTGATCCGACAGTCAAAAACTATGCCACAGGCATCAAGCAGCATCTTGATCCCAATCGCTATGGCGGACCCAAAGGCCCAATTTCTGCCTTTGCCGTCGTCGTGCGGAGTACTAAAGGGCGCAATCAAGTCATCAAAGCCCTCTCGATTCCTTCCATGCTGGGTGAGCGCTACCGCAAGACCTCAGACAAACTCGCTTTCGTGCAAGCGCTCTACCCGACAGAGAAAGTCAGCGCAATCCTCGTTCCCGAAGTCGATAAATATACCAAGTTTGAAAACCAAGGTGTCGTCCGCTTGCTATCAAGCTACCAAGAAGCCCTCAAAGCCGATGCGCTGACGCTGACTATGGACGAAGTCCGATCACTCAGTCAAGAAAACTCAGACCTCCTCCCTCTCTTTGATAAAATCACCGCCTATCTCAAGCGCAATCAAGTCTATGGCGACAAACACCTGACAGACTGGGAAACCAATGTGCGCGAGGAATTCTTAGCCTACGACCACGCGACACAAGCCCAATTCATCAAAGACGCTTTTACCATCTCTCACACCGGGACGACCAACGCCAAAGGCCTCGTCAAAGGTAAAATCGGCATAGCCTCTGGTCAGCAGCAGCACAAATCAAGCGCCATCGACGTCATCACCGACGGCACCACCCTCATCCACCAATCCATCACCGGCCTCTACGAGACACGGCGGAAGTTGTAAGCCTTGACAAACTGAATTATATTGATATAATTAAATGATATCAGGAGGTTTCTCATGCTTGAAATGCGAACAAGAAAAGTTGGCGCGTCTGTCGCCATCACGCTCCCCAAAGAGCTAAATATCCCAGTGGATAAAGATTTTATCGTCTCAAAGACAGCGGACGGCAGCTTGATTTTTGTCCCTAAAATTAAAAATCCTTTAGATGAATTGCCAGATGATTTTGTAATGGCTGATGAGTTTTCAGAGGCTGTCCTGACGGAAAGTGAGATTGATTGATGTTTATCCCAAAGCAAGGCGATATCATCTGGATCAATTTTGATCCCTCCAAAGGCCGAGAAATCAAAAAAAGACGCCCTGCTTTGGTGGTCAGCTCGACCCTCTACAATCAAAAGCTAAAGTTTGCGATGATTTGCCCGATTACGAGCACCATCCGTAAAGAGAGCATTTACTATACCCTCAAAAATTATAAAACCAAAGGTCAAGTCGTCACAGCACAGCTCTATTCCTTCGATTTAACCGATAAAGCGAACCGACAGGCTGAATTCATCGAAACGATGGAAGCCATCGACTTTGTCCAAGTCAGCCAACGCATCGACGCCTACTTTGACTTTCAAAACTTTCAATAAAGCACTCAAAAAAATGGTACGACCATGAAAATTGACCAATTACGTGAGAAAGAACTCCAAAATCCAGAGTTTGCCAAAGGTTACACGATTGTAAAGGAAAAACTCGCTTCAGCCGTTTCCCTCTATAAGGCGGGTGAAGCGGCAGGATTGACCCAAAAAGAATTGACCGAGAAAGCCGGCACGACATAAGCGACGATTGCCCGCATCGAAAGTGGTGAAAACGTCAGCTTTGAAAAACTCGCCGAAATCGCACTCTCCATGGCTAAAAAACTAACGGTGACCTTTGCATAATAGCGAAATTTAAAAAAGAAAGGAGGAATATGATGAACTTTGAGGCTTTGACTCAAAAATTAGCGAAATTGAATCACTATCGCCCACTCAATGCGATTGAGCTAAAAGCACTCAACGAAAATATCAAAGTAGAGCATATCTGGTCAAGTAATGCCATCGAAGGCAATACGCTAACTCTAAATGAAACACGCCTCGTCTTGGAAAATGGCCTTACCGTTTCAGGTAAACCGCTCAAAAATTATTTAGAAGTGCTAGATTTGAGTGCAGCCTATGATTATGTGGGAAGTCTCGCCTCAAAAAAGCAGAAGCTTGAAAGTAAGGATATTCGTGACATCAATCGTTTGGTCACTTTGAAAACAAGCGAAGAAAGTTCTTTGGCTGGCGCTTTTCGGAAAGTTGACGCCTATCCCAATGGTTTTCCCGACGAAAAATATAATTCTCCTTTTTTCATTTCTGAGGACGTCGAAGATTTTATTATTTGGTATAATGCTGAAAATCACTTGCACCCTGTTGAGAAAGCCGCCCAGACTCACTTGAAACTCGTCAGTATTCATCCTTTTGCAGATGGGAATGGCCGCACGAGTCGCCTCTTTATGAATTTTGCCTTGATGACCGCAGGCTATCCGATTATTAATATCCAGCCGGACCAAGAAAGCCGGACTGCTTATATAAGTGCTTTAAGGGAGTTGCGCAATGATAATCATCCAGAAAAATTTACAGCGCTTGTTGCAGATTACGTGGATAAAACGCTGGACTTTATGTTGAAAACACTTGAACTAGCTGAGAAAAATCAATCTGATTTTGAAAAATATAAAGCCACAAGTGAACTTCCCGAATAAACCAAACCGCTCTCCACGAGCGTTTTTTGAGTATAAAAAAAGACACTGGCTTCGCCAGCCGCTCCGCAGTCTTCGCCTTTCGGCTACGTTGTCTGCTTTTCAGTCCGCTAAAGCGCACGAATAAAGGCGATGACGCCCCGTATTTATAAGTGTCATCAAATTTGGGGGTGCTTTTTGATATAATTAATACGGCTTCCTAGCCTAGAAAGGAGGTCATATGTTCAATTTCTTACAGAAACTAACGATTGCTGTGTCGCCAGTAATAGTTAGTACTCTTCTTGCTTACTGGCATAACCACAAGAAGAAGTAAACTAGGCAGGTTTGCCCCACAACGCTTTTAGAGTGAAAAAAATACCTCAGTCATTGCAGGACTGGGGTATTTGTGTTCAATTCTTACTTCAAAAATATTATAACATTTTTTAGTATATTGTCAATTAAAAAGAGCGATGTCGCATTACTTTTACAAGTTGATTGCCTCTGCGACTTGCGACTTTAGTCGCTTAGCGAGCAAGGACATTCCAAAAGTAAATGAAAACTCCTCATGCGATGACGCCAGGCAGAAGCCTCGAGGAGTTCTACTTTTGGATACGGACTTGGTTACCTGAGTTCAGTCAGGGCCTTATTTTAACGAGTACTTCGGATGCCGAAGCACCTAAAATACTTGCCGTGTTGAATAGAATGCCTCTAACAACAAGACCATTATAGCATTTCTCGCAAGATTTGTCTATAATAAAGTCATGTCTTTTAGAACAGTAACCGTCAATACACATTGCAAACTTTCCTACAAAAACAATCACTTGATTTTCAAATCCGCAGAGCACACGGAGTCGATTCATATCCCTGAGGTTGATGTTCTGATTTTGGAGACGACCGATATTGCGCTCACGACCATGCTGATGGCAAAGTTGATTGAGGAAAATGTCCTCGTCATTTTTTGCGATGAAAAGCACCTCCCGTCCAGTATGGTCACGCCTTTTTACGCGCGGCACGACTCCAGCCTCCAACTTGCGAAGCAAATTGCTTGGGATGAGGAGAAAAAAGCAAGCGTCTGGACGGAAATCATTCGCCAGAAAATTGCGAATCAGCAACGTTTTTTGGAGTTCCAGCACTTTGAGAAGCAAGCTGGGCAAGTTGAAGAAATGCTTTCTGGGCTTGAGCTTTTTGACCCTAGCAATCGTGAAGGGCACGCTGCAAGGACTTATTTTGGCGCGCTTTTTGGCACGAAATTCTCCCGTGAGCAAGAAAACAGCATCAATGCGGGCCTTGACTATGGCTACACGCTCCTCATGAGTGTTTTCGCGCGTGAAATCGTAAAATGCGGCTGCATGACGCAGCTCGGCCTCAAGCACGTCAATCAATTTAATGAGTTCAATCTGGCGAGTGATCTCATGGAGCCTTTTCGTCCGTTGGTGGATACGATTGTCTATCGCGAGAAGCAAAATTCTTTTGACTATATCAAGCGCTATCTCTTTGAAATTTTTGAGAAGACCTACAGCTATCGTGGTCAAGAGATGTACCTGACCAATATCGCCCAAGACTATGTGAAGCGTGTGATTGACTGCTTGCACGGAGAGAAAAAAGAAGTCCCGGAGTTTAGATTGTGAGCTATAGGTATATGAGAATGATTTTGATGTTTGATTTGCCGATGGACACGCCGGACGAGAAACGCGCCTATCGAAAATTCCGCAAATATCTCTTGTCGGAGGGCTTTATCATGCACCAGTACAGCGTGTATAGCAAGCTTTTGCTCAATAGTACAGCGAATACCGCACTTGTAGCCCGTCTTAAAAAGCACAATCCCAAAATGGGCAATATCAGCGTACTCACGGTCACGGAAAAGCAATTTGCACGGATGATTTTACTGCATGGCGAGCGCGACACCAGTGTGGCTAATAGCGACAAGCGGGTCGTCTTTTTGGGCCATGACCCTTTGGAAGATTTTAATAAAGATGAAGAAGAGGAGGGTGCTGAAGATGATGAAGCTAAACTTTGAATTTTTAGATGAGCCGCTGGAAATCAATGGTCTCACGAGTGTGATTCTCGAGGATAAACGGATTTTTGCCAAAGTCATTCAGGAACTCTACCGCTACACGGGAGAAGTGGACTACCTGAAGCTTTTTGATGAGAGCTATAAGTCCTTAAAATCTGCGGAACTCATGATTATCACAGATGTTTTGGGCTTTGATGTGAATTCTGCGAGTGTTCTGAAGCTCATCTATCAAGATTTGGAGCTGCAAATTTCTGAGAAGCCCGAGGTCAAGACGGAGATTGAAAATCTCTTGCAGGAAGTCACGAATCTTGTCAATGCAGAATTGCTGGATTTTGAGATTGACCTGGAGTCCGATGAAATTACCTTTCCTGAGGTCTTCAAGGTGCTGGGCGTCCAGGTCGAGATCAAAAGTGACACGATTTTTGAGCGGATGGAAGAGATCATCGAGGTTTTTAAGTATCTCTCCAAAAAGAAACTCTTGATTTTCGTGAACTGCGGGAGCTACCTGACGGCAAAAGAAGTCAACTACCTGCAAGAGTATATCGGCCTGCATGAAATCAGCTGTCTCATGCTTGACAATACCCGATTTGACGGGATTTCTAAGCGTTTTGTGCTGGATGGAGACTTGATATTACTGGAAGAAAGTGGTAAAATAAAAACTAAAGATTAGTTCTTTGAAAATTTAAAACACGAAATGAGTATTCTGTTCTGAAAGCCTGCCAAGCCTAATGGCATAAGGCTAATCCCTCGAATTTTGAAAAATTAAAAAATCCTGCGAGGTTTTAGCGCCGTGTTGAATAGAATGCCCCCAAAACCGTCAAAAATTATAAAAAAACTGTATGCTGGTTTTAGCGCCGTGTTGAATAGAATGCCCCCAAAACCGCCCGAAATTGTCACAACGTCGCCGATTTGTTTTAGCGCCGTGTTGAATAGAATGCCCCCAAAACCATATGTCAAGAATAAAGTATTAAATTTGTGTTTTAGCGCCTTACGGATATGCTAGTTTTTTCACCCCAGTTAGCCTTCAAAAGTAACCCGGTTTTTGGACACGTCCTTTATTCTAGTTCAGGAGGGATAATAGAGCCCCGACTTTGGAAGAGATGTTTTTCCTCTTCTGAAGTCGGGGCTCTAATTTTTTGCTTTCAAATTTGTTATAATTAGCTATTATGCCTCAAGATAAAATTATCATTCATGGTGCGCGTGAGCACAATCTCAAAAATATTGATGTCACGATTCCGCGGGACCAGCTCGTGGTGGTCACTGGCGTCTCAGGCTCAGGAAAGTCGAGCCTTGCTTTTGAGACCCTTTATGCCGAAGGACAACGTCGATATGTC
This sequence comes from Streptococcaceae bacterium, assembly GCA_031253335.1. Classification (GTDB taxonomy): domain Bacteria; phylum Bacillota; class Bacilli; order Lactobacillales; family Streptococcaceae; genus Lactovum. The sequence goes on from JAIRWF010000027.1 coordinate 22,492, forward strand.
GAAAGTCTGTCGGCCTATGCTCGCCAATTTCTGGGAAATATGGACAAGCCTGATGTCGATAGCATCGACGGTCTTTCGCCTGCCATTTCCATTGATCAGAAGACGACGAGTAAAAATCCGCGCTCGACGGTGGGGACAGTCACAGAAATCAATGATTACCTGCGTTTGCTCTATGCGCGGGTTGGGGTACCTTATTGTGTGAATGGTCATGGAGAAATTTCCGCCCAGTCGCCTGAAGAAATTGTGAATCAAATCTTGGAACTCCCAGAAAAGACGCGGCTTCAAATTTTGGCGCCTGTTGCCAGGAAAGCCAAAGGCACGCATGCGCGGACGCTCGAGCAAATAGCCAAAGACGGTTACGTCCGTGCCCGCATTGACGGTGAGGTCTTTGATGTGTCGGATGCGCCTGAGCTCGACAAAAACAAGAAGCACGATATTGAAGTGGTGGTCGATCGGATTGTCATCAAGCAAGATATTCGTTCGCGACTCTTTGACTCGGTCGAAACAGCACTGCGCTTATCTGAAGGTTATGTAATCGTGGATACCATGGACGGCAATGAGCTGCTTTTTAGCGAATTTTATGCTTGCCCCGTTTGTGGTTTCACGGTGCCAGAGCTGGAACCCCGTTTATTCTCGTTCAATGCGCCTTTTGGGCAATGCCCAGAGTGTGAAGGCCTTGGCATGAAACTCGAAGCTGACGTGGATCTCCTTATTCCTGATAAGTCGAAGACGCTGAATGAAGGGGCGATTGTCTATTGGTACGGGAAGACTTCGACTTACTATCCTGCCTTGCTTGAGCAGGCCTGCGCAACCTACAAAATCCCGATGGATAAACCTTGGGAGAAATTGACGGCGAAGCAGCAAGATATTATCTTAAACGGCTCGGATGAACTTTTCCACTTCGAGCATATGGGGGATTTCGGCTATCGCAATCAGGATATGCCTTTTGAGGGTGTCATTCCAAACCTCTGGCGACGTTATCAGTCGGGCATGACGGAGTCTAGCCGTGAGGTGGCGCGTGCTTACATGACGGAGCTTCCTTGTACGACCTGCCATGGTTTGCGTCTCAATGATCAAGCGCTTTCTGTCAAAGTCGGCAAGAAAAATATTGCTGAGTTTTCGAGTATGGCGATTGTCGATACTCTCGCTTATGTTAAGACGTTAAAACTCAAGAAAAATGAAGAAACGATTGCGCGTCCCATTTTAAAGGAAATTGATGACCGCCTGACCTTTTTGGAAAATGTAGGCCTCGATTATCTGACATTATCACGAAGCGCAGGCACGCTGTCGGGTGGAGAATCCCAGCGGATTCGTTTGGCAACGCAGATTGGCTCCAATCTTTCTGGTGTCTTGTATATTCTTGATGAACCTTCGATTGGTCTGCATCAACGGGATAATGATCGTCTGATTGATAGCCTCAAAAAAATGCGGGATTTGGGCAATACCTTGATTGTCGTCGAGCACGACGAAGATACCATGATGGCCGCAGATTGGCTGATTGACGTCGGACCTGGTGCAGGGGACTTGGGCGGCGAAATCATCGCTTCAGGGACGCCTCAACAAGTAGCGAAAGATAAAAAGTCCTTGACTGGGCAGTATTTGAGCGGGAAAAAATCCATTCCTGTCCCTGAAAAACGCCGTAAAGCAGGGAAGGATAAATTGACCGTCTTAGGTGCTGAAGAAAATAATTTGCAAAAGCTGGATGTCGGTTTCCCACTAGGCTTGATGACGGCAGTGACTGGGGTTTCAGGCTCTGGAAAATCGACGCTGGTCAATGCCATCTTGAAAAAATCGCTTGCGCAAAAGCTCAATCATAACTCTGAAAAGCCTGGGAAACATACCGATTTAAAGGGCTGGGAGAAGATTGATCGCTTGATTGACATTGATCAAAGCCCGATTGGGCGAACGCCACGCTCGAATCCAGCGACTTACACGAGTGTCTTTGATGATATGCGCGATTTGTATGCCAACACCAATGAGGCCAAGGTGCGCGGCTATAAAAAAGGGCGTTTTAGCTTTAATGTCAAGGGGGGACGTTGTGAGGCTTGCTCGGGCGACGGGATTATCAAGATTGAGATGAATTTCCTACCTGATGTCTATGTGCCTTGTGAAGTGTGTCACGGGCGCAGGTACAACTCTGAGACGCTTGAGGTACACTATAAAGGGAAAAATATCTCGGAGGTGCTCAATATGCGCGTCTCTGAGGCTTTGGAATTTTTCCAAAACGTGCCGAAAATTGCGCGGAAGCTCCAGACGATTGTCGATGTGGGCTTGGGCTATGTCCAGCTGGGGCAACCTGCAACAACTTTATCTGGCGGTGAGGCGCAGCGTATGAAACTTGCCTCTGAACTCCAAAAACGTGCCACAGGAAAGACTCTGTATATCTTGGACGAACCGACGACGGGTCTTCATACGGATGATATCCGCGTGTTGCTGGACGTGATGAATCGCCTCGTTGATCAAGGGAATACGATTGTGGTGATTGAGCATAATCTTGATGTCATCAAGACGGCGGACTGGATCATTGACCTGGGCCCTGAAGGTGGTGCTGGTGGAGGAACCTTGATTGCTGCGGGGACACCAGAGGACGTCGCAAAGGTCAAAGAAAGCTATACGGGACAGTATTTGAAAGGGAAATTAGCCTGACAGGTGTCGGGATTTTTTCTTTGAAAAAGTGCTACAATAAACTAAATGACAACGATAGTACTGAATGCGCTGGCGCTGCTTGTCACCATCCTGCTAGCTTTTGCTGTAAAGAGCTGGGGTATTTTGCGTCAAGAAGATGGGCAGACAGTCGCTAAAATCGTGGTTTGGGTGACGTTGCCTGCAACGCTAATTGTGGGGGTTAATGGCTTTCACTTGAGTGCTGAGGTCTTTGCTTTACTGGGTCTTGGAGTGCTGTGCAATGTGCTTGCCATGGGGCTGGGCTATGTAGTCAGTGGACGCGAAACTTCTGCGCGACGGGGGCTTTATTTGTTTAATGTGGGGGGCTACAATATTGGAAATTTCACGATTCCTTTTGTGTCAAGCTTTTTTCCTGTGGCGATTCCATTTCTCGCGATGTTTGATATGGGAAATTCACTCATGGTGACGGGAACGACACAGGGTCTTGTGGAAGGGATTTTAGGAAAACGGCAACAGGGTCTCGATTTTCGTGTGATTGGGCGCATTTTGCTCAAGAGTCCGCCTTTTTTGACGTATATGGGGATGCTAGTCCTTGCGGCTGTGGGTGTGAAACTACCTAGTCAGGTGCTTGTGCCTGTCAGGTTTTTGGCATCGGGGAATTCGTTTTTGTCTTTGTTTATGATTGGACTGTTCATGCAGTTTGAACTTCGAAAACTCAAGGCGGTGTGGGGGATTTTGCTCGCGCGCTATGCGGGGGCTGCGGTTCTTTCAGCTCTTTGTTATTTTTTGTTGCCTTTTCCTAGCTTTGTGCGGGAAGTGCTTGTTCTCGTGCTCTTTTGTCCGATTTCGTTTTTAACAACCATCCAAGCGGTGCAATTTGGCGCGGATGAGGGGGAGGCGGGTCTGGCATCAAGCCTTTCGATGTTGCTCTCACTCCTATTTATGAGTGGAATTGTGATGCTTTTTGGCTTAAGAACTTGAGCTATTTCGGAGTAGCTATGAGCGCGTAGTGGTGCTAGCAATTTAGATGAAATTTTGCTAAAATAGTAAAATCTATGGACGATTTACAGGAAAAATTGCAAGCGCAATGGGGAATTGTCTTTCGGGACGTTCGGCTTTTAACGACGGCTTTTACGCACTCGTCGTATCAAAATGAGCAAAAGCTGCCCAAGATTGCGAATAATGAGCGTTTGGAGTTTTTGGGGGATGCGGCTTTGCAACTTGTGATTTCGCGTTATTTGTATGAGCGTTTTCCAGAGAAGTTAGAGGGGGAGCTGTCCAAGTTGCGCAGTTCGATTGTGCGGACGGAGTCACTAGCGGACTTTACGCGTCGTTGCGGCTTTCAGGACTTTCTGCTTTTGGGCAACGGCGAGGAGAAGACGGGGGGACGCGAGCGGGATACGATTTTAGAGAATTTGTTTGAGGCTTTTTTGGGCGCTTTGCTCGAGGATCAGGGAATTGAGGCGGTGACGCATTTTCTGGAAGAGGTAGTGATACCGCATGTGGAACTGGGAGACTATGAGCGCGTGACAGACTGGAAAACAGCTTTGCAGGAGGCTTTGCAGGCAGGGGGAGATACAGAGATTGAGTATCGTGTCATGGAGGAGTCGGGACCTGCGCATGATAGGCGTTTCCGAGTGTCTGTCTTTGAGAAGGGGCGGGAACTTGGAACGGGGGAAGGTCACTCAAAGAAGCTTGCGGAGCAGGATGCGGCGCATCAGGCCTTTGAAAAGGCGAAAGAGCGCACGTAAAAAGATAGTTAAGGGCGTGTCTATCTCCGCCACTTGTGTCGGGCTGTCCGCTCTGATAACCCTACTAGCATCGCTGTAAGGTGCAGACCGCACCAACAGACGTCCTTTGCTAAGGCGCAGACCGCGCCAAGTCGAGCCGCAAAAACCGTTTTGCTTTTGAAGGCTATCTTCGCCACTTCGTGGCTACGCTGTCCATTCTCTGTTGGCGCTTTAGCGCCTTAGAGCGAATGGACATGCTTTAGCTAGGCGAAAAAGCAGGGCGTTGCCATGCGACTTGCCAGCTATGCTTGCTTAGCGAGCATGGACAGCACAGCGCAAAGCGCGGAGATAGAGGTAACCTTAATATCGGGTAGCGAAAGCAAGTGGGCAAAGTTACGCAAGGTCTCGTGCAGATAGGCAATAGCAGGTTAATCGGGATAACTTAACAGAAAATTTGTGGAAAGGAGGTGTGCATGTATCTTAAAAAGCTGGAATTACAAGGGTTTAAGAGTTTTGCGGATAAAACAGCGATTGCGTTTGATCAGGGAATCACAGCGGTTGTGGGGCCAAATGGCTCTGGAAAGTCGAATATCACTGAAGGTCTGCGCTGGGTCATGGGTGAGCAATCGGCGAAGTCCTTGCGTGGTGGGAAGATGCCTGATGTGATTTTTTCGGGAACTGCGAAACGTAAGGCGATGAATTATGCGGAAGTGACGGCGCATTTTGATAATAGCGATGGTTACTTGGATGGGGAAGCTGAACTTATCGTAACACGGCGCCTCTACCGCAACGGGGATTCGGATTATTTGATTAATGGGAAAAAGAAGCGCTTGAAGGATATTCATGGGCTTTTTATGGATTCTGGGACGGGACGGGATTCGTTGTCAATCATTTCTCAGGGGCGTATTGAGGGGATTTTCAATGCAAAGCCGGAGGACAGACGAGCGATTTTTGAGGAAGCAGCGGGCGTCAACAAGTATAAAAACTCGAAGCTCGAGACGGAGTCTAAGCTCAAGCATACGCAAGAGAATTTGGATCGTTTGGAAGATATTATTTATGAGTTGTCTGGTCAGCTGACACCTTTGCGGGCGCAGCGAGAGGCTGCTCTGAAGTTCCAAGAATTGGACGGGGAACGTGCTGAGATGGCACTTGCCGTGCTTGTGGCGCAGATTGATGCGGGTCTTGCGGCACGGACTGAGGGACAAAAAGAATTGAAGCAAGTCTCAGGGGAGCTTGAGGCGCTTTTGACGTCTCAGAGTGGTTTTGAGAAGGAACTCGCAGATTTGCGGGAAAAGCGGGTGGAAGCTGAGACGGCGCTTGAAACCCTGTCTGCGGAGATTTTGACTTTGTCAGATCTGAAAGCAGGGCTTGAGCGGCGGCTTGCGGTAGCCGAAGAACAGGCGAAATCTGCTGAAAAGTCTGCTGGAGAGCGGTCGGAACGTTTGTCAAATTTGACAGAGGAACGTCAGGGGCTTGAAGAAGAGTTGTCAAACTTGACAGAACGTCTGACAGTACTTGATAAGGAGGTTGCGGAGGCTGATGAGCAAGTGGCAACGCTTGCACAGGAGTTGTCAGATTTTGATGAGTCGCCCGAGACGGTGACTGAGCGTTTGCAAGAAGAGTATTTGGCGCTTGTGCAGCGGGAGGCGGAGTTGTCAAACTTGATGACACGTGCGCAGGCAGAGATGGAAGCCATCCAGGAACGTGCGAGTGCTGAGGACAGTGAAGCTGCTGCCAATCAAGAAAAACTAGTGTTGGCGAAATCGCAGCAACAGGCGGCTGAAGAAGAAGTCGCAAATTTATCTCAGGCGATTGATGCTTTGGTGGCTGATTTTCAAGCGCAAGATGCTCAGAATCATGCACTTTCTGGTGAGGTGGATGCTGCACAGAATGCGCAATTTGCTGCGATGGAAGCGTTGCAAAAGTTAGAAGCCCAGCTGGCAAGCCTTGAGCGGATTCGGGAGAATCACTCGAATCTGTATGCGGGTGTGCGCGCGGTGATGCAGAATACAAAGCTTTCTGGGATGATTGGCGTGGTGGGGGATTTGATTCGTTTTGATTCGCAGTATGCTACGGCACTTGACGTTGCTCTGGGCGCGGGTGCACAGAATATTATTACAGAAAATGAAAATGATGCCAGGCAGGCGATTGCCTATTTGCGAGACCAGCGCCTGGGTCGGGCAACTTTTTTGCCGCTGACGACGATTAAAGCGCGGGATTTCAGAGATTATAATCGTGTCAAATCGCAGCCTGGCTTTATTGATCTGGCGGTGAATCTTGTCAAATTTGACAGCCACTTAGAAAATGCCATTTCGAGCCTTCTAGGAACCACGCTCATCGTGGATAATGGGGATCATGCCTCTGCAATCGCACGGAACATGGGCTTTAACGTGCGTATCGTTACGCTCGACGGGACACAAATCAATCCTGGTGGCTCTTACGCTGGCGGCTCACGTGGGAAAAACTCAACGACCTTCACGACAGCTGAGATTGAAAACCTGCAAAACCAGATTGTGCAAGCAAAGGCAGAGCTTTCTGAACTTGAACAGCAAAGCCAGGAGCTGTCTAAAAAACAGACGGCACTTGCCGCGTCCCTTATCGCATTGCGGGAGGAAGGCGAACAGAAACGCTTGAGTGAAAAGGAAGCGGAGCTAAAGCGAGATAACTTGCGGCAGACCGTCAAGGATTTGGAAGAGCTATTAGCCTTATCCGCAGGCCACGAAGATTCTGAACGCTTGAAGACGCTCGCTGCTGAAAATGAAGCGACAAACCAAGAACTTGCTGTGATTTCTGAAAAGAAAGAAACGCTCAATGAGGAACTCGACCGCGTCCGCAGCAATGCCTCTGAAATTACTGCACTCAAAGCCCAGAAACAGAGCGATTGGACAGCTGCCAAGGTTGCTCAAACCGAGGCCAAATCCGAACGAGACCATGCGGCTATGGAACAAGCGCGTCTAACTGAAGCCCTCACGCAGCTTTCCTCGGAAATCGAAGCTCTGTCAAATTTGACAGCAACGACAGAAGTCCATGTAGAGTCTCAAACGAACCTTGCTGCGCAGCTCGAAGAGGCCACATCAAAGCTAACAGCCTCCCAAGTTCGCCAAGTCAGTCTCCGTATGGAACGCGACGACCTCTCAGCCCAATTAGAAGATCTCGAGACCCACAATGCGTCCTCTCTCACAGAACGTGAGACCTTAACCACGCAGAAAACACGCCTTGAACTCCAACTTGAGCAGCTTGAGCAGCAGCTTCGTACTTATCAGCAGCGTCTGAGCGAGGAACACCAACTCTCCTACGAGGCTGCACGCACGAAACTCACGCATCCACAGACTTCAGAAAACTCTGAAAATCCAAATACAGACGAATCACGCTTTGACAGCGCATCTGCACAGAAAGCCACACCAGCCTCCGCTGCGCCACAAAGTACCGTTCAAGCCACGCAAGAATTCACAACGGAAGCCGATACACACACGTCTAAGCTCATTTCCCCGGAGAATCTTCCCAATGCTGAAAAGACACTGCGCGACTTGGAACGCCAGATTCGGGCCTTAGGTCCCGTCAATCTTGAAGCTGTTGCCCAGTTTGACGAGGTCAATGCCCGCTACGAGCTTTACACTAGCCAAAAAGCAGATTTGGATGCGGCAAAATCCCTTCTTCTCACCAATATCAACAGCATGGATGATGAAGTCCGCAAGCGCTTTGAAACAGCCTTCACAGCCATTCGCGAAAGCTTCCAACTGACTTTCCGCCAGATGTTTGCAGGTGGCGAAGCAGATTTGGAGCTCACGACAGAAGACTTCCTCACAGCAGGTATTGAAATCAATGTTCAGCCACCAGGGAAAAAGCTCGCGAGCCTTTCACTCATGTCAGGTGGCGAGAAAGCCTTGACCGCGTTAGCCCTTCTGTTTGCCATCTTGCGCGTCCGCACTGTCCCGTTTGTCGTATTGGATGAGGTTGAAGCAGCCCTCGATGAGGCCAATGTCAAACGCTTCGGCGATTACATGAACAACTTTGACTCCAGCAACCAATTTATTGTCGTGACCCACCGCAAAGGCACGATGAAAGCAGCTCGCGTCCTCTATGGCGTAACCATGCTGGATGCAGGCGTCTCCAAAATTGTCTCTGTCAAATTTGACGATGTGCCAGATGATGTTGAAACATCCCAGGAAGTCACTGTCAAAAGCTGACAAACCCTGTCAAATTTGATATAATGACCACATGACGTATTTCAGAATAGCCAAACAGCCAAGGACTTGCCGATGAAGACGATTCACAAAATTCTCATTGCCCTAGCAGGTCTTTTTGTCTTGATTGCAGCTGTCATAGGCATTGGACTGGCTAAAAACATGGGACAAGCCGCCAAAACGGCAGCTTCAGAGCAACGAGCAACTTCCAAAGCCCAAACGACACTTGCTCAGCTTCAAAATGGCTTTAGCTCTGCCAAAACAGATACAGACAAAATCAATGCCTTAAAGCTCCTGGAACTTAGCGCAGGCGCTCTTCCAACAAAGACCTCCCAAGACAAAAAGCTCGCAGCGACCTACCAGAGTACTATCAACAAAGACAAGTCTTCTATCCTAGCCGACTATGACAAGATTCTCTCAGAAAACACCCTCACTAATCTTCACAGCATTACCGATAAAAGCAAGTTAAACGCTGCAACCACCGCGCTCACAGCACTTGATAATCGCATTACCAAGGAAACTGGTACCGTAACCACAAGTGACCAGCTAAAGACCTACCAAAGCAAGATTTCAACACTCCTTGCAAGCTATAGAACTCAAGTCGCAAGCCTTGCCATGGACCTTACACAGATTGAAAAAGGGAACTTCACAAGCCTTGTGGGTACTTGGAAGAATCCTGCTGGAGAAACCTTGAACATTACCAGCTCAACGATTACAACGCAAGCTTTTCCTGCCATTAAAATGCAAGGTACAACTGCAGCAACTCTGACAGGTCTCAAACTTTCAATCCCAAGCCTTAACACACAAAACGGCACCCCGCAGACTGTCCCTGGCGTTCGGGGAACTTCCCTCACAGCAGGCGCCCCCTATTATCAACAAACGCTCAAGATTAGCCCGCCCAACCCTGCTCATTACGGGACGAACTATCTTGCCCTCTACAGCTCGATTCCAGACGCTTTTGTAGCCATTGAGTTTCTCCCCGCAGGAAAACTCCCCTTCAATAGCCCTGAGACACCAGCAAACAACACCTCTAGCGAAGACCGTATCGCCATTACAAGCGGCCAGAACGCAAACTTCCCCATAACAACTGCATTTACTCGCATCAATTCATAAAAGGAGACACTATGTTAAACGATTTACTCAACCAATTTTTCAAATTCACCGCCCTATTCATTTTTCTAGGCATTATTTTACATATCATTTGGACAATCCTGTGGTTCCTCGTGATTAGCCGTCTCACAGACGACGAGCTAGAGCACCCGATTTTAACTTTTCTCATCATATTCTTTGCGCCCTTTGGCTTTGCAATTGAGCTCGCGCGTAACACCAGCATTACCAACAACAAACGTCGCATCAAAGCTGCTGCTAGCGACAGCCAAAAGCTGGTCTTGGCGATTCTTGCTGAGGATAAAGGCGTGCTCTTACACAATATCTTGAAAAATGGCGGCCAAAAAAGTGAAACACCTGCGAGTGCAGCCTATTCAACGAGTAACTCTTCGAGCAGTTTTGCAAGCGCCTCCGAGGCCATGGATAAGGCTTCTGAGAGCCTCTCTGAAAGCTAAAAAGTCTGAGTTGCTCAGATTTCTTTGCCTAAGGCAAACCACCAATCAAACGGCAAGATTGCCGTTTTTAGTTTCCAAAAATGATATAATAACAGCATGGCATTTGAATCTTTAACCGAACGCTTCCAGAAGGTCTTTTCAGGTCTTCGCGGCAAGCGCAAATTGACCGAAAACGACATCCAGGATCTCACGAAAGAAATCCGCACAGCGCTCTTAGAAGCCGACGTCGCTTTGCCTGTCGTCCGGACCTTTATTAAAAATATTCGCGAACGGGCGGTTGGCACCGAAGTCTCCGAAGCGCTTGACCCGACCCAGCAATTTATCAGCATCGTTGATGAAGAACTCACGAAAATCCTAGGTGGGGGCGAATCCGAACTTCAGAAATCCCCTAAAATACCGACCGTTATCATGATGGTGGGACTTCAAGGGGCTGGTAAGACGACCTTTGCGGGGAAACTCGCCAAGAAACTCAAAGAAGAAGAACATGCAAGGCCTCTCATGGTCGCAGGAGACGTCTATCGGCCAGCCGCTATTGACCAGTTGAAGACCCTCGGCGAGCAACTCGAGATTCCTGTTTACGACGAAGGCACCGATGTGTCACCCGTGACGATTGTTAAAAACGCTCTGAAAGAAGCGGACAAAGCGAAAAACGACTACGTCCTCATTGATACGGCGGGGCGTCTTGAGATTGACGACAAGCTCATGAACGAGCTCTTAGAAATCAAAAAAGTCGCGCGTCCTACCGAGATTCTCCTCACGGTCGATGCTATGACGGGTCAAGTCGCAGCGACAGTGGCAAAGACTTTCAACGATATTCTTGACATCACAGGCGTCGTCGTCACAAAACTTGATGGCGATACGCGTGGCGGTGCGGCGTTATCCATTCGTGAAATCACAGGCAAACCAATTAAATTTACTGGGACGGGCGAAAAACTCACCGACATTGAGACCTTCTATCCTGACCGCATGTCGAGCCGTATTCTCGGTATGGGCGATATTCTCACCCTCATTGAAAAGACGCAAGCGCAGTATGACGAAGAGCAAGCTGCAGCACTTGAGCAAAAAATGCTCGAAAACCGCTTTGATTATAGCGATTTCGTCGAGCAACTCGATCAGGTCAACAATATGGGGGGCATGGAGTCCGTCATGAAAATGATGCCAGGCATGGGCAGTCTCCCAAATGCTGCCATGGCACAGATTGACGACAAGCAAATTGCCCGCCAAAAAGCGATTGTACTTTCCATGACCCCCGCTGAAAGGACTCTGCAAGTCGAACTCTCTCCCGCGCGGCGCCGCAGACTTGCCGCAGGCTCAGGGAACTCCTACGTCGATGTCAATAAGTTCATCAAGCAGTTCAATCAGTCGAAGGACATGATGCAGGCTGTGATGGACGGCGACATGACAAAAGCCATGAAGGCCATGGGTGCACAACGCGGGCCAAACGGCCAGATGCCTGATATGGGTGCTTTGGGCGATATGCTGGGTGGCATGGATATGTCGGCACTTGCAGGCGCTGGTGGAGCGGGAGCTCCTGATATGTCAGCCATGCTCGGTGGCGGACTCAAAGGCAAAGCCACAGAATTCGCCATGAAGCAAGCCATGAAACGTGCCCAGAAAAAGATGAAAAAAGGCAGGAAATAAAGCCAAAGAAGGAGGAAAGACCCCTGTGAAATACCCACGTCAAAAGTCTAACTGGCACTATGACCGTATTCTCATTGCGGCCTTTCTTTTGGTAGTCCTGTTGCTTGCCCTTATCTTAGGCCTCCCAAAACTCTCACAGACCCTTGCCGGTGCAAAAAACTCAACGACCCAATCTTCCTCCTCCAATATGGCGACAAGTTCTTCCGCTCTCAACGGTCTCGTGACAAGTTCTAGCAAGACTTATTTTTATCACAACAATGTCCAAGAGACAGGCTTTCAGACGGTGAATGGCGATACATATTATTTTGATCCAACCACAAAAGCAGAAGTTGGCCAGATGCGCCCCATGACAGGTGAGTATTGGCGTGAATCCTCAATGCTAAAAGCCTATCCAGATGTTGCAAAACTTTCTAAACTTTCTGTATTCGTCAGCCTCAGTGAGCAACGCGTTTACCTAAAATCCGATACTAAAGTGATTTATGTCATGTATGCGAGCTCAGGTGGAGAAGACGGCACCACGCCAACAGGCAATTTCACGCTCAATGATTACCGTGCTGCAAGCTTTTATAATAGCGCAGAAGGTGAAGGGGCCAATTATCCCACGGGCTTTTACGAATACAGTATCTATCTTTTTCATTCGGTTCCGACAGATAGTAGCGGGCAATATATCCTCTCTCAGGCCACACTCCTAGGAAAGTCAGCTGCTTCTCACGGCTGTATCCGTCTCTCCGTCGCAGATAGCCAGTGGTTCCAAAAAAATATGCCTACAGGCACTCCTGTTTCCATTCACTAAGATTTGACTTTTTCCCCATTTCATGCTACAATTTCTCCATCAAGGTTTGCACATAAAAACCGCGGACGTCAACCGCGGCGTGCTAATTATTCTTGGTGATTGGTGGGGACTAGCTAAGCTAGTCTTTTTCTTTTCGAAGAATGTCGATAGTCGTCACAACAATGTCGATGACGTCGATCACCACGATAAGAAAGCTCACACCGCTCACCTTTCTTAAGAATTTGACACTTTGTCATGTGTACTTTGCCTCCATTTTCTAAACTAGTGTGTAGGCAGAAGTCACCGCAAAAAATTAGCTCAGAAGATAAATCTGAATTTAGGATTTATCCTCCTACCTTATTATTCGCAAAAACTTTCGATTTGTTACAAAAAATCGAAAGTTTTTGATTAGAATAAAAATAAAATCTCACATAATAATCTGAATTACAGTTTAAAACGATTTACTTTAATTGCTTGGACCTATTATTATTATTATTATTATTATTATTATTATTATGCGATTTCTGAGTAAAAATTTTTCTTTTTTATAAATAAAATTATTATGAAACTGAAACTTGACTTTAACGATTAAAAGTTTATAATAGAGTTAACACCAAAACTTATTATTATAGAGGAAAAATATGAAAAATCGAAAAATTATTTTAGAAAGGGATATTGCAAACGTAAAATTAATTCTAGCAAATCATAATTTCTTGAATACCCTGCCATATGCACCTAATGATTCAAGTAAATCTGTTGTATATGTTAATTGACGGAAAGGAAAATGGATAATGAAAGCATTACATACAAAAAATAATTTTAGGACATGGAAATCAGGAAAAAAATGGCTGTTTACTGCAGGATTGGTTTTTACTGCGGTAAGTGTAGGTGCTGTTTCAAACGGAATAACGACAAGTGCAGATCCCACCCAATCCCCTGATTCTCAATTAGGATCTTTAGCGCAAACTGCAGAAAGTCTATCAAGTACGGCTTATATAGACAGTTCAACTGCTGAATGGATGTCTTCTTTGGAAGCGTCAATTCATCCAGTATCTAATGATATGAGTTCTTCATCTAGCACAGTGGCTGGGTCTGTATCTGTATCTGTATCATCTTTTTCATCTCATGCGATTGTATATATTGATGATAATACATCTACAGTGTCAATCGCATCGTTAGAGCCTGATTCATCTACTCAGAGTGAATCAGCGACATCACTTTCTGATAATAGTAATGTGATTTCAAGTTCTTCAGATTTAACAGAAAAAAGAATTACGGTGAATGCTAATTCTTTAGGGGTCTATCATTTAAGTACCAATACCTCTGATGGTACTATTTCTGAGGTTGTTGATAATTCAACTGGGAGTAGCGTCTCATTGACTCAATATTCAGCAGTTGATAATGGAGCAGGGACTTACACTGAAGAAGGTGCAAATTATGCGCTTCCAGTCGGCGACTATACAATATATTCAGCCAGCAACACACATTATCGACTCACAGTACTACCTTTTGTTACGATTGAAGATGAGGGAAATCAATCATCTACACAGAGTGAATCAGCGACATCAGACTCAGCAAGCTCCTCAACAAATATAGTAATCGTTCCCTCGGACGCACCATTAGTCATGTCTCCAGGAGTAGTAGTGTCAACAACATCATCATCAAGCACTACGTCTGCAGGTTCCTCAGCAACAGTTAATCAGACATATGTTGAAACAAATCCAGGATCGGATACTTATGCTTATTACCCACCTTACTCATCGCCTGGCTTTACAGTTCAAGGACAGACAGCGACAACAGTTTATCAACATAATATGTATGAAAGTACTACGGGATTTCCAGTATATTATCTCAAAGCAGGCACTTATACAGTGAATGATGCGTCTGGAAATCCATCAGAAGTTCTCGTGGTTTCAAGCCCTATTTGGGGAGATGCTACCACACCCCCTACAATTACTGTTACAGCGGATACTCTTAATGGGGGACAACAAATTTACAATTACGCGCCTGACGAAGGGGTAACGTCAGTTATTAATAATGCAAGTGGAGATTCTGTTTCACTCCATTTCGTGACTGACGCAGACTCATCTACTTATTACTTCTTATCACCTGGGACCTATACTGTGACTTCTGATCAAGGAACGATGCAGCTTAACGTCATCGAACCAGACTCAGTGCCACTTACTGATGCAGAACCAAGCCTTGACTCCTTTACTGCACTTTCTAGTACTGCGTCATCCGTCCTAGATGAGATTAACAAAGATTTAGCTCTTGCAAATTCTGCAGATACATCGGCCACTGCAAATAACAGTCCTTTCTTAAACTACATTTCAAACTATCCAACAGATATCTCTGGTTTATTGACTTCGGCAACCAGTTTGCAAGCTGAGATAAGTAGTTTGACCGTAGCCGCAGCGAAAAGTATCAATAGCGCCTATGCGGCAGGTGATAGTGCAGCTGCACAGTCCTATTTTGCGGATGCTTTCTCTGCGGTGAGCTCAGTAGCCGCTTATCAGTCTGGCTTTGGCACTTTGGCAGATATTTATGCCTCACTCGCGACGAGTCTCGTAGCCTACCAGCTTCCAACGATTACCGTCAAAGACGCGACTTACACGTCTTACGCAGATGGTCTGTCCCAAGCAGTCATTCCAGCTGGTACTGCTTGGCAATTTGCCAATACCTTTGTCTCAGCAACAGATGAGTATGGCAGCGCAATCCCTCAAGATCAAGTCTCAGAAAGTGACAATATCGGTTGGCTTACTCCCGGCACTTACGAAGTGACTTATACCATTCCAGGCCTCTCAGCAAATCTAAATGATGCTGTCAATAGTTATGCTGTCCGGTCGGATGGTTCGATCGTTGAAACAGCTATAGGCGGCGCATTTCAATCGTCCCCAGTGACGGCAACAGCAAAAGTTACCGTTGTGATTGATGATATAACAAGTACATCGACGAGTACGGATAACTCTCAAAGTACGAACACTTCTGAAAGCACAGGAAATTCTCAAAGTGCAGAGAATTCTGAGAGTACTAGTAACTCCCAGAGTACAAATAGTTCAGAAAGTACTGGAAACTCTCAGAGTCTTACAAACTCAGACAGTACAGATAACGCTATTACATCAGATAGCACTACGCCGTCGGATAACCTGACAACTTCTAACAGCACAGCTCCCGCAACTAGTCAGTCTGATAGTCAATCTATTTACCAGATTGCCTCGGAGACACCAGCAAAAGATCCAAATCAAGACCGGATGGACTCACTCCTAGCCAGTCTCATCCACCAATCTGTCGGTTTTATCCCAGCTGGCACACAATCAGACGCAGATGCCAAATTGGCAGCTCTCGTGAGAGGACTCTCTCAAGGAAGCGGTTATACACCAGTATTATCCCCTTCTGACGCAGATGCCCTCCTTGTAAAACTTGCAGCCGGTGTAGGAAAGACACTTAACTTACAAGGAAACATTTCTCTATCAGCTAGCACCCCTGCTCAGGAGACTTCTGATACAGTCTTTACAAAGTCTGTCACAGATCCTCATGATGCGATTCTCGCACAACTCGCAGCCCAGACACAGGCACAAGTTCGCTCTGTTCTACTTGGCCTCCCAGATTGACGCCTTAGCCCATCTTAGATGGGCTTTTATTTTTCTGCGAGATTTCTATGCTTACTTTTGTGCTATAATTTCCCCAATGAACGCAGACCTTTCATTCCGCGCAGGTATCCATGACACGCTCCCGACTGTTTTTGGCTATATCGGCATTGGCATCGCCTTTGGCATTGTCGCACACGCCTCAAACCTTGTTCTCTGGGCGATTTTCATGCTGAGCTCGGTCGTATTCGCGGGGTCTGCCCAGTTTATCATGGTCGCCATGCTGGCAAGTAAAAGCCCCGCTCTTTCCATCATTCTCGCCGTTTTTCTGGTAAATTCCCGCATGATTCTCATGGCGATGACGTCGGCCGGCTATTTCAAAGAAGAATCCATTTGGCGCAACATCTGGATTGGCACGCTTTTGACCGACGAGTCTTTTGCCCTTGGCATGAATAAACGCAATCTGACGGGTGGACAGCTCAGTTTCTCGTGGTTTTCTGCGTCGAACACACTGGCTTATCTTGTCTGGAACGTCTCAACCTTGATTGGCGCACTGGCGGGCTCCCTCATCACGAATCCCTACCAGCTAGGCCTTGGTTTTGCGATGACTGCGATGTTCATTGGTCTTCTTTTTGGGCAAATGGCTGCTGACAAGTCTATGACGTTGAAACTCCAAGGCACAATGGTTGTGCTCACGCTTGCACTCTACATCCTGGGTCTGATAGTCATTCCTGCAAATTTTCTGGTACTTGCTGTGACCCTCATGGCTTGCGCGATTGGACTGGGGGTCAAGCATGGCTTCCACTAAAATCTTGCTTTTGACAATCCTTGGCAGCGCCCTCGTGACCTGGCTTTCGCGTATACTTCCTTTTGTATTACTTAAGAAAATGGCACTCCCACAGTGGCTAGTGGATTTTCTTAGCTTTGTACCTATCGTTATCATGAGCGCACTTTGGTTCTCCGCTTGTTTTACGCAACACCTTGGGCATCTCCCGTCCGTGAATTGGCCCAATCTCGCAGCTAGTCTTCCTACCGCCCTTGCAGCTATTCTAAGCAAGAATCTCTTTATGGTTGTGATTGTGGGCGTACTTTCTCTAGCCTTGATACAACTGGTTTTCTAGCCGAGTTTTCTTTCTTGACATCTAAAATAAAATGCGTTATAATAAAAACATCAAAGGTCAAATTTGGTCAAACTTTCTCATTGAACTCTCAGACTTGAGCTTTGATAAAGGGTCATATCCTATAATAGTAACCATAACAGGAGGTAACTACTATGTTTGAAGAAGCAAATAATCGGAGATTGTGCCAAAACTGCAATCTCAATGAGGCCACAATACATCTCTACACGAATGTCAATGGCCAAAAGAAACAGACAGATCTCTGCCAAAACTGCTACCAGATTATGAAGTCTGGTGGCCAAGAGGCTTTCTTTAACCTTGAAGGCCAGGAACCTCAGGGTTTTAATCCATTTGAAAATTTCTTTGGTAACTTTGGCGCACCACAGCCAGACCAAGTTCAAGGTCCCGCAGCTCAGGCAGGTGGACGAGGCGGACAACCCCCAAAAAAAGACAAAGGTCTTTTGGGTGAGTTTGGGATTAACGTTACGAAACAAGCAGAACGCGGAGAGATTGATCCTGTCATCGGGCGAGATGATGAGATTCGCCGTGTGATCGAAATCCTCAACCGCCGTACGAAGAACAACCCCGTCCTCATTGGAGAACCTGGGGTTGGTAAAACAGCTGTTGTCGAAGGCTTGGCTCAAAAAATCGTCGATGGTGACGTCCCACAAAAACTCTTAAATCGCTCGGTTATCCGACTGGACGTCGTGAGTCTCGTACAGGGAACAGGGATTCGTGGTCAGTTTGAAGAGCGCATGAAAAAACTCATGGATGAAATCCGTAAACGCAAGGATGTCATTCTCTTTATTGATGAAATCCATGAGATTGTAGGTGCGGGATCTGCAGGCGATGGCAACATGGATGCCGGCAATATCCTAAAACCTGCTTTGGCACGTGGCGAACTTCAACTCGTCGGAGCCACAACGCTTAACGAATATCGCATTATTGAAAAAGATGCTGCCCTTGAGCGTCGTATGCAACCTGTCCAAGTTGATGAACCATCCGTTGAAGAGACAATTACGATTTTAAAGGGGATTCAAAAACGCTACGAAGATTATCACCATGTGAAATACACAGACGATGCCATTGAAGCAGCAGCTGTCCTTTCAAACCGCTATATCCAAGATCGTTTCATGCCAGATAAGGCCATTGATTTGCTTGATGAAGCAGGCTCCAAGAAAAACTTAACCCTGAAGTTTGTTGATAGTGAAGCCGTCAAAGAACGTCTTCAAAAAGCAGAAGCTGAGAAGAACGAAGCTCTGCAGAATGAAGACTATGAAAAAGCAGCTAATTTGCGCGACCAGATTGACAAACTCAAAGAGTTACAAACACAAGATGTTACGGATGAAGATACGCCAGTCATTGATGAAAAGACGATTGAGGCGATTGTTGAGCAAAAGACGAATATCCCAGTTGGCGACCTCAAAGAAAAAGAACAAACACAACTTATCAACCTTGCCAATGACTTGAAAGCTAATGTCATCGGTCAAGATGAGGCGATTGAGAAGATTTCTAAAGCCGTCCGTCGCTCGCGCGTTGGCTTGGGCAAACCAAATCGTCCAATTGGTAGTTTCCTCTTTGTGGGGCCTACGGGCGTTGGGAAAACAGAACTTGCCAAGCAACTTTCTAAAGAACTCTTCGGCTCAGAAGATAGTATGATTCGCTTTGACATGAGTGAGTACATGGAGAAACACAGCGTGGCAAAGCTTGTTGGTGCTCCTCCAGGATATGTCGGCTACGATGAAGCGGGTCAGTTGACCGAAAAAGTCCGTCGCAATCCGTATTCTGTCATTCTTTTGGATGAGGTTGAAAAAGCCCATCCAGACGTCATGCACATGTTCTTACAAATCTTGGATGATGGTCGCTTGACAGATAGCCAGGGGCGCACGGTATCCTTCAAAGATACGCTCATTATTATGACGAGTAATGCGGGTACTGGTAAGTCTGAAGCCAACGTAGGCTTTGGTGCGGCGCATGAAGGCCGTACCAATAGCGTCTTAGACCAGCTGGGCGATTTCTTTAGCCCTGAGTTCATGAACCGCTTTGATGCGATTGTCGAGTTCAATGCCTTATCTAAAGAGAACCTCATGCACATCGTGGATCTGATGCTCGAAGATGTCAATCGTCAGATTGCCAAAAATGAGATTCATTTGGAAGTGACACAGGCTGCAAAAGAAAAACTTGTTGATCTAGGCTACGATCCGAAGATGGGTGCGCGTCCATTGCGTCGCACGATTCAGGATAATATTGAAGATCCAATCGCCGACTTCTTCATTGAGCACCCTGAAAATAAGGAACTTGTAGCAGACGTCATTGAAGATAAGATTGTGATTGTTAATAAAGGCAATGATACGACAGTCGTTGTTGAGGAAGACAAAAAAGAAGAAACTCCTGAAAAAGCAGAGTAAACGAAAGCCCTCATACGAGGGCTTTTTGAGTGCTTAATCATTATCGCTTTCAATGCGAATATCGTTGATGGTAAAGAAGATTAAGGTTTGCAGTTCCTTAGTTAAGTCAATGGACTGGACGTGGATGTGCTCTGGAACTTGTAGAAAAACAGGGGTAAAGTTTAGAATGCCTTTGATACCAGCCGCGACTAGGACATCTGCGACCTCTTGTGCATGGGGAGTATCGACCGAGAGAATAGCAGTTTCAATGTGATCTTCTTCAAGATGACTTTTGATGTCTGCAATGTCATAGACTGGAATCCCAGAGTCTGATGTGGTTCCGACGAGTGGATTTGAGGCAACATCGTAGGCTTGCACAATTTGAAGACGATTACGTCGTTGGAAGGGATAGTGGAGCAAAGCATGCCCAAGATTCCCGACGCCAATAAGTGCAATATAAGTATCAACGTCGTTACCCAAGAGATGCGCAAAGAACTCGCGAAGAATCTTGGTATCGTAGCCATAACCACGTCGTCCCAATTCACCAAATAGGCTAAAGTCACGTCGTACAGTAGCCGCATCAATGCCAATCGTTTCTGAGATTTTTCGGGAGTTGGTGCGGGTCGTATTTTCGTCAAGTAATTGCTTGAACAATCGATAATACTGCGGAAGACGTTTGATGGTTGCCTTGGGCAGATTATTGTAATCTACTTTTTCTACCATAAGTCCCCTTTCTTTGTGACTATTGTAACAAAAAAATGTGAAATTTTCAACAAAGCTAGCCCTAGATAGATTATGATAAAATAAAAGCATGATACTTTTACAGGGAAATGGCTTGGCAAGGGACTTTAGCGGAGATGTTCTTTTTGAGAATGTGAACTTTGCAATAGCTGACAAGGCTAGAATTTCGCTTGTTGGACGCAACGGTGCGGGAAAGTCAACACTATTAAAAATAATTGTGGGAGAAGAAGAACCCTCAAAAGGAGAGCTCATCCAGGCGCGTGATTTAACCCTTTCTTATCTGGCACAAGATACAGGTCTCTCTTCAGAAAAAACTATCTTTGATGAAATGGAGAGTGTCTTTATAGAGTTAAAGAAACTTGAAAAAGAGCTTGAAAATCTAGCTTTAACACTTGCAGACGGGGGAGAGGAAGCGCTGACTCGTTATGATAACATGCAGGAGTCCTTTCGTACCAAAGGAGGCTATCAGTATGAAGCGGAAATCAAGTCTGTCTTAAATGGTTTTCAATTTCCTGAAAGCATGTGGCAACAGAACATTTCTGATCTCTCTGGGGGACAAAAGACGCGGTTAGCCCTTGCTAAAATGCTACTTGAAAAGCCAAGCCTTTTGGTGTTGGATGAGCCGACAAATCACCTGGATATTGCGACTTTGAGCTGGTTGGAAGGTTATCTCAAAAGCTATGCTGGGGCACTTCTTATGGTAAGCCATGACCGCTATTTTTTAGACCAGGTGACGACAGAGACGCTTGAACTTGCACAGGGGAAACTGACTCGTTTTTCTGGGAATTACTCGGCTTATCTTGCGCAAAAGGCTGTGCAGTTGGAAAGTGAAGCGAAAGCTTTTGACAAACAACAAAAAGAAATCAATGCGTTAGAAGACTATGTCGCGCGCAATCTAGCCCGTGCTTCGACAACAAAAATGGCACAGTCCAGGCGAAAAAGGCTTGAAAAAATGGAGCGACTGGATGCGCCTTCTGGGAAAGAGAAATCTGCACATCTTGTCTTTGAAGCAGAAAAGCGCTCGGGTAATGACGTATTGCTCGTCTCAGAAGCTGCTCTGGGTTATGACACAGTCTTAGCGGCACCCGTCTCGCTAGATCTCAAGCGAGGAGAGGTTGTTGCCGTGGTAGGTCCAAATGGGGTTGGCAAAACGACTTTTTTGAAATCGATTTTAGGCGAAATACCTCTGAAGGCGGGAACTGTTAAACTTGGTGCCAATGTGATGGTGGGTTATTATGATCAGGCGCAAGAGGGTCTTGGACTTAAAAATACCGTCTTAGATGAGCTGTGGAATGCGCACCGTTTGTTACCCGAGGTAGAAATCCGGACGGTTCTTGGGAATTTTCTCTTTAGTGGGGAAGATGTGAAAAAAACGGTTGGGATGCTATCAGGTGGGGAAAAAGCACGCTTGCTATTAGCAAAGCTCTCCATGGCGCATGATAATTTTCTTGTACTGGATGAACCGACAAACCATTTGGACATAGACTCGCGGGCAGTACTTGAAAATGCCTTGATTGATTTTGAAGGAACCATTTTGTTTGTCTCACATGACCGCTATTTCATCAATCGGGTGGCCACGCAGGTTTTGGAACTCTCAAAAGATGGATGTCGCCTCTATCTTGGAAACTATGATTATTACCTAGAGAAAAAAGCAGAAGAGGCGCTAGGAGTAGTAAACACTGAAATTGTGAAATCTGAAAAAGTGGATACTCGAGCGGATGACAAAGCGCTGAAAGCTGAGGAAAGGCGTTTGACCAGACGGATTGAGGATTTATCGGAAAAATTGGCAGCGATTGATCAGCAAGAGTCTGAGATTACCGCAGAAATGGCGGAAAATCCGAATGATTATGAGCTCTTGGGTGATTGGCAACATACGCTTGATCGTCTGGAAAAAGAGAATGCAGCACTTGAGGAGGCGCTTCTTGAAACGATGTCTGCCTTAGAAGACTTGGGACTTTAAGCTGAATTGCCTGAAGCATTGTGGTAAAATAGAGAAATGAACTTTCAAGAAGAATATAAGAATCGGCCTTTGGTATTACCCCAGGCAATGTTGATGCATTTTGCAGCTGTTTTTGAAACGGCAGATGCGTTTTTGATGTGGACTTTTTGCTATAGTAATCCACAGATTGCACCATCTGAGATTGCAGAGAGCGTGGGGATGACAGTTGCTGAGGTAAACGGTGCGATCAGTCGTCTGACGGCTCAGGGCTTACTGAAAATCGAACTTTTCGGGAATGAAATGAGCTATGATGCAAGCCCTGCCTTTGCAAAGTTAGATCAGTTATTAGAAAATGACGATGTAGAAAATACCGAAATCATGAGTAAGGTATCTGGAGGTGCTTTACAAGCGCTTGTAGCAGACTTTGAGGCTGAAATGGGAATGATGTCGCCCATTCAGATGGAGGAAATCCGCTCGTGGCTTGAAAAAGATAAGTATGATGCAGCCTTGATTCGCGAAGCCTTACGTGAAGCAGTGTTAAACCGTAAGGTGAATCTCAATTATATTCGTGCGATTTTAAGGAATTGGGCGCAAGACGGTGTGAAAACAGCTGCAGATGTGGCAGATAAGCGTCTGGAGCGTGAGGAGGCGATGGCGCCAAGTGAAACGGGTGAGAGTTTCTTTATTCCTATAGATGGGCCGTGGAATGCTGAGCAAAAGTAAATTTTTAGAGGCGCTCGATTTAATCGCAGCTCTCTTTCCAGATGCGCATGGGGAGCTGAATTGGGATACGCCTTTTCATTTGCTAGTGGCGGTGTCTCTTTCTGCACAGACGACGGATGTCGGGGTGAATAAAGCGACGCCTGCTTTATTTGCACGCTATCCTGAGCCTGAGGACTTGGCACAAGCGGATTTAACGGAAGTAGAGAGTTATATCAAAACGATTGGTCTTTATAAAACAAAGGCGAAGCACATTGTTGCAGCTAGCCAGATGCTTGTGGCGCGCTATGGTGGAGAAGTACCACAAGATAAGGGAGAGCTTGTGAAGCTTCCTGGTGTGGGAGTTAAAACCGCAAATGTCGTGGCAGCAGAAGCTTTTGGAGTGCCTGGGATTGCGGTGGATACCCATGTCGATCGAGTGACAAAGCGCTTGGGTCTTGTCGCTTGGAATAAGACCGTGGGAGATGTGGAAGCAAAACTCATGCGAACGATTCCAAAAAATCGTTGGATTAAAGCTCATCACCAGCTCATTTTTTTTGGGCGCTATCATTGTACGGCGAAAAAGCCGAAATGTGCGGATTGTCCAGTCTTTGACATCTGCCAATGGGATGGGAAATATGAAGCTGTCTAAGCGCTTGCAGGCTGTGGCTAATCAGGTGCTTCAAGGCGCTCGTGTCGCAGATATAGGGAGTGACCATGCAAAACTCCCCATTTGGTTGGTGGAAAATGCTGTCTCTGACTTTGTTGTTGCTGGGGAGGTCGCAAAAGGACCTTTTGAGATTGCACAAGAGGCTTGTCAAGAAATTTCAGGGATTGAGGTTCGGCTGGGAGATGGACTGTCGGTCTTGCAAGCTGAAGATGGGGTGGATACAGTAGTCATTGCTGGCATGGGCGGGGTTCTCATTTCAGAGATTTTAGAGCGAGGACCGCTCGATGGTCTAAAGCGATTGATTTTGCAGGCTAATAACGAAGAAGCAGAACTGCGCAAATGGCTCATGGAACATGACTGGATGATTGCTCAGGAAGAAATTTTAGAAGATAAGGGCAAGATTTATGAGCTTATGGTGTACCAGCGTGGGGAAGAAGTCTTGAGCGATAAAGAGTTGACTTTTGGGAAAAACCTTGCGGGGCCTGTCTTTGAAAAGAAATGGCAGAAAGGTCTGGTTGAAATTGAAAAGATCCAAAGCCTGCATTTTCAGACAGAATTAGAAGCCGAAAAAAAGAAAATTGAGGAGGTATTGAGTGAACGTCGCTGATTTTATAAAAGCTTATGAAAGTTGGTGCCCTGCAGATTTAGCACTTGCAGATGATCCTGTCGGTTTGCAAATAGGGTCATTGAATCAAGAAATCTCACGTGTTCTTGTGACACTTGATATTCGGGAGCAGACGGTGGCTGAGGCGATTGCAAAAGATTGCCAACTGATTTTAGCCAAACACCCGGTGATTTTTCGGCCTTTAGCTGGGATGACAGATGCCGATTCTCAAGAGGCTATTGTTCGTGAGCTTGTGCAGCATGATATTGCTGTTTATACTTGCCATACGGGGATTGATATTTTGCAAGGCGGCTTGAACGACTACTTTTGTGAGCTGCTGGACATAAAGGATGTGGAAAACTTTAACGACGAAGGACTTGGTCGGATTGGGAACGTTGAGATGCAGACAGTCGCACAATTTTCAGATAAAGTGAAGCAAGGTTTTGGGCAAGAACGCTTACGCACGGTGACGTACGATCATAGCCTCGAGCAAAAAATCTCTCGTGTCGCGATTTGTGGTGGTTCCGGTGGGAATTTCTGGCGGGAGGCGCGTGAAGCTGGGGCTGACGTCTATATCACGGCGGATATTTATTACCATACGGCGCATGATATGCTCTCAAGTGGGCTTCTTGCAATTGATCCAGGACATTATATGGAAAGATTGTTTGTGCCACTGGTGGCTACAAAATTGCGAGAAGTGACAACGCTTGAAGTTGTGGCGTCCAAGGAGAATACAAATCCATTTTATGATGTATAAAAAAATACTACCTATTTTAGCTAGTCTCATGCTACTCGGAGGTTGTAGTGCGACAACTACGCAAGAACAACCGAATGGTCACAAAGAGCCGACAAGCTCTGTGATTTCAGTCGCGCCGAAAACGGCAACGAAAGAAGCGGATGTGGATTACGGCAGCGTGCAGGATAAAGAACCCACAGAATCGCTTTGTGAGTCGGTCTTAACTCCTAGTGTCTTAAAACAACTTGGTGGGCAAGTCAGCTACAATGGCAATGGCTCGTTTATCGTGGCAAATAATGACCCGAACATCACGGTAACATCCACGACGAAGGCCTATGCAAAAGAGCCCCCTATTGCAGCAAATCAGCAACTCCAAAAAGCGGTAGCGCTCCTCAATCACAGCACTTATCAAGGTTCAAACCGCAGTCAGACTTCATCGGACGGCCACTCGAACTCGTCAACCATTGATCCGCCCGGTTGGCACCAGATGAAGCTCCTTTCAAGTCCTTATAGTGAACTGTATAACCGTGGACACTCGCTGGGTTATGCACTCGTTGGGAATTTGCCAGGTTTTGATGCTTCGGAGGCGAATCCTGATAACATTTCCAGCCAGACCGCCTGGGCGAATCAGGCTGACGGTGGCTCGCAAGGCGATGGGCAAAATTACTATGAAGGGATTGTGCGCGACGCCATTAAATCTGGAGAGACGGTTGAATATAGTGTGCAGCCAGTTTATGATGGGAATAATATTGTCCCAAGTGGTTCGGAGATTGAGGCAAAGGGTATTGGGAATGATGTGAGCTTTAATGTTTTTGTGCCAAATGTTGAGCCTGGCGTGGCGATAAACTATGCGACAGGGCTTGCAAGCATCCAGACGGGGAAAGCAACCGTCACAAGCTCACAAGCAAGTGCTACAAGTGCATCGAAGTCCTCACAAGCTACAAACGCAGATAGTAATTTTGCTACAAGCAAGCGTGTGGTTTATGTCGCAAGTAAAGGCAAGTCAAATGCCTATTGGTACAATGAAAATGATATGCCGTCTGATACAAACCGTGCCAATGTTGTCACCATGACTGAAGCACAAGCAATTGCTGCGGGGAAACATCACTCAGAGGATGAAAAGTAAAAAGACCTCCGTGCGGAAGTCTTTTTTGTTAATTTGTAGCAGCGCGTCGTTCTTGCTCTTTGATGAAATCGACGGTGAGGACCATAGCGAGGACGAGGAGCTCTTCGCTTTCATCATCAACCTCTATCTGGTACTTGTCCTTGATGGACACCCATTTTTTGTCAATCTGCCCAATTTTGGCGCCGTTTTTGAGAATTTCAAAGTTCATATCGAGATAATTTCCATTGACCGTAATACCAGCGCCGTCAATCTCATACTTGGGCTTTAAGAAACTGATTTTCTTGGTAATGGTTACTTTTTCGCGCCCGTCAATCTCGACGAAAAACTTGGGCAAGAGTGAGACAGCCTTCCCCGTAATCGTCGCAACCGTATTGCCCGAGGCATCCTGGATATAAAAGGTCGGACGAAGGCTAAAGATTTTGTTTTCCGTCTGATAGACGACGTTGCCAGCCTCGTCTGTGATGGTGGCTTTGCCTTTGATGCTCAAGAGCTTGCGCTCGAAGTAAAGATTTTTGGTCATGAGGACTCCAGTCTTTCTTTTTATTGTATCAAAAAATAAAAAGCAAACCATATAAGCTTGCTTGTGAATTTTTTAGTTTAACACCCACTGCTCTATCGCGTAGGCGACGCCGGCTTCGGTGTTGGGTTTCGTGACTTCTTTTGCGATTTTTTTGAGGGCTTCTTTGCCGTTTTCCATGACGACGGGGAAGCCGACGGCTTCGAGCATGGAGCGGTCATTTTCTTCGTCGCCAATCGCCATGACTTCGGTCTCGAGGTCAAGATAGAGTTTCTCAGCGAGTGCCTTGACGGCGTTGCCTTTAGAGGCTTTTTTATTCATGAGTTCGAGATAGTAGGGGGTGGATTTGACCATGGTATAGGTCTCAAAGAGCTCGAAGGGGAGGTAGGCGATACCATTATCGAGGACGTCGGGTTCATCAACCATCATGACTTTGGCGATTTCGAGCTTGCCGATTTCGCTTTCCGTGCGGTAGTAAAGGGGCATGTCGCAAATGGTTGCTTCGTGGACGGTGTATTTGCCGATGTCACGGTTCGGCGTGTAGACACCATCTGCGGTAATCGCATGGATGTGAAGACCAGCTTTTCGTGCCGCAACTTCCATGTCGAGCCAATCGTCGCCCGTGAGCGGGAAATGGGAGAGCACAACGCCCGTCTTGGTGTACTGAACGAGGGCGCCGTTGTTCGAAATCGCGATGTCGCCGTCTTCTACGAGATTGAGCTCTTCGAGGGTCTTTGAAAAACCAGGCAAGGGCCGACCTGTGCAGATGACGATTTTGGTGCCCTGGGCTTTGGCTTTCGCGACGGCAACTTTTACTTCAGGCAGAATCACGCCACCTGGTGCGTAAAGGGTTCCGTCGAGGTCAATGGCAATCATTTTAATCATAATGAGTGTGTGAGAGTACATGTTCTGCTTGATGATGACAGATGAATCTTGTGTTTATTTACTTGGACGCAAGTCCAAGCACTAGATGAAACAGTCACTCAGCAAGCAGTGTACTTGAACCTTTCTAAGAGTGTAGGTCTTCCTTTTGGAGATAATCTGTAAAGACTGAGTTTTCGAGCATTTCCTTGGGGAAGTAGAAGCGGGAATCGCCGAAACGTTCGCCTGTGAGGGCTTGGACGAGGGGTGAAAGTTTCGAGAGTTCTGTGAGTTGGAGCTTTTTATCCATAATCATAATTGGCGTGCGCGAGGTCTCAGGATTGTAATCATCATAGGGCAGGTCGAAGTTATTATGAATGCCTGTGTAGTAGTCTGTATCAAATCCGGCGGCTTCTACAAGTTCTGTCAAATTTGACAAGCGCTTGTCAGAAGGTCCATCAATTTTGACAGACTTGAAAACGCGACGATTGATGTAAAAAGTGGCGAGGTCTGAAAGAATCTTGTCGTCTGACGTCTCCCAAGTCTGGAAATAGGTGTTGGTTACACCATCATCGAGATGCAAGTAGTCTGGTAAAACCCAAGTTCCTTCAAAAAATGGGACAAGGCGTGGCGAGGTGCTCTCAAAATAGGTTTTGTGGCTAGGGTATAAGAATTTTGCACGCTTAAGAAGAAGATTTAGTAAGACTTCCATGGCACGTGACGCGGGGTGGAAATAAACCTGCATGTACATCTGATAACGGCTCACGATGTAGTCCTCGACGGCATGCATGCCATTTTGCCGGAAAGCAATGCCATTTTCAATCGGTGTGATAAAGCGCAAAATCCGCGTCATATCAAAGTTCCCATAGACAGCGCCTGTGTAATAAGCATCGCGCAGGAGATAGTCCATGCGGTCGGCATCAATTTGCGAAGAAATCAGTGCTGTGACCTGTGGATTGGGATATTCATGCGCAATGACACTGGCGACTTTATCTGGAAAATCAGGCGAGACTTGGCGCAAGACTTGACCAATCTCGGTTTTCTCCGAGCGAATGATTTCGCGCGTGATGGCCTCATGGTCGGTCTCAAACAAATGCTCAAAGGTGTGTGAATAGGCGCCGTGCCCGACGTCATGCAAAAGCGCCGCACACTGCGTGACGAGATTTTCCTCGGGGTTCCAAAAAATAAAACTCGACTCTGTGAAATAATCCGTGATGGTCTTTGCAATATGATAAACACCCAAACAATGACTAAACCTCGAATGCTCCGCTCCGTGAAAGGTGAATGATGAGGTGCCTAGCTGCTTGATACGTCTTAAACGTTGAAACTCTGCGGTGTTGATGAGTTGGTAGATGATTTCATCTTCGACATGAATATAGCCGTGAACGGGGTCACGAAAGACTTTGTCAGTAAAGCTCATACTTTCATTATAGCCTTTTTCGTGTTAAAATAAAAGGGTGAAGATTATTTTTGACAATCAAATTAGTATTGACAACCAGCATGAACATCTGACAGAGGAGTTTGACGGGGACGCCAAGCTCATTGACGGTAAGACTTGGTTAACATTTGAGAATACAGATAAAGAAAAGGTTCTTGTCAAATTTGACGAAACGGAACTTGTGATGACGCGCTACGGCGATTTTCCAACCACCATGCGCTATGTGCCTGACAAAACCACGCAAAATCAATATCAGGGTCTAGGAACCCTTGATATTCTGACCAAATGGTACGAGGTTTTCACGGAGGAGTGCCGCGTACTTTTGCACTACACCATGTTTCAGGGGACCCAGGAGCT
The DNA here is from genome assembly GCA_031253335.1 of Streptococcaceae bacterium. Classification (GTDB taxonomy): domain Bacteria; phylum Bacillota; class Bacilli; order Lactobacillales; family Streptococcaceae; genus Lactovum. The sequence continues at coordinate 51,786 of JAIRWF010000027.1, forward strand.
GGGAAATTATAAATTAGAAATTACGTATAAAGATGACTGAGACGGTTGAAAATAAAAGAAAAGGTCTTCTTGAGCGCCTGCGAAAGGTGATAAATGAGGCGTCTTCATCTACTGATCAATCTAGTGATGAAGAAATTAGTCTTCCTAAAGAACTCTACATGCGCCTTGATCTTGATCCAGGTGCTGAAGAAGTCGAAGTGACAGAACTATCACGTGATAGCTTTACCATAAAAGCTCGTTCGCAACGTCATACAAGTGATTACGCCCCACGTTGGTTCTTACTACCGACGGTGATTGCGACGGTTATTTTTTTGAGCGTTGCCCTGATTTTGCATCCGCATGTTATCCCGATGTCTGGCAACCTTTCCATTGCGACAGGGAGTCTTGTGATTGCAAATGCAGCGGCCTTTGTGACCTTCATCCTTGCTTATATCAACCACCGAAAAGATCTCTATCATAGCATGACACCACGTATTTATTGGCGGACATTTCCAGTCGTTTTGGCGAGTTACCTCATGGTGGTGAGCCTTGCGATGGTTGCCCTTTACTGGTTTATTGACCAGATTTTCCACGGGGTTGCCTTTGATATCTGGACATCTACCTTGATTTTCGCTATTTTTACGGGGATTCTCTGCTATTTTGTTATTCAACTTGTCGAGACGTGGTCAATCAATATGCTGACAAGCCTGATGATACTTGTAGTAATCGGTGGTCTTGTTTCCTCTATGGCGACAAATGGTAATCAATATTGGTGGCAGCGTAATTTTAGCCTTTTGGGAACACGTGCATCGCATGCCAGTCTGCAGTTTAACCTGACGTTAGTCATCTCTGCAGCCTTATTTCTTGCTCTTGTGGACTATATCTTTGTCTCCATGGCACAAAAATATGGACACAACTGGCGACATACTGTTTTGCGACTCCTCATGTCAGGGTCTGCTTTATCTATCGCAGGTGTTGGTCTTGTCCCCAATAACGGCTTAGGCCTTGCGCATTTTTGGCATGATCAAATTTCGATGTTTATTGTCTATTTCATGGCCTTTGCCATTCTTTTGATTCGTTGGCTCTTGCCCGAGGCAGGACGCACTCTCCAACTCGTTTCATACGGGATTGTGCTACTCCTTATTATTGTCTATATTCTCTGGTATTTTGTCAGCTATTTTTCACTCACGAGCTTTGAGATCCTCTCCTTTAGCCTTTCATTTGCATGGTTTATGCTTTTTATCAATACCCTGCTCTCGCTTTTGTGGAATGAAAAACGGACCTATAAAGTCGTTTCGCACGACTAGTCCTTGCAATTTAGCCGAAAATCATGTAAAATAACCTCAGAGCGATTCGGGAGAGTGAAAGCCGAAAAAACGATGGCGTATCAATAGTTTAAACATTAAAGTGATAAATTTAGGTGGAACCGCGCGAATGCGCCCTATGCTGTTAGGGACTTTTGGGCGGTTTTTGCTGATATTCATGTGGCTTTAGCCGCTTAGAATGTCAGTACGCAAGGAGCGTTAGCGCGTTGTGAACCTATCAGAAAGGGAAAATATGACGTTAGACGAGACCCAGCGCACGCAGACTCAGCAAGACTTCGCACGGGCAATAGCGAAAACACAGCTGACGGTGGAGCAAATCGCGGCAGAGCTTTCGACAACGGCAGGAAAGATTGATCGGATTTTAGCTCTGGAAGACCAATCGCGTGAGAATGTCTGGATTTTGCGGGATTATTTCCTGAGAAAAGATGAGACGCTGGATTTTACAGAACTTCCTGGAAACGCTCTTGACTACTGGTTTTTGGACCAGGTGAAAATAAAGGAGAGAAGAATATCATGACCACAAAATTAGCATTTCAAGACATTATCTTGACGCTGCAGGGCTTCTGGGCAAAGCAAGGCGCAAATCTCATGCAGGCCTACGACGAAAACGTGGGGGCAGGCACCATGTCGCCTTATACCTTCTTGCGGGCGAACGGCCCTGAGCCTTGGGGTGCGGCTTATGTGCAGCCTTCAAGACGGCCAGCCGATGGCCGTTACGGGGAAAATCCGAATCGATTGTTCCAGCACCACCAATTTCAGGTGGTTTTAAAACCAAGTCCCAAAAATATTCAAGAACTCTACTTGCAATCCCTTGAAGCACTTGGTATTACAGGTCTTGAGCATGACATCCGCTTTGTTGAGGACAACTGGGAAAATCCTAGTATGGGCTGTGCCGGGATTGGCTGGGAAGTCTGGATTGACGGGCAAGAATGCACGCAGTTTACCTATTTCCAGCAGGTCGGTGGTATCGAGGTCGATAGTGTGACGGCTGAGATTACCTACGGGCTCGAGCGGATTGCCGTCGCCGTGCAGGACGTGGACTCCGTCTATGACATCGAGTGGGGCAATGGCGTAAGCTACGGCGATATTTTCCAGGAACCTGAATATGAACACTCGAAATTCGCCTTTGAAGAAAGCAATCAAGACTTGCTCTTGGAACTCTTTGGTAAATTTGAAGCAGAGGCCTTGCATTTGCTAGACTTGGGTCTCGTGCATCCGGCTTATGACTACATTCTGAAGTCCTCGCATACCTTTAATTTACTCGACGCGCGTGGCGCCGTGTCGGTGACCGAGCGTGCCGGCTACATGCACCGAGTGCGCGGTATGGCGCGTAAAGTCGCGAAAACCTTCATCGAAGAACGCGCAAAACTAGGCTTCCCACTTTTGAAAGACGAAGCGCTTCGCGAGAAATACCTCGGTGCAAACGGCAAATATGCAGAAAAAGAAGACAAAGAAGTCGCTCAGGCGAAGTAAAGCATGAATAAAGAACGGTTCCTTGCTTTTACGGACGCCATCATAGCGATTATCGCGACCATCATGGTTTTGGAGTTCAAGACGCCAAAGACGGGGGATGTGTCTGCGCTACGGGAGATTGCGATTCCTTTTGCGGCCTACACCATCAGCTTTTTCATGGTGCTAACCGTCTGGTACAATCACCATCAGCTCTACCGAGATGTGCGCACGATTACACGCCGGGCTTATCTCTACAACATCATCTGGCTCTTTATCATGAGCTTTTTCCCCTTCACGACCGCTTGGGTCGGATCCTATCCCACACAATTTCTACCTGAGTTGATTTACATCTTGATTGTGTCTGCTTGGGCGGGTGTGTTTCACGTCATGGAGTGGGAGTTGCACAAGGAAAATCATGAGATGATGCGGGCAGAGCTGACACATTCGGTCGATTCCTGGCGGATTTTTGGGATTAATTTTGCGGCGCTTGTCATCGTCTGGTTCTGGCCACCGATTGGGCTCGTGAGTATTGCACTACTGGGAATTTTGGCCGTGGTTCAGTTTTTTAGGAAATAAGGAGGATGGGAATGTTAAATCATATTTCAATCGCGGTGTCTGATATAGATAAGTCGATGAAATTCTATGAAGCGGTGCTTGCGCCTCTGGGCTATCACGTCGCACACGCAGGTGAGGAACGGGCCATTTTGCTGGATAGTGAGGGCGGTGCCTTTGCGCTCTATCAGGGCAAGCCGTTTCCATTTCACTTTGCCTTTGATGCGAAGACGAAAGAGGCGATTTCCGCTTGGTACGATGCAGCTCTGGCTAATGGTGGGACGGATAATGGTGCACCAGGTTTCAGGCTGAATTACCATGAGCACTACTATGCGGCCTTTGTGATTGATCCAGATGGCTACAAGATTGAAGCCGTGAATCAGGAAATGATGTGAAGCCGACTGTTTTGAAGTTGAGCTCAAATAACTGATGTGAAGCCGACTGTTTTGAAGTTGAGCTCAAATAACTGATGTGAAGCCGACTGCTTTGAAGTTGAGCAATTTAGGAAATTTAGAGGCTCTGTCGAAGACAGGTTCCTAAATTTATCTAATTGCCGAAACGTCAAGGAGGCTGAACTCAAATAACTGATGTGAAGCCGACTGTTTTGAAGTTGAGCAATTTAGGAAATTTAGAGGTTCTGTCGAAGACAGATTCCTAAATTTATCTAATTGCCGAAACGTCAAGGAGGCTGAGCTCAAATAACTGATGTGAAGCCGACTGCGTTGGCTCAAATAGAATGGAGAAAAAATGAATTTAGAACACGCCGCATTACTTGAAATTGATTTGCAAAAAGGGACGCGAGCGCTCTTTAAGACCGCGATTCCTCACGATTGGGAGACATTAGTGGCAAACAACAAAGCACTGATTGAAGCTTTTGTGGCGCAAAATTTGCCAGCCTATCAGATTCATGTGCATTTGCCAAAGCTTCTAGCGGGAGTAGCGAAGAAATTTCCTGAGTTGATTTTCCGCGACGATCGTGCGATAGATCTTGAAAAGCACGGGCCGTCGGTCATTACGCAAGCCAATGAAGATTTGGTGGCTGCGCTCAAGGCAAAAGGTGTGGATACTGTCGTCGTGGCAGGCGTTTCGACGAATAACGGTGTCATCAAAACGGCACGAGACGCGAAAAAAGAAGGTTTTACTATTATTGTCGTTGAAGATGCTTGTGCAGGGCGGGATTTGAAAGGCCATGAAGCGGCGATTCAAGAAGCTCGAGAGCTGGGAGAGGTTGTGACGACGAGCGAGCTTTTGCAGAAACTGGAGTCAAATCGTGGATAAGAAGGAATTTAAAGCGGATTTGACGACGCTTAAAGATATTTGGGCTGAAAAATTGGCGGATGAAGGACAGCAATTTTATTAAATCAAGATGAGTGAGAGGCTTGGGAGAAGCGTGTGAAAAATAGGAAATTAAGCGGCGAGCTTGCTCAGCCCAAATTTTTCTTTTTTCATTCGCTTCTAGCCTCTTGAACTTAATTAAGGAGAGAAAATGAGCAATTATTTATTAGAAATTGGTTTGGAAGAGGTGCCGGCCCACTTGGTAACGCCAAGTGTGGATCAACTAGAAGAGCGCATGGCAACTTTTTTGGAGGACCATGCGGTCAAGTTTGAGCGGATTATCAAGTTTTCGACACCACGGCGTTTGGCGGTCTTGGTGGAGGGCTTGTCGGAGCTAACAGAAGCGTCGGACGAAGAAGTCAAAGGTCCTTCAGCGAAGATTGCAAAAGATACCGATGGTAACTGGACAAAAGCCATCGAAGGTTTTTCACGTGGGCAAGGCCTGACGCCAGATGACTTGGTCTTGAAAGGTGATTATTATTTTGCCCAAAAACATATTGCAGGGCAGCCTGTGGCAGATGTCTTGACGGCAGTTGGAACGGACGTCGTTGAAAAGATGACCTTTTCGACCTACATGAAGTGGGGAAATGAAAGCCTGCTGTATGTGCGGCCGATTCAATGGTTGGTGTCTCTCCTGGATAGTAAAGTCGTGCCTTTCCAGATTTTGGATGTGGTTGCGGGGCGGAATTCGCGGGGGCATCGCTTCTTGGCAAATAATGAGCAGATTCCGATTGTGGCGGCGCATTTGTATGATTTGGCGCTGGAGCGGGCGAATGTGATTGCCTATGCGCCTGCGCGCAAGATGATTATTGCGCAGCAGATTTTCCATATTGCGGATGATAAGGGCTGGGCGGTGGAGTTGCACGATGATTTGCTGGAAGAAGTCAATAATATTGTGGAATATCCGACGGCCTTTTACGGAAAGTTTGATGCGAAATATCTCGAAGTTCCTGCGGAGGTCTTGATTACCTCGATGCGCGATAATCAGCGCTATTTTGAGGTTTATGATGCTGCTGGCCATTTGCAGCCGAATTTTGTATCGGTGCGTGACGGGAATGTGGAACACATTGAAAATGTCATTGCAGGGAACGAAAAGGTCTTAATTGCACGTCTGGAGGACGCGAAATTTTTCTGGGAGGAAGATCAAAAACTCAGCATTGATGATTTGGTCGCAAAATTGCAGAACGTGACCTTCCATGCAAAGATTGGCTCTTTAAGCGAGCACATGGCGCGTGTGAAGGTGCTTGCACTGGAGCTGGCTGAGAAATTAAATTTGAAATCTAAGAAATCAGATATTGAGCGGGTAGCAGCTATTTATAAATTTGACTTGCTCACAGGCATGGTTGATGAGTTTGATGAGCTGCAAGGCGTCATGGGTGAAAAATATGCGCGTCTTTCTGGTGAGCCTGAAGCTGTGTCTGTTGCGATTCGAGAGCATTATATGCCAACGTCGGCAGAAGGCGACTTGCCTGAAACGGAGCTTGGGGCTTTACTTGCGGTGGCGGATAAACTGGATAGCGTGAAGAGCTTCTTTGCGGCGGGATTGATTCCAAGCGGCTCGAACGACCCTTATGCATTGCGACGCGCGACAACAGGGATTATCCGAATTTTGGAGAAGTTTGGTTGGCATGTAGATTGGGCTGATTTGACGGATTCGCAAGAGATTTTGGACTTTACGCTGGATCGAGTCAAGAAAATGGCACAAGACCGCGGCTTACGTTTTGATTTCATTGAGGCAGCACTTGCGCAGCCTGTCTTTGATGTGGTCAATATGCTTGAGATGGCGCGAATTCTCGACAGTCACAAGGGACATCCGCCATTTAAAACCACAATGGAAGCTGTGACGCGCGTGAATAATATTTTAAGTAAAAATCATACGGATGCGAATGTTGACGAAAGCCTTTTCCAAGAGGCGGAAGAAACGGTGCTCTATCAAGCTTTGCAACCTGCAAAAGCAAGCTTTGCAAGTTTGTCTTTAGAAGATAAATTCCGCACCACGGTGCATACCCTGGCTGCGCCGATCAATGCTTATTTTGAAGCGGTCATGGTGCTAGCGGACGATGAGAAGCAAAAAGCTAATCACTTGGCACTTCTCCAAGAAGTCGCTAACTTGACCTCTCAGCTCGGGGATTTATCGAAAGTGAATACAAAGGATTTGTAAAATGGCTGTCACGAAGGAACAAATTACCAGGATCAATGAACTGGCACACAAGCAAAAGTCAGAAGTTGGATTGACTGATGATGAGCGCGCGGAGCAACAGGTGCTTCGTCAGATGTATTTGGATGCGGTGAAAGAGAGCTTCAAGGCAGAGCTTGACAATATTGAACTCGTGGATGATGAGGGCGCAAAGAGTTGAAAAATGTCGGAAAAGATGTTAGAATAGCTTGAATACTTTTAGAAACAAAGGAGACCAGAATGGTTGCAGCACATGAATTAAAAGCGGGAATGACTTTTTTGAATGGGGATAAATTGCTTCGCGTTGTCGAGGCGTCTCACCACAAGCCTGGTAAGGGCAATACCATTATGCGTATGAAGTTGCGTGATGTCAGAACAGGTAGTGTGTTTGATGATACTTATCGTCCTGAAGATAAGTTTGATCAGGCCGTGATTGAGACGGTCAATGCGCAATATCTTTATAATCAAGATGGGACTGCCTTTTTCATGAACAATGAAACCTATGAGCAGTACGAAATACCGCTTGCTAACGTTGAGCATGAACTGTTGTTCGTCTTGGAAAATACGGATGTGAAGATTCAGTTTTATGGGACGGAAGTCATCGGGATTCAGCTACCAACGACGGTTGAATTGACCGTCAAAGACACACAGCCATCTCTGAAAGGTGCGACAGTGACGGGCTCAGGGAAACCTGCGACGATGGAAACGGGTCTTGTGGTGAATGTTCCAGACTTTATCGAAGTTGGACAGAAGCTTGTCATCAATACGGAGACAGGCGAATACTCAAAACGCGCCTAAGGGTGCGCATGCGGGGTGAAGGAGAAGATATGGCGACAGATACAGAGTTGGGCGAAATTGTCATTGCACCTGAAGTACTTGAGGTAATCATCGGAATTGCAGCTTCTAAGGTCGATGGCGTGCATAGTCTGCGCAATAAGCGCAATCTCACGGGCGTCAACAAGCGTTCTGAGGGACGTGGCGTCTATGTAGAAAACATTGATGGCAAAGTGGTTGCGGACTTGTATGTTTATCTCACAGCAGGGATAAAAGTGCCCAAGGTAGCGAGCGATATTCAGCGTGAGGTGAAAGGTGTCGTGAGCCGAATGACCGATGTTGTGATTGACGAGGTCAATATTCACGTGCTTGAGATTTTGCCTTCTAGTGAAGAGAAACCGGAGTTTGATGATTTGTTCAAGGAAGGCTTCTTTGATGTCGAGTGAGGCTCTGGCTTCCGAGGGTCGAAAGTTGACCCAGCATGAAATCCGTCAGCAGGCTTTGCAGGCGCTTTTTATGTTAGACGCACGAGAGGACAAGACGCCATCACAGGCGATTTCTTTTGTGACGCGGCTCGAAAATCCCGAAGATGAGAGCTTGGAGACACCGGCATTTTTGGATAGCTTGGTGCTAGGGACCTGGGGAGAAATGGCCGAGATTGATGCTTGGCTGCGCTTGCATTTGACGGCTGAGTGGGATTTGATGCGGCTGACGGGTGTGGAACGCAGCATCTTGCGGCTTGGCGCTTATGAAATGCGTGCGGGCAATACACCGCCGAAGGTGGCACTTGATGAGGCGCTGAATCTCGCTCATGATTTCTCGGATGAGCGTGCAGTGAAGCTGATTAATGGAGTCTTGACGCAGATAATAACTGAAAAATAAGCGCTGTCAAATTTGATGGCCTTTTTGTTATCTGAATTTTACAGCTGTCATTTTTGACAGTCTTTTTTGTGGTTATTTTTGAGGGAATCAGATTTGACGAACGGGGATTTTGAGCTATTTTTTTGGCTGTCAAATTTGACAGTCTTTTTTTGTCTGATTTTGACACTTATCAAATTTGACAAGGGTAAGAAATTGGTAAATTTAGGGCGTGTCTATCTCCGCCACTTGTGTCGGGCTGTCCCTCTGATAACCCTACGAGCATCGCTGTAAGGTGCAGACCGCACCAACAGACGTCCTTCGCTAAGGCGCAGACCGCACCTAGTCGAGCCGCAAAAACCGGGTGCTTTTGCTTGCTTGGACGACTCGTCCAAGGTGGTAGATAAAGACTTGTGAAGCAAGTCCCAGCCCGCTTCAAGGTAAAGAATGAAACAAGCGAAGCTTGTGTCTCCCAAAAGCTCAGCTCCCCGTTCATAAACTCGGTGTTTACACCGAGCGAGGGAGCGTGGCTAGACAAAAAAGCAGGGAGTTGCCATGCGACTTGCCAGCTTTGCTGGCTTAGCGAGCATGGACAGCGCAGCGCAGCGCAAAGCGCGGAGTTAGAGGAAACCTTTATCGTTTTTACAATTCGCAACTGTGCATTTTCAAAGGAAAAGCGCTATAATAAATTTGTAATTGTAAACGCTTTCATAATTGAATTTGTTGAACGAGATACCTGCAAAAACCACAGGTAGAAAGGAGTCCACTATGGCCGAAAATTTTAGAATTAGTCCGTATGGAGACAAGCCCTATCACACGGGGACTGCAATCCCTGTTTTTTCCTTACGCAGTCAGCATTCTGCAGGTGTCGGGCAGTTTAGTGATTTAAAGGCCTTCGCAGATTATTTAGCAGCAACAGGACAGGATGTTCTGCAACTTTTACCGATTAATGATACGACGACCTACATGGATTGGCGAGATAGCTATCCCTATCGCTCGGTGAGCGTCTTTGCCTTACACCCGATTTATTTGGATATTGAGCCGTTTTTACCACAGCTTTCTGTCAAAGATGCAGCGCATTATGTCAAAGAAGCAAAGGCCTTAAATGACCTTCCTGAAGTAGATTACGAGGCGTCTCTTGCGCTCAAGTGGAACTATGCGACACTTGCTTTTGAGGCTATGTTTTCTTCTGTCAAATCTGACAAGGCCTATCAAGACTTTGTCAAAGCACGGGAATTCTGGCTCAAACCATACGCAATTTTCTGTTACTTGAGAGACACACTAAAAACTGCTGATTTCAGCCAATGGGGTAACTTTGTCAAATTTGACAGCAGCACCTATGACATCTTAAAGGCCTCTGGGACTGAAAACTTCGAAAACTACTACAATCTCCAGCTCTTTGTCCAATATGAACTTCATGTACAGCTTTCAGAATCGGTTGCTTATGCACATAGTCTTGGCATCGCAATTAAAGGTGACATCGGTATTGGCATCGCCCATGACTCTGCGGATGCCTGGTCCAATCCAGCTCTCTACCACATGGATATGTCTGCAGGTGCACCGCCAGACGTCTTTAGCGAATCCGGCCAAAACTGGGGCTTTCCAACCTACAATTGGGAAGAAATGGCCAAGGATGATTACGCCTGGTGGAAAGCTCGCTTGAGCACTATGAGCCAGTACTTCGACGCTTATCGACTTGATCACATCTTAGGCTTCTTTCGTATCTGGGAAATCCCGAAGACCTCTGTACGAGGCCTCTTGGGTCAATTCTCTCCAGCCATCGGCTTGACACCTGAAGAAATTGAAAACTACTACGGCATTCCACTGCGTGCCTGGGGCGAAGATCGCTTCACAAAGCCTTTTATTAAAGATTGGGTCATTGACGAAATTTTTGGCCGTGACGAACGCGACCGTATCATCCAAAGCTACTTGACCTATAGTGGCAGTGGCAATTATGCCTTGGCTTCAAAATTCGATACCGAGGTAAAGGTCGAAAAAGTTGCAGAGGAAGCGGATAAACACGGCCTCTACCAACTTCTTGAAAATATCATTTTCTTAAAAGACCACAGAGAGCCCGACCGCTACCACCCTCGTATCAAACTTTTTGAGACCTCAAGCTACCGTGAGTTTGGTGACGCCTACCGCAAGAAGCTCTACACCCTCTACGAAGTCTATTATTATCAACGCAACAATGACTTCTGGCAACAAGAAGCGCTTAAGAAGCTTCCTGTCTTAACCCAAGCCACTGACATGCTCCCGTGTGGCGAAGACCTTGGCATGGTACCAGACAATGTGCCAGACACCATGTGGCAGCTGAAAATTCTCCGCCTCATCCTGGAGCGTATGCCGGCAGATGATAGCTTTGTCAATAGCTTCGAGTTTGCGCCTTACCTCTCGGTCTTGACGACCTCCTCACACGACACCTCAAACCTCCGCGCCTTTTGGTGGGAAGACCGCGCTTATACACAGCGTTATTACAATGAAATTATGGGCTGGGAGGGAGCCGCACCAAACGATGCCACACCAGAAATCATCCAAAACATTGTGGGACGCGCATTGAACTCCCCTGCGATGATTGTGAGCTTGCCTTTATCGGACTGGCTTGCCCTCACGCAAAATGAAAGACGAGACGATCCGCTTGCTGAGCGTATCAACGTCCCTGACGAACCCTTCCACTATTGGCGCTACCGGATGCACCTGACGATTGAAGACCTTCTTGAAAACACTGGCTTTACCACGTTCCTCAAAGACTTCATCGCAGCAAGTCGTCGCATCGCAACAAAATAAAATACGAGAAAGGAGTAACTGCTCATTACACATGAGGCTGCCTAGCAGCAGAGCCTAGCTCTCAGTGACACATCACTATGCCAACCAATGAAATGCTCGCCTTGATCCTCGCAGGGGGCCAAGGCACCCGCTTAGGAAAATTAACCAAAGACGTCGCGAAACCCGCCGTTCCCTTTGGAGGCCGTTACCGCATCATCGACTTTGCCCTCTCCAACTGTGCCAACTCTGGTATCAAAACAGTCGGTGTTATCACACAGTACCAACCCCTAGCTCTCAATGCTCATATTGGAAACGGGGCTCCTTGGGGACTTGACGGGATTAACTCAGGGGTGACGATTTTGCAACCTTATAGCTCCACCGAAGGCTCCAAATGGTTTGAAGGCACCTCACACGCCATTTATCAAAATATCGACTACATCGACCAGCAAGACCCAGACTACGTCCTCATCCTCTCGGGTGATCACATCTACAAGATGGACTATGAGGCGATGCTCGAAGAGCACAAAAAGAAAAATGCGGATCTCACCGTCTCTGTCATGGAAGTCCCTCTCAAAGAAGCCAGTCGCTTTGGCATCATGAACATTGACGAAAACGATCGCATCATCGAGTTTGATGAAAAGCCCGCTGAGCCAAAGAGCAATCTCGCCAGTATGGGAATTTACATCTTCAGCTGGAAGCGGCTCCGCGAGGTCCTTGTCAACGGCTATAACAAGGGTGTTGCCATGGAAGACTTCGGGAACAATGTCATTCCAAGCTATATCGAGTCTGGCGACAATGTCTTTGTCTATCGCTTTAGCGGTTATTGGAAAGATGTCGGAACGATTGAGAGCTTGCATGAGTCCAATATGGAGTTCTTGAGCCGCGACAACGAGCTCAACATCTATGATAAAACCTGGCGCATCTATAGCCGTAATGACATCTCAACCCCGCACTACATCACTGCAAAAGCGCATGTGCACAATGCTATGATTGGGGATGGTTGCTATGTGGATGGTCAGATAGAACACTCCATCATCAGCCAAAACGTCCATATCCAGGATAATGCGAAGATTGAAAATAGCTTCATCATGAGTAACTGCTACATCGGCAGCAATGTCACGATCAGCAATGCCATCGTCGGTGAAGGGGCTGTTATCGGTGACAATGTCGAAGTCATTGGAACGCCAGACGATATCGCAGTCGTCGGTCACAACGAACATCTCGGAGAAAGTGTAGGTGAAATCAATGAGTAATGCCAATAAAATGTGTGCCCTTCTCTCAAACGTCTCAAAATATGAGGGATTGCGCCCCTTAACAGATGACAGACCCCTTGCCACTCTGCCTTTTGATTGTAAATACCGTCTGATTGACTTTCCACTTTCTGCAGTGAGCAACGCAGGAATCAATGAAGTCTTCATGGTCTTCAATCAAGGCGAGACCCAATCCGTCTTTGATCATATCGGCGGTGGTAAAGAGTGGGGGCTTGATAGCCTCTCATCAGGCATGTTTGTCTATATGGAGCAAGATTTTGCGGAGCTACAAAGCAAGGGTCATCCATACTATGAGCCGCAACTCAACTTTTTACGCAAGTCACGCGCCCCTTATACGGTCTTGATGTCATCTAAGTTTGTCTGCAACCTGGATTTGAACGCCATTTTGCGCGTCCACCAAGCGTCAGGACGCAATGTCACGGCGGTCGCTAAAAAATGCGACCCAGAGATGTTTAACACCTTTGATACCGTCATTCGTCAAGACGAAAACAATCGCTATTATGGGGTAGAGGCGGGGACGCTGCACGATATGGGGGACTCAGAGTATCTCTCTCTTAATGCCTTTATTTGCAACACCGACTGGTTGATTGGCTTCATTGAGGAGATGCAAGGACGCGAGGAATTTACCAGTATCAGCTCGCTCATCAGGCGCCATCTCTGGGATACAGATCCTGATATTTATGAATTTACGGGCTATCTGAGTAACATCACAAGTGTGAAAGCCTATTATGACGCTAACATTGCCATGCTCGATCCGACAAACTTCACCGCCCTTTTGTATGGACGTCAACCTGTCTATACCAAGATTAAAAACGAAGTACCCACCTATTTTGCGCCGAATTCTTGGGCACACAATGCACAGTTCGGCTCAGGCTGTATCATTGAAGGGGTTGTCATTGACTCACTCATCTCACGTGGCTCGATTATTGAGCAAGACACGATTGTTGATAAGTCTCTTGTCTTTACAAATACACGTGTGAAAGCTGGCGCTCAGCTCAAATACTGTATCCTCGATAAAAACGTGACGGTTGAAAATGGTGTTCACATTGAAGGCTCGCCACAGCGTCCTGTTGTCATCAAAAAAGGTCAGTATGTGTCGAGTGATATTTATGAGCCTTGATAAGGAGGTCATCTCATGAAAATACTATTTGCAGCAGCAGAATGTGCGCCTTTCTTTAAAACTGGCGGTTTAGGGGATGTCGCAGGGGCTTTACCAAAAGAGCTTGTCAAAAAAGGCCATGAGGTCACTGTGATTCTACCTTTTGCAAAGAGCTTGATGAAAGCAGATTTTCAAGAACAGCTCCAAGACGACTTTTATGACTTTGTCGATGTAGGCTGGCGTCACGAGTATGTTGGTGTGAAATCACTCTCGCGTGATGGCGTAACGTATCTCTTTTTAGATAATGAAAAGTACTTCGGGCGCGATGGTCTTTATGGTTATTTTGATGATGGAGAGCGTTTTGCTTGGTTTGATTTAGCGATTTTGCAGCTCATGGAGCGCATTGGTGTGCCAGACATTTTGCATGCCAATGACTTTCATACTGCGATGCTACCGTTTCTCTTGAAAGAAAAATTTGGCTGGATCAAAGCTTATGATCAGGTCAAAACAGTACTTACCATTCACAATATTGAATTTCAAGGCGCCATGGATCCGTCTGTTCTCTCAGATCTCTTTGGTATGGGAATGGAGCGTTTTTATGAGGGCGTTGTGGAGCATCATGGGGCACTTAACTTCATGAAGGCAGGGATTCTCTATGCGGATCGTGTGACGACCGTCTCGCCAAGCTATGCGCAAGAAATCATGACGCCAGAGTTTGGCTGCGGCTTGGATGAAATCTTGCGATACGTCTCAGGAAAAGTTTCTGGCATCTTAAACGGCATTGACTATGAGGTCTATAATCCAATAGATGATCCGCTTTTGCCAAAGCATTTCTATGTGGATAACATGGCTGGAAAAGCAGAGATGAAGCGGACTTTGCAGCGAAAGATGAATCTTCCGGTCGATGCTGGGGTGCCACTCATCGGGATGGTATCGCGCTTGACCTATCAAAAAGGCTTTGATTTGGTCTTGTCACAGATGGAGAAGCTCTTGTCTCAAGAGGTACAGGTGGTGCTCATCGGGACGGGATATAAAGACTTAGAAGATGGTTTCCGCTATTTTGCGGCAAAATACCCGAATAAATTTACTTTGGTCATTGACTTTAATCTCAAAACAGCGCAAGAAATCTATGCCGGGAGTGACTTTTTCCTCATGCCATCCGCTTTTGAGCCTTGTGGCTTGTCGCAGATGATTGCCATGCGCTACGGGACGCTCCCTATCGTGCATGAAATCGGTGGCTTAAAAGATACAGTTGTCCCTTACAATCCCTATGAAAAGACGGGAACAGGCTTTGGCTTTGTGGCTTTTGAGGGGGATGTTCTCTTGGCAACGATTTGCCGTGCGATCAAGCTTTTCTGGGATGATCAGCAAACGATTGAAGCGATGCGTACGCGAGCAATGAAAGAGGACTTTAGCTGGGAGACGAAATCACAAGGTTATATTGAACTGTATCAAAGCCTCGAAAATTTATGATAGAATTGTAGTATCTTGTAAGTTAGAAAGAATCAGATGGAATTAACAAAAGCACAGTTTAAGACACAATTTGAGGAGACGCTTGAGACGCTTTATGCGCACAAGATGAGCGCAGCAAGTGACTTTGAAAAGTACATGGCGCTTGCGACCGTGGTGCGGGACCTCTATAGTAAAATCTGGGCAGAAGACAACGCCTACAAGGATCAAACTCGGAAAAAACAAGTTTATTATTTTTCAATCGAGTTTATGCCAGGGCGGATGTTGAAGTCTAATCTTTTGAACCTTGGGATTTTAGGTCTCGCCAAAGAGGCCTTAGCAGAAGAAGATATTGACTTGGAAGATTTGGCACTTCATGAGCAGGATATGGCCATCGGTAATGGTGGCTTGGGGCGTCTTGCCTCTTGCTTTATGGATTCGCTTGCTTCAACAGGACTTCCTGGCAATGGCAATGGGATTCGCTATCGCTATGGGCTATTCAAGCAGAAAATCATTGATGGCTATCAGGTTGAATTGCCAGATGCTTGGCTCAATAATGGCAATCCATGGGAAGTCCGGAAGTCCGATAAGGCAGTTGAAGTCAACTTTGGCGGGAATGTCTGGCTGGAGAAAAATCCAAAGACGGGTCTCAATGAGATTCATACCGAAGGGCAAGAAACAATCCTAGCAGTGCCTTATGATACGGCAATGGTAGGCTTTGAAAATACGACGGTCAACAATATGCGCCTCTGGCGTGCGGAATTGCCTCAGGATGCTTCCGCAAGCAATCTGACGCTCGACTACATGAATGAAGTCGAGATGCTCTCAAGTGTGCTCTATCCAGATGATTCCAATGAGTCGGGACGTTTGCTGCGTTTGAAACAGGAGTATTTCTTTGTCTCGGCTGGCTTACAGTCTATCCTCAATCACTATGTGAAGACTAACGATGCACCTCTAGCGCACCTTGCAGAGTATGTCTCTGTCCATATCAATGATACACACCCTGCGCTTTGCGTGCCAGAGCTGATGCGTATTCTGATGGATGACTTTGAGATGAGCTGGGAGATGGCCTGGCAGACGACGGTTAAGACGATGTCCTATACGAACCATACCATCATGGTGGAAGCGATGGAAACTTGGCCTGAAGAGATGATGGAAAAACTCTTGCCACGTGTCTATCAGATTATTTTAGAGATTGACAGGCGTTTTACCGAAGAATACATTCCAAAGGTGGGACCTACGCTTGTGCACAATACGCGTATTGTGAAAGACGGGCTTGTCAACATGGCGCATTTGTCGATTATTGGCTCCCACTCCACAAATGGGGTGGCAAAGCTGCACTCTGATTTGCTCAAAGATGTGGTCTTGCATGACTTTTATGTGATATTCCCTGAGCGCTTTAACAATAAGACAAATGGGATTGCGGAGCGCCGTTGGATTCAGATTGCGAATGAAGATTTGTCGAGCTTGATTGACAGAACGATAGGTAAGAGTTGGCGCCATGATTTGAATGAACTAGCCGTCTTAAAGGCTTATAAAGACGATGACGAGGTCTTAGAGGCGCTTGAAGTAGTGAAGCTGGAAGATAAAAAGCGTTTAGCCGCTTTAATTGCCGAGCGTAATGAGATTACGGTGAATCCGGAAGCGATTTTTGATGTGCAAATTAAACGCCTCCATGCCTATAAGCGTCAGGTTTTGAATCTCCTTCATATTTTGAAGCTTTATTATGATTTGAAAGATAATCCTGACCTTGATGTGGTACCGCGCGTCTTTATCTTTGGCGCAAAAGCAGCACCAAGCTATCACTATGCCAAGGCCGTCATTAAAGCCATCAATGAAGTCGCTAATCTAATTAATCAGGATGAGACAATACACGATAAACTCAAAGTGGTCTTTCTTGAGAACTACAATGTGTCTCTTGCTGAAATCATCATCCCAGCCGCAAATGTGGGGGAGCAGATTTCTCTAGCCTCAAAAGAGGCCTCTGGGACCTCCAACATGAAGTTGATGCTAAATGGTGCCTTGACCATGGCGACTTTGGATGGTGCGAACATTGAAATCAAAGATGCTGTGGGCGATGAGAATATCTTTATCTTTGGACTTAACAAAGATGAGGTGTATGCTTATTACAACAATGGGAACTACAATGCGCGTGAGATTTATGAAAATGATCCTGTCATTAAGCGGATTTTAGATAGTTTGCCTACGATTCCAAATATGGAAAATGAAGGGCAGGAAATCTTTGACTCGCTGATTACCTACAATGACGAGTACTTTGTTTTGCGTGACTTTGAAGATTATGTCCGTGCGCAAAAGGAACTCGAAACACTGTATCGCGATCGCAGGGCTTGGAATCGTGCCTCACTCCTTAATATTGCAAATGCAGGACGTTTTAGTAGTGACCGTACGGTGCGGGAGTACGCAGAGCATATCTGGCGCGTCGAAGCAAAATAGAATCAAACACGAAGAAAACCAGCCTTGCTGGCTTTCTCTCGTTTTAGAAGAGAGATTATGTATTACTACAATCCTTGGCAAAAAGACTACAAAGACCCATTTGGCGCAGTGGCAACCGATCATGAGATGCGTCTGCGCTTTGCTTCAGACCTTGAGAATGTTGAGGTCAAGCTCGTAATCCACCGTGATTTCGGTCCTCGCTATGAGTTTGAACTTGTCAAATCTGACGGACACTTCTTTGAGACGACTGTCAAATTTGACCGTGGTCCTGCACTTTATTTTTATCATTTTGAAATCACGGAAGCAACAGATTGGGGGACGAAGCGTCTCTACTATGGCTCAACACCTAGTGGTGGAGAGGGTCAAATCGTTGAAAACGAGAGTGATGTGCTGAACTATCAAGTGACGGTATTTGAGGATGTGGATAAGGCGCCTACCTGGTACCGGGAAGCGGTCTTTTATCAAATTTTTCCGGACCGATTTGCCAATGGGAATGCGGATGGCCATGTGAATCATCCGAAAAAAAATAGCTTTCTCTATGCGACCGAAGAAGATGAGCCCTTTTATGTGAAAAATGAAGCGGGTGATATTGTGCGCTGGGACTTCTATGGAGGGAATTTGCGTGGGATTTTAGAGAAGCTTGACTACCTAGAAGAGCTTGGTGTCAACGCGATTTATCTCAATCCGATATTTCATGCGCGAAGTAATCACCGCTATGACACGATGGATTATTTGCAGATTGATCCGATGCTAGGGACTGAGGAAGACTTCAGAGTCCTCGTGGATGCGCTCCATGCCAGGGGGATGCATATTGTCTTAGATGGTGTCTTTAGTCATGTGGGGCAGGATTCCAGATATTTCAACCTTTTAGGAACTTTTGGCGAAGATGAAGGGGCTGCGAAACGCACTGATTCGCCTTATTATAGCTGGTTCAAGTTTAACGAATGGCCGCGTGATTACAAGGCCTGGTGGGGAATTAAAGATTTGCCTGAGGTGGATAAGGACAATCAAAGCTTTAGGGACTTTATCTACGGGGCAGAAAACTCGGTCCTTGCGAAATGGAATAGCTTTGGCGTGGATGGCTGGCGGCTGGATGTTGCAGACGAGTTGCCAGATGACTTTATTCGCGGTATTAGAGACAGGCTCAATCATGATGAAGTACGTCCTGAGCAGATTCTCATCGGGGAAGTCTGGGAGGATGCGTCCAATAAAATCAGCTATGAACACCGACGGGACTATATCTTAGGTGGCTCGCTTGAAGGGGTCATGAACTATCCAGTGCGAGAGATGATTATTGACTATGTGGATGGCAATATCACGGCGCAAGATGTAGCTTATCGGCTGATGACGCTGCGTGAAAACTATCCACGGGATATTTTTTACAATAATCTCAACAATATTGGCACACATGACACAGAGCGAATTCTCACGATGGTGGGGGATGACAATATCGCCCTTGCCGTGGGCTTACTCTTTATGCTACCTGGGGTACCGTGCGTGTACTATGGGGATGAGGCTGGGCTGACAGGGCGTAAAGATCCATCCAATCGGAAGTTTTTCCCATGGGAGAAGAGCCATGGACCGATTGAAGAGGTCTACAAACGCTGGATCCATAGGCGTAAAGACTATGTGTCGCTCAAATGGGGGGAGTTTAATGTCGGCTTTGAAGGCGGGATTATCGCTATTTTGCGGCATGTGGATGACAATCGAACACTGCTTTATCTCGTCAATCCAGGCTACGACGATGTCTATGTGCGTTTTGGGGAGATTGAGTGGATGCGCAATCAGGCCTTTACAGGGGATGTGTTGCATTTAGAAGATCTGGAAATCCCAGCCAAAAGTGACTGGTTTGGCGCTATCTAGCAGGGCTTAAGGTGAAACGATTTAGATAGGCCGAGAAGCAAAAGATTTGACTTTCAAAAATATAAAGTGTATAATACCTTTATCATCAAAGTGTTTAGCTCAATTGAGAAAACACAAAAGATAGAGGTTTTTTATGTTTTTAGACGGCAAAAAGATTGTCATTATGGGCGTTGCAAACAACAAGTCCATTGCCTGGGGGTGTGCCACGGCGATGAAGGCTCAAGGAGCTACGCTCATCTATACTTATCAGAATGAACGCATGGAAAAGCAGCTCGCAAAGCTTGCGGAGCCTGAGGATTTACTAATTGAGTGCGATGTGGCGTCGGACGAGTCAATTAGGCGAACTTTTGAAACAATAAAAAACCGTGTGGGAAAGATTGATGGGCTGGTGCACGCGATTGCGTTTTCTAAAAAAGAGGAGCTAGGCGGCAATATCAGTGACGTCTCGCGAGATGGCTATGCACTCGCACAGGACATCAGTAGTTTCAGCCTTCTAGCAGTTGCAAAAGCTGCAAAGCCACTGTTTAATCCAGGCTCTGGGATTGTAACCTTGACCTATATGGGGAGTGAGCGGGCGATTCCAAACTACAATGTCATGGGGATTGCGAAAGCAGCTCTCGAGTCTGCGATGCGCTATCTCGCTGTGGAGTTTGGGAAGATTGGGGTGCATGTGAATGCAATTTCTGCGGGAGCGATCAAGACCCTTGCGGTGACAGGGATTCAAGGGTCAAAAGACTTGATTAAACTCTCCAATGACCGCACGGTGGATGGCGATGGTGTGACGATTCAAGAGGTTGGCGAGACAGCTGCATTTCTTGTGGGTCCACTTGCGTCGGGCGTGGTAGGCGATGTGATCTATGTGGACAAGGGTGTGCACTTAACATAAAACGAAAGGAAAACGCGATGGCGATTGAAGTTAAAGAAATTAACCACCTATTGACGAGTATTTTCAACAATGTTTTAATCATTGAGGAAAATAAGCTGAAAAACTCGAATTTCCCGGATGTGACGCTCAAAGAGATGCATACGATTGATGCGGTTGGCGAGGATGAGGCGAGAACACCGTCTCAGGTTGCGAAATCCTTGATGTTGTCAACGTCAACGATTACGATTTCACTGAATAACTTGGAGAAAAAGGGCTACATTGAGCGGACGCGCTCAGATAGCGATAGACGCGTGGTTTATATCAGCTTGACCGAAAAGGGAAAGCTTGTCTATAAGAGCCACAAGTCTTTCCATGAGCGGATGATTGAGCGCTTTGTGCACGATCTTAAAGAAGAAGAGGTGGCCGTGATGGCAAAAGGTCTCCTGAACTTGTCGCGCTTTTTGGAGGAGTCTAAGAAGTGAGTGTGGCACGCATTCGGGGGGCTGCACATGCGCTTCCTCGTCGTGTTGTCACAAACGACGAGCTGTCAAATTTGATGGATACGTCAGACGAGTGGATTCGCACGCGGACAGGGATTCGTGAGCGTCATGTCTCCAGTGGAGAAGACACGAGTGACTTGGCAACGCAGGTGGCACAACAGCTTCTCACGGCGTCAAATTTGACAGGAGAGGCGCTTGATTTTATTATCGTGGCCACCATGACGCCGGATAGTGCGATGCCTTCAACGGCCGCACGGGTACAGGCAGCTATCGGTGCTGCGCACGCATTTGCCTATGATTTGACAGCCGCCTGCTCGGGATTCGTCTTTGCGCTCTCCCAAGCGGATAAGTTGATTACGTCTGGGCGTTACGAGCGGGGACTTGTGATTGGCGCCGAGGTACTCTCGAAAGTCATTGATTGGCGTGATCGCACGACAGCCGTGCTCTTTGGTGATGGCGCAGGTGGCGTCTTGCTAGAGGCGGATGATACGGCAACGACACCGTTTATACTTGCTGAAAAGCTCCAGACTGACGGTTCGCGCGGGGAATGTCTCACATCAAGCAAGTCCTTGGTGCAAAATCCTTTTGTCAAATTTGACAAGTCGGAAAATGCGCAAGCTAATCGTATTCAGATGGATGGACGCGCCGTCTTTGACTTTGCAGTGCGGGATGTCCCCAAAAATATCGCAGAAACCTTGATGCTGTCAGATTTGACAGCTGAAGAGATTGATTATTTTTTGCTTCATCAGGCCAATAGTCGACTATTGGACACGATAGCCAAAAAACTTGAAACGCCGCGTGAGAAGTTCCTCCAGAATCTCGAACACTATGGGAACACAAGCGCCGCAAGCATTCCCATCCTCTTGAGTGAGGCCATAAAAAATGGTAAAATAAAAGGCGACACGAGCCAAAAAGTTGTTTTCACAGGCTTTGGCGGTGGTCTTACCTGGGGGACACTTGTCTGTCAAATTTGACAGACATCAAAATCTTATTTGTCAAATTTGACAACGTATCTCATAACTGATATTAACCCGCAAACGCGGCTAATATAATAAATTACACACATAAGGAGGCCAATATGGCTGTATTTGAAAAGGTTCAAGACATCATTGCAGATGAACTTGACAAAGATAAGGGCGAAATCACCCCTGAGACGACATTCGAAGCGCTTGACGCTGATTCTCTCGATGTTTTCCAGATCATCAACGACATCGAAGACGAATTCAACATCGAAGTCGATACAGACGCAGATTTAAAAACGGTAGGTGAGCTTGTGACCTACGTTGAGAATAATTCAAAATAAATTTTTTGGCGCAGGATGCGCCCATTTTTTGACCTTATTATTTGAATATCAAATTAATTTATGAACAAACTTGCTTTTTTATTCTCTGGCCAGGGTGCCCAGAAACAGGGTATGGCGCAAGACCTTGCTGATAAATACCCTATCGTTGCACGGACTTTTGCGGAAAGCTCTGAAATTTTAGGTTACGACCTTGCCACCCTCATCAATGCGGACGATGGCAGGCTCAACGAGACCCAATTCACGCAACCAGCTATTCTCACGACTTCAATCGCGCTCTATCGACTGATTATTGCTGAGACAGACCTGAGGCCAGATGCTGTTGCAGGCCTTTCGCTTGGCGAATACAGTGCCCTCGTCGCTGCAGGTGCCCTTGACTTTGCAACAGCTGTTTCACTAGTTGCCCAGCGTGGCGCGCTCATGAGTCAAATGCAATCCGGGAAAATGGTTGCTATTCTAGGCACTGATACAGCTCTTATTGAGGAAGCTTGCGGGGAAGCAAGCTCACTTGGTATCGTCTCACCAGCCAACTACAACACCCCAGCCCAAACCGTGATTGGCGGGGAAACACAGGCTGTGGACAAAGCGCTTGAGCTCCTCCAGGCAGCAGGTTCCAAAAAACAAATTGAGCTCAAAGTCTCAGGTCCTTTCCACACTGCGCTCATGGCGCCTGCCGCTGCAGAATTTGCCAAAATCCTTGAGACGACAGCCTTTCACGACTTCAACGTTCCGCTTGTCTCAAACACGACGGGCAAAATCATGGCGCAAGACGAGATAAGGACTCTTCTCACAAGGCAAATGCAAGAGCCTGTCAGATGGGTCGATAGCATCCAGACGATGACGAAGAACCTTGGTATCACACGCTTCATCGAAGTAGGACCAGGAAAAGTCCTCTCAGGATTTGTGAAAAAAATCGCGCCTGAGGCAAGTGACATCTCAAATGTAGAAGATTTTGAGAGCTTTAGAAAGTTGGTAAACGCATGAAAATCAGCACAGGAATGATACGAGCCTTTGGAGTAGTTCTTATCGTATTAGGTATTCTTGACTTTGTCGTAGGCTTTAAGCTCCCTGGCGCCTGGATTTTTGGTTTAGTCCTGATAATCGCAGGGATTAGCCTCTTTTTACGCTACAGAAAGGACGACAATGGAAATTCAAAATAAAAATGTGTTTGTCACGGGCTCGACCCGCGGGATTGGCGCTGCGATTGCGCTGGCTTTCGTGAAAGCTGGTGCGAATGTTGTGATTAACGGGCGTAGCGCTGAGGCGCCTGCAAGCTTTTCAGCCTTGCAAGTCATCGCGCGAAAGAGCAAAGTGGCCTATGTGGGGGGCGATATCAGCTCAAATGCGGACGCCAAGCGCATGGTAGCGGACGCCACGGAGGTGCTCGGTGCGCCGATTGACGTGCTCGTGAATAACGCCGGTATCACCCGAGATGGGATGGCGCTGCGCATGAGCGATGATGATTTCAATGCGGTGCTTCAGACCAACCTGACGGGTGCGTTTAACATGATTCAGTCCGTCCTAAAGCCCATGACGAAAGCCCGTGAAGGGGCGATTATTAACATTGCAAGCGTCTCAGGCCTTATCGGAAATCCTGGCCAGGCGAATTACAGTGCGGCGAAAGCGGGGCTGATTGGCCTCACCAAGTCCATTGCCCACGAATATGCCAGTCGCAATATTCGCGTAAACGCTGTCGCACCAGGCTTTATCGAAACCGATATGACAGCGGATTTGTCTGAAAAAATTAAGGAAACGGTGAACGGACAGATTCCACTTGGTCGTTTTGGCAAGCCCGACGAAGTCGCAAGCGTCGTGCTATTTCTTGCGCAGCAGGAATACCTGACTGGGCAGACCATCGCCATCGACGGTGGCTTGACAATGTATTAAGGAGAATAAAATGACAGAACATAGAGTGGTTGTGACAGGCCTTGGCGTGGTTTCCGCCATTGGGAACACGCGTGAGGATTTCCTCGCAGGCCTTAAGGCTGGAAAGACGGGAATTGGCCCGATTACCCGCTTTGATGCGAGTGAGACTGGGATTTCTGTGGCCGCCGAGGTCAAGGATTTTCCTTTTGACAAATATTTCGAGAAAAAAGACGCCCGCCGCATGGATACGTTTAGCCTCTATGCCGTTTACGCGGCGCTTGAGGCGATTGAGCAGTCTGGCATTACGCCTGAAAACACCGACTACAACCGCTTTGGAGCGATTATCGGCTCGGGTATCGGCGGACTTGAGCAATCACAGAAAAATTCTCAGGCACTGGTGAAAGGCCCACGTAAAGTCGCACCTCTCTACGTGCCACTTGCAATTGCGAATATGGCGGCGGGCAATATTGCGATTCGCACAGGCGCTCGGGGCACGTCTCGGGCAGAAGTGACGGCGTGTGCGGCTGGTGCAAATGCGATTGGTTCGGCTTTTCGTGAAATCAAGCACGGCTATGCGGATGCCATGATTGCAGGTGGCGCAGAAGACGCCATTTGTGAGCTCGGCATTGCAGGCTTTGCCAATCTGACGGCACTGTCTAAGACCACGGATCCCGAGCGGGCCTGCATTCCCTTTGATAAAGACCGCAATGGCTTTGTCATGGGCGAAGGTGCGGGGATTCTCGTTTTGGAAAGCTTAGAACACGCGCAGGCGCGCGGGGCAGAAATTCTCGCTGAAATCGTGGGTTACGGCTGCAATAATGACGCATTCCATATGACGACTCCAAGCGGTATTGGTGCAGAAAATTGCATCAAGCTAGCGCTTCAAGAAGCGGGTCTTGCGCCTGAAGAAGTCGATTATATCAATGCGCACGGCACTTCCACGCATGCCAATGAGGAGACCGAAGCTGCAGCCATTCATAACGTCATCGGCGATAAAACACTCGTTTCCTCGACGAAAGCTTTGCACGGTCATGCGTTGGGCGCAACAGGTGGAATTGAAGCCGTAGCAACGATAATGGCGATTCAGCATCAGTTTGCCCCCGTCAATGCTGGGACGACCGAGCTTGACGAAGACATGACGATTAATGTGGTCCTTGGCGAAAGCCGCTATGCAGACATCAACGTCGCCTTGTCAGAAGATTTCGGATTTGGCGGGCACAACGCCGTCCTCGCATTCAAGAAATGGACAGGAGCCTAATATGAATATCAAAGAAGTCAAAGAATTATTGCACGATTTTGACAAGTCAAGCGTGCGCGAATTCAGCTGGAAAACGGCGTCTGACGAGCTCAGCTTTTCAAAAAACAAAGCCGTCGCGCCAGTTTTGACGAACTCAACGGCTCCGTCAAATTTGACGGAAACGTCAAAAGCTGAAAAAGCAACCGAAACTATTCCGTCAAATTTGACAGAAACTGTGCCAGTTCCTGAGACGCCGATCGCAGAAGGCGAACCTGTCACAAGTCCACTCGTTGGCACCGTTTATCTGGCACCAGCCGCTGACAAGCCTGCGTTTGTGACAGTTGGCGACACCGTCAAAAAAGGCCAGACCCTCCTCATCGTTGAGGCCATGAAAGTCATGAACGAAATCCCCGCCCCACAAGATGGCGTCGTGACTGAGATTCTCGTGACTTCTGAGCAACTTGTCGAATACGGCCAAACGCTCGTCAGAATCAAATAATCATACACGACAAGTTTCAGAACAACAAGTCGCAAAATATAAGCGGCAACTAAAAGTTGTGACGCTCTCTATGCACTAGCTGGTTCTTGGTAGTTCTTGGCTACCTACTCCGCACGCCATGACTCATCTAGGCAACATTTTAGTTGGCTTTGGGCTTGTGCTCAGCATCATCGCCCTCAGCTTACACCTCAAATCCAAAAAAGATTTTGAAAAGGAACTCAAAAAATGACCGCAGTCAACCTCAACGTTACCGAAATCATGAAGGCCCTCCCGCACCGCTATCCCATGCTCCTCGTGGATCGCGTGCTCGACATTTCTGAAGACGGCAATGAAATCACCGCTCTCAAAAACGTGACGATCAATGAAGAATTCTTCCAGGGGCATTTTCCTGGCACGCCCGTTATGCCTGGCGTTTTGCAACTTGAAGCCCTCGCCCAAGCAGCCGGCGTCTTAGAACTCTCAAAGCCTGAAAATCAGGGCAAACTCGTCTTCTACGGCGGCATTGACAAAGTCAAATTCCGCACGCAAGTTGTCCCTGGCGACCAACTCATCCTCCACGCAAAATTTGTAAAGCGTCGTGGCCCGATTGCCGTTGTCGAAGCAGAAGCTACGGTAAATGATAAGCTCGCCTGCAAAGGCACCTTGACCTTCGCCATCGGGGAGTAAGGAGCATGTTTGATTTACTCCTGGTTCCTTCAGGAAAAGCTGCGAGCAATTTCAATTTCTGAACACGCACCCTTTTGCGTTTTGTCATTTACGTTGGGCTCGGTAGCGTCCTACTTTGGGTTGGATTTGGCTCTCATATGATTGCTGCTACGCTTTTTGGCCTTCTTTTCAATATCCTGTTTCTCATTTTTCGAGTCATCTCAGTTAAGGCCACCTCTAAAAACTCAGAAATTCCGAGTTAGGCTAAATTTTCCGATTTCTTCGTCAAGTCTTCTCGCCTTGCGGGAGCAAGCCTTCGTCACCTTTCCTCGAACTCGAAAAATTTATCTCAAACTCAAAATTAGCAGTTTTTAGAGGTGCCCTTAAAAATTTTCTCTCAAAGGAGAAATAATCTTATGTTTACTAAAATTCTTATTGCGAACCGAGGCGAAATCGCTGTCCGTATCATCCGTGCCGCCCGTGAGCTCGGCGTTTTGACTGTCGCCATCTATTCGACAGCGGATAAAGACGCCCTTCATGTCAAACTCGCCGATGAAGCTGTTTGCGTAGGGCCTGCGAAGTCCGCGGACTCTTATCTCAACATGAATAACATCCTCGAAGCCGCTGTCGCGACGGGTGCTGAAGCGATTCACCCCGGCTTTGGCTTTTTATCGGAAAACTCAAAATTTGTCCAACTTTGTGAAGAGACCCACATCAAGTTCATCGGGCCTTCGGCCCAAGTCATGGACGAAATGGGCGACAAAATCAACGCCCGCGCCCGTATGAAGGCTGCTGGCGTGCCGATTACCCCAGGCTCTGATGGCGAAGTCCACACGACAGACGAAGCGCTCACGATTGCCCGTGAAATTGGTTTTCCGCTCATGCTCAAAGCCTCTGCAGGTGGTGGCGGAAAGGGCATTCGCAAAGTCACCTCAGAAGAAGAACTCGTCCCAGCCTTTGAAGCAGCGCAACGCGAGGCTGAAGCCGCCTTTGGGAATGGCGCCATGTTTATCGAGCGCATGATTTACCCCGCCCGCCACATCGAAGTCCAAGTCTTGGGCGATTCGCAAGGCCACGTCATTCATCTTGGCGAGCGCGATTGCTCCCTCCAGCGCAACAATCAAAAGGTCCTTGAAGAAAGCCCCTCCGTGGCAGTAGGTCCAAGCTTACGTGAGAAAATTACCTCTGCAGCGGTTGATGCCGCGAAAGCTGTCGGCTACGAAAACGCAGGTACGATTGAGTTCTTGCTAGACGAGGCCACTGGCAATTTCTACTTCATGGAAATGAACACCCGTGTGCAAGTCGAGCACCCCGTGACCGAGTTCGTCTCAGGCGTTGATATTGTCAAGGAGCAAATCAAAATCGCTGCGGGCGAACCTCTTTCTGTCACGCAAGACGCTATTCATTTCACAGGTCATGCGATTGAGTGCCGTATTAATGCGGAAAACCCCGCTTTCAACTTTGCCCCACAACCAGGCACCATCAAAGAACTCTATCTCCCGTCAGGCGGCGTCGGCTTGCGGGTTGATTCTGCCATGTACACGGGCTACACCATTCCCCCTTACTACGACAGCATGATTGCGAAAGTCATCGTTCACGGCGAAAATCGCTTTGAAGCGCTGATGAAAATGCAACGCGCCCTCATGGAATTCGACGTGGAGGGCGTCACGACAAATATTGATTTCCAGATGGACCTCATTGCCGATCCTGCCGTCGTTGCGGGTGACTATAATACCGCCTTTTTAGGCGAAAAATTCCTGCCCCATTGGACGAAAAATGCATGACTTCCCTCTTGCAAAATTCTCTCACAAGCGTTATAATTACTCCAATGAAAAATATCTCTTGGCAAAGCTGGCGTTAAACCCTATCTATGAAAAAAAGCATAGATAGAGATTTTTCTTTAGCTATGCCGGCAAGTCAAGTAAAATCCGGCTGAAAAGTCGGATTTTTTAGAAAGTTTTTATGAAACTCACCAAAACTCTCAACGCAGACACCCTGACCGCAGTTTCCGCCTACCTCAAACTCCAAGGCGACCACAAAGTCATCCTTGAGTCCATCCCTCGTGACAACGACCAGGCGCGTTATTCCATGATTGCGATGAATCCCGTCCATGAGGTCCGTTTCGCAGACGGCGTGTTGACCCAGGACGGCGAAAAAATCGCAAGCGACAATCCCTTAAAAACTCTTGAAAGCATCGTCATTTCACCTGATGAGGACGATGAGCTCCCCTTCACCTCAGGCGCCATCGGCTACGTTGGCTTCGACATGCTGGGCTTCTACGAGCACATCCAGCCTGAGACCCTCGAGGACCCCATCGGCACGCCCGACATGGCCTTCATGCTCTACGAGAGCTTCGTCGTCTTCGACCACAAGCGTGAAGTCCTGACGCTAGTCGAGGACAATGTTTATTCAGGGCGTTCGGAAAATGACCTCGCCCAAGCGTTGAACTCCCACGAAGCTGAGCTCTTAGCCACAGGTTCCACCTCCCAGCAACCCGCTCCGCTTCAGAAGATGACCTTCACATCCAATTTCACTGGACGCGAATTTGAGGAGAAAGTGACCCAAGCGCGCGAACTCATCCGCAACGGCGACATGTTCCAAATCGTGATTAGTCAACGCCTCTCTGCTGATTTCACCGCTTCACCTTTTGATTATTACCGCTCCCTCCGCATTGAAAACCCGTCTTCCTACATGTATTTCCTCGATTTCGGCGATTTCCATGTCATCGGAAGCTCTCCAGAACGCTTAGTCGCTGTTAGAGACGGCGTTGTCTCGACTAACCCCATTGCGGGCACCCGCAAACGTGGTGCCACAGAAGAAGAAGATGACGCGCTTATTGCTGGTCTCCTCGCTGATCCCAAAGAAGTGGCCGAGCACCAAATGCTTGTTGACCTCGGGCGAAATGACATCGGCAAACTCTCCGAATACGGCAGCGTTCACGTCCCCGTCTTCATGCACACCGAAAAATACCGCTATGTCATTCATATCACCTCCGTTGTCGAAGGCAAGCTCCGCCCCGAATTCACTGCCATGGACGCTCTGATTTCAACCTTACCTGCAGGTACCCTTTCAGGTGCCCCTAAAATCCGCGCCTACCAGCGCATCTATGAATTTGAGAATCTCAAACGTGGTGTCTATGGTGGTGCCGTCGGTTACTTGACGAAAAACGGCAATTCCGACTTCGCCATTGCCATTCGCACGATGGTCTTAAAAGACGGCATTGCAAACGTCCAAGCGGGCGCCGGCATCGTCTATGACTCCGACCCCGCTAGCGAATTTCAAGAAACCCTCAATAAAGCGCGCGGCCTACTTGAAATTGGGGACTAGAAAGGGGTGCTGAAAGTGCTGTCCGGCAAGTTGAATGCGTGGTGTCGTTCATTGACTTGAACGAAAGTCGAAGCAACCCATAAGTAGTCACTCAACTTGCTAGCATTTGAAGCCGATTCACGATGAAAAAACTCTATTTCCTCTGCACGGGCAACTCTTGCAGATCGCAAATCGCCGAAGGATTCGGTCAAAAATATCTTGCTGACCGCTACGAAGTTCGCTCCGCAGGAGTTGAGACCCACGGACTCAATCCAGACGCCGTGACTGTCATGGCAGAAGTCGGCATTGACATCAGTAGCTACACCTCAAAGCGCATTGACCTGGACTATTTCAATGCGGCTGATCTCATCATCACCCTTTGCGGTGATGCGCGTGACAAATGCCCCATGATCCCCGCTGGCCACGAACATCGTCATTGGGATTTACCCGACCCCGCAAGACAGTCGCTTGACGTTTTCCGCCAAGTCCGCGATGACATCGAACAGTACATTTTAGCTTTACAGAAAGAAGAAACTACATGATTCTCATCATTGACAACTACGACAGTTTCACCTACAACCTTGCGCAGTACGTCGGCTCAGTGCGACCAAGTGGGAGCACTGAGGTTGTGGATAAAGATTCGCATAGCGAATCCTCGCCCAAGACGCAACTTGAAGTCTTGCGCAACGACGACCCGAAACTTTATGAAACGGCTGAAAAAGCTGACGCCCTCATTTTCTCGCCGGGTCCAGGTTGGCCAGCTGATGCTGGGAAAATGGAGGCGATGATTGCGGACTTCGCTGGTAAAAAGCCCATGCTTGGCATCTGCCTCGGCTTTCAGGCCATGGTCGAAGTCTTTGGTGGCAAGCTCCGTCTCGCCCACCAAGTCATGCACGGCAAACGCTCGACCTGCCATCAGTACAACGACTCCATTGCCCACAATAAAGCTGAAAATGTGATTTTCGCAGGCCTCCCCGAAGACTTTGAAATCATGCGCTATCACTCCATCGTCATGGATGAAAATTCACACCCTGAGGGCTTCCATGTGACCGCCATCACGACCGACGACGGCGAAATCATGGCCATCGAAGACCCCACCCGCCATATCTACGGCCTCCAATTCCACCCCGAATCCATCGGCACCCCCGACGGCATGCAGATGGTCGAAAATTTCGTGAGGAGTATCCAATGAATGACGACGGAAGCCTAGAATTTCTTTTTCAAAATATTGAAGACGACGGCATCCGGGAAGAGATTTTGGATTTCGGTGAAGCCAAGGGCGATGAAAATGGTAAAAATAAGAAAGCTAAAAGAAAGGAATTGAGTCCACGCAAAAGCTAGGACTCACATCTTAAAATGAAAAACGAACTTGAAAAAGTCATGGCAAACCGTGACATGACGGAAAACGAAATGAACATGCTGGCAAACAGCATCATCCAGGGCGAACTGACGGAGGTGCAGATTGCAGCCTTTCTCGTGGCGCTGAAAATGAAAGGCGAATCCTCGTCTGAGTTGACAGGATTAGCGCGGGCCTTGCAGCGTGCGGCGGTCAGCATTCCGACGACGATTGTGGACGCCATGGACAACTGCGGGACAGGGGGCGACAGGAGTTTTAGCTTCAACATCTCAACGACCGCAGCCTTTATCCTGGCTGCAGGGGGTGTGCACATGGCAAAGCACGGCAATCGCTCCATTACCTCAAAATCTGGCTCGGCAGACGTCCTCGAAGCCCTTGGCATCAATCTTTACTTGCCTGCTGAAAAACTCGCCGAAGTCTTTGACAAGACAGGCATCGTCTTTCTTTTCGCACAAAATCTGCATCCAGCCATGAAGTACTTCACACCCGTTCGCAGGCAACTTGAAATTCCGACCATTATGAACCTCACGGGGCCATTTATCAACCCAATCCCGCTTGAAACGCAGCTTTTGGGTACGTCACGTCCAGATTTGCTCCAGACGACAGCCGAAGTCCTGAAAGGTTTGGGTCGCAAGCGGGCGGTCGTCATCACGGGAGAGAATAACGTCGATGAAGCCACTTTATTTGGCACGAACCACTATACATTGCTTGATAATGGCGAAATCACGCAGGGCAGCTTTACAGCAGCAGACCTTGGTATGGATGAAGTCTCGCTGAACGACATTCGCGGTGGCGAAGCCCCTGAAAACGCAAAAATCCTCGAAGACGTCTTGAAAGGCGTCGCAGGACCTTGCCTTGAGACGGCTGTCCTCAACGCAGGCCTTGGCTTCTGGGCGAATGGCAAAGTTTCGGACATCAAAGCAGGCGTGAGCCTCGCACGCGAAGTCATCGCAAGCGGCGCAGCTGAGGCGAAATTGAGAGCCTTGCAAGAAAGTCAAGTGGAATGAACATCGTACCTGGAAAATTTTTAGAAACGATTCTCGCTGAAAAAACGCGGGAAGTGGCGGAAATACCGCAAGAAAAGCCTGGAAAAGTTCGCGAAACTTACAAGCTGTACGACTTTTTGCGTGCGCACACGGATCAGCTCCAAGTCATTGCGGAGTGCAAGAAAGCCTCGCCAAGTCTGGGCGATATCAATGTGGAGGCGGATTTGACGGTCCAAGCGAAAACGTACGAGGTGGCGGGGGCTGCCATGATTTCCGTCCTGACGGATCCCGTTTTCTTCAAGGGGGACGTCGCTTATCTTCGCGAGATTTCGCAGACCGTCAGCATTCCTACGCTGAACAAAGATTTCATCATTGACAAAAAGCAGATTGACCGTGCGGTGAATGCTGGCGCGACCGTGATTCTTCTCATTGTTGCTTGCTTTGCAGAGGATGCGGCTGACGTCAATGGTGTCGCAAAACTTTCCGAACTTTATGACTATGCGACGGCGCTCGGCCTCGAGGT
The DNA here is from genome assembly GCA_031253335.1 of Streptococcaceae bacterium. Lineage (GTDB taxonomy): Bacteria > Bacillota > Bacilli > Lactobacillales > Streptococcaceae > Lactovum. Next base: position 84,223 of record JAIRWF010000027.1, read on the forward strand.
GCTCGTCGAAACGCATAATCAGGCAGAATTAGATATTGCCCACGCTCTCCAGGCACCGATTATTGGTGTCAACAACCGCAATCTGAAAACCTTTGAAGTGGATATTCAGCATAGCCTCGATTTGGCACCAAGTTTTAGAGCGGACACGGTCTATATCAGCGAGTCCGGCGTCTTTGGATCCAAGGAAGCCCAAGTCTTAGCGCCTTATTTCAATGCGATTCTGGTCGGGACGGCGCTCATGCAAAGTGACAATGTCGCGGGGGCGTTGAAAGGCTTAAAAATCATTCGTTAATCCAAAAAGAAAGCGGAATTTAACCGCATTTTTTGATAAAATAGAGGGATAAGAAGAAACGAGGATATGAATATGCCTGCTACGACGGAAACAACACAACGTCAAGAACTCCACCGCAAGATTTGGGCGATTGCCGATGAGGTGCGCGGTGCTGTGGACGGCTGGGATTTTAAGCAATATATTTTGGGGATTTTATTTTATCGTTATATTTCTGAAAATATGGCGGCTTATTTTGATGCGGATGAGCATGCGGCTGGGGATAGTGAGTTTACCTATGCTGCTCTTTCAGATGACGAGGCAAAGGCTGACTTTTTGTCAGGAACCATTGATGAGAAGGGCTATTTTATTTACCCGACTCAGCTTTTTCAAAATGTCGTAAAAACTGCTGATAGCAATGAAAATTTGAACACCGATTTGGCGGCTATTTTCAAAGCGATTGAAGCGTCGTCGATGGGGCATCCGTCGGAAGATGATTTTAAGGGCTTGTTTGATGATGTCGATACGACAAGTAGCAAACTTGGGGGAACGGTTGCCGAGAAGAATAGGCGCCTTGCAGCGATTTTGAAAGGAATTGGGACGATTGATTTTGGCAATTTTGAGCAAAATCAAATTGATACTTTTGGTGATGCTTATGAATTTTTAATTTCAAACTATTCCTCAAACGCTGGTAAATCTGGCGGTGAATTTTTTACGCCACAAAATGTTTCAAAACTCCTGGCCAAGCTTGCACTCCATGGTCAGACAAGAATAAACAAGATTTATGACCCTGCTTGTGGCTCGGGAAGTCTTTTGTTGCAGGCGAAGAAGCAGTTTGATGCCCACCAGATTGAAGACGGCTTTTTTGGGCAAGAAATCAATATGACCACCTACAACCTTGCGCGGATGAATATGTTTTTGCACAATGTCAACTACGATAAATTTGACATCAAACGCGGGGACACGCTCCTTCAGCCACTTCACAATGATGAGAAACCGTTCGATGCGATTGTGTCAAATCCACCCTATAGCATCAAATGGGTGGGAAGCGATAATCCGACTTTGATCAATGATGAACGTTTTGCACCTGCGGGCGTCTTAGCTCCAAAATCAAAAGCTGATTTTGCCTTTATCATGCACGCTTTAAGTTATTTGTCAGCCAAAGGACGTGCGGCTATTGTCACTTTCCCAGGGATTTTTTATCGTGGTGGTGCAGAGCAAGAAATTCGTAAATATCTGATTGATAATAATTTTGTGGAAGCTGTTATCCAATTGCCCGCCAATCTTTTCTTTGGAACAAGTATCGCGACTTGTATCTTGATTTTGGCGAAGAATAAGCCTAATACAGATACATTTTTTATTGATGCGAGCAAAGAGTTCAAAAAAGAAACCAATAATAATGTTTTAACGCAAGATAATATTGATAAAATTCTCTCTCATTTTGATAAAAAAGAAGAGTTGGATTATTTTTCAAAAGCTGTCAAATTTGATGCGATTGTTGACAATAACTATAATCTCTCTGTTTCTAGCTATGTGGAAGCAGAGGATTTGACGGAGAAGATTGATATTGAAGTGCTTAATAAAGATATTAAGACGACTGTTAGAAGATAACAAAACTTCGGTCTGAGATTGATGAGATTGTGCAGGAGTTTCAAAAAGGAGACAGTCATGGTATTGGAAAATAAGCTAGGCATTACTGAGCAAGCGCTCTTAAATCGTGAAGAGGAACGCATTTCAAAACTCAAAGCAAAAGAATTTTTTGAAAGTGGCAAGCTGTACAAGATAGAAATCGGTACTTTCAAAGGACTTTCAGAGATTCATCATTATTTGTTTGAAGATATTTATGATTTCGCTGGGAAAATTCGGGAAGTAAATATTTCAAAAAATGATTTTCGCTTTGCGGCCGTTGCATTTTTGGAAGTTGCACTCAAAAACATCTCGAAGATGCCGCAAGATACATTTGATGAAATTATTGAAAAATATGTCGAGATGAATATTGCACACCCTTTTCGTGAAGGAAACGGCAGAGCCACACGAATCTGGCTAGACATGATTTTACGTCATAAACTCAAGCAGACAATAGATTGGAATGCTGTTGATAAAGAAGAATATTTATCTGCGATGCGTCGTTCGCCTATAAAAGATTTGGAAATCAAAGTTTTACTGAAAAGCGCTCTCACTCATGACCTGAGCAAAGAAGTTTTCTTCAAGGGGATTGATGTCAGCTATTATTATGAAGGCTATAATGAGTATCGGACGGAGGATTTATGAAAATATGAGCAATCAGATTTTAAATAAATTACTAGAAGAGCGAAAAAATGGGCTTAAAGGTGGGCTCTATCACAAAACGCAAGTCAGCTTGACTTACAATTCTAACCGGATTGAAGGTAGTAAGCTCACTGAAGAGCAGACGCGTTATGTCTTTGAGACAAAGACGGTTGGTTTTGATGCGGATGGTTTGCCAGTCGATGATATTATCGAAACCAGCAATCATTTTCGGGCGTTTGACTATCTGTTAGACACCATTGACGAAGATTTGAGCAAGAAAATCATCAAAACTTTTCATAAAATCCTAAAAGAAGGCACGAGCGATAGTCACAAAGCTTATTTTAATGTTGGTGACTGGAAGAAAATTCCGAATGAAGTAGGCGATATCAAAACCAGCCTGCCAGAAAATGTTGACCAAGACATGGCAAAGCTGCTTGAAGAATATTCAAGTAAGCAAGAGGTGAGATTTGAAGATTTAGTCGCCTTTCACGAGCATTTTGAGCGCATTCATCCTTTCCAAGATGGGAACGGTCGGGTTGGGCGTTTGATTCTTTTTCGGGAGTGTTTGAAACACGACATTGTGCCTTTTGTGATTGATCATGATAAGAAGTTGTTTTACTATCGGGGGTTGCGAGAGTTTGCGGCTCAGCCGGGCGATTTGATTGAGACTTGTCTTGCGGCGCAAGATGTTTATCAAGAGTGGGTGAAGTATTTTTATCCAGAGATTAGAGCGAACGGGGAGGTGGAAAATGACTGAAATTGTAAATAAAATTCCGCTGGAAGCTCTTACAGGAATATCAGCAACGTTTATAGCGATTCTTATTCCACTTTCACTGTTTATTTTGGAGTCATTGGGTTCTTCCAAAAGTGCAAGTATTTTAAGTTGGGATAATCGAGTTATTATTAAACAGGTTTTGCAGGTTAAAATCTTATTTATTTCGTTATTATTGACAGCAGTCCCACTAATTTTTTGGAACATTGATTATTTGAGAATAGGTGTCTTAGCACTTTGTTTATTAGGCTATCTTGGGACAATTCGTGCCATGTATCGCGCCTACCAATGGATAATATCAAAAAGTACGGATAATTATTCTTGGATAGGGCAGTTAAATAAAGACAAATTAACTTATCGAAATAAAATGCGTTCACAATATCTTAGTAGCTTGAATTCAGACGATGAAATTCTTGAAGTTTGGGGAACAATTTTCCAAACACAAGGATGGATAGGAATAGATTCAAAACTTTTTACTGAAAAATATGTACAAGCGTTGCAACAAATTGAGAAAAATGCAGACTACCAAAAAGAGAAAATAGAAAACGGGAAAAATAGTAATTTTGCGATTTATCAAACTGAACAAACGTTAATCAGCTTTCTGACAAATTCACTTGATGGAAAATATCCAGAATCTCAATTTAATTTTGAAACTTTGTACAGCTTTGCGCCCCTGCAAAGTTTGTAATGCAACGTTACACAGAAACATTGGATATTCACGACAAAAATTTCAACATCAGATTTTTAATAGAATATTTAATGAAATATGTAAATAACCATGAGTTTTATGGTTTTGGTGGTAACAATAATATGCAATCAGGTTACTCTTTTAATCAAGATTTTTATGATATGCTTCGCAAGCTCCAAAAAGAAGACTTAGAAAAACCTAAAGATATTTCAAGAGTGAGTGAAACGCTTGCATATTATGGAGATAAGGGAGATTATGGAAATTTTGGTATGCTATTTTTTGAAACTTTAGATAGTAATGGAATGCAATACCAAACTCTAACGAACAATATGGGACGTTTTAAATTTCCCAAAGAATGGGAAATTTCTCCAGAAGGTATCAAGAATAATTCGATAGTGCTTGGATGGTGGCATTCTTTTCTCAAATATTTTCTGGAACATAGACGTTCAGCAAATAGCTACGTCGCTACTTCACGGAACAGATATAAAGAATCAGCAGAAGAGAATGAAAGATTGAACGCGATTGCCAATTATTTTCTTGGAATATCAGGGCAGAAATTTGCGGAAGCACTGGAGTTGATTTTAGGAATCCATATTCTTAAAATGTCAAATTCACACGAATCAATAGAATTTTGGAAATCATTTATTGAAAATCCAGAATATGACGTTGTTGATTATTTGAATTATTCTAAGGATAGTACGAAAATATTCGAGCTATTAAATCTTAATTTTTCTTGGTTCTTTGATTCAACGTATATTGATTCATACAAAACAGAATTATCGAAAGTTGCTTTTGACGAAAATACAAAAGAGAATTTTCGGAAAAAAAGAATATTAACAATACTTGATGAACTCCTAATTTGGAAAAATCAAAGAAAGGATGATAATGGTTGAAAATCAAGAAAACAAACTTTTTGACAATTTGTCAAAAATAACTGAAACGGAAAGTGATTCTATTAGCTCTGATAAAATTTTTGTCAAATTTGACGGAAGTCTTTTGGGGCTGATTCAAGCCGCTGATGTGGAGTGGAAAACTGTTCAAGAAATTTTCACGTTAAAAAATGGTTATACGCCAAGCAAATCAAAACCTGAGTACTGGGAAAATGGTGATGTCCCTTGGTTTCGCATGGAAGATATTCGGACAAATGGGCATATTTTATCTGATGCAATTCAGAAGTGCCATCATACGGGGATTAAAGGCCAACTTTTTTCTGCTGGTTCAATCATTATGGCAACAACGGCGACGATTGGCGAACATGCCATGATTACTGTTGATTACATGAGTAATCAACAGTTTACAAACTTCACTATCAAAGAAGAATATCGTGAATTGCTTGATGATAAGTTCATTTTTTACTATTTCTACGTTCTTGATGATGTTGCTAAAAACAATCTCAATCAATCAAGTATGCCGAGCGTTCAAATGGACGCACTCAAAAAAGCAGATTTCCCCATCCCCTCCCTCGAAATCCAGCAAAAAGTGGTCGAAATACTTGACAAAATGACAGATTATGTTACGGAGCTGACGGCGGAGCTGACGTTGCGTCAAAAGCAGTATTCTTTTTATCGCGACCAGCTCCTGACTTTCCCAAGTCAGAGTGATTCTGACGAATCACTCTTGGTTCGGTGGATGACTATTGACGGTATTGCTAAAAAAGTATCATCTGGAGGAACACCGAAAACAGGAACAAAAGAATATTATGACGGTGAAATTCCGTGGTTACGTACACAAGAAATCAATTTTGGAGAAATTTGGGATACTGGCGTGAAAATCACGGAAGCTGGGGTCAAAAATTCAAGTGCTAAATGGATACCAGAAAATTGCGTGATTGTTGCCATGTACGGTGCAACGGTCGGAAAAATTGGAATTAATAAAATTCCACTGACAACTAATCAGGCATGTGCCAATATTGAAGTTGATGAGGAACAAGTGGATTATCGCTATGTCTTTCATTACTTAACTAATCAATATGAATACATCAAATCTCTTGGTACAGGTTCTCAAACGAATATCAATGCTCAGATTATCAAAAATCTTAAAATCGCCGTGCCACCCCTCAAACTCCAATCCAAAATCGTCAAAATTCTCGATAAGTTTCAAGCGCTGACGGCGGACGTGTCGGGACTTTTGCCCGAGGAAATCGCACTGCGCCAGAAACAGTATGCCTACTATCGTGAACAACTCTTGACGTTTAGCGCAAATAGTGCTAAAGCCAGCCATTAACTAGCAGCTATCTCTTTGTTTTGCGTGAAGCCGCTGAGAAAGTTGGCGTTTCGCTGGATGATGTGGTGAAAGTGATTTGGACGACGTTGGGGGAAATTGGTGAGTTTGTACGTGGAAATGGAATGCAGAAAGCAGATTTTGTAGAAAATGGTTTTCCAGCCATTCATTATGGGCAGATTTATACAAAGTACGGTTTAACAGCCAATCAGACTTTTAGCTACGTTTCTGCCGATCTAGTAAAGAAGCTCAAAATTGCTGATAAAAATGATCTGTTACTTGCAACAACATCTGAAAATGATGAAGATGTATGTAAACCACTTGCTTGGCTAGGTGGAAAGACTGCAATCTCAGGAGACATGATGCTTTTTCGACATCAGCAAGATGTTAAATTTTTAGCTTATTACTTTCAAACACAGATGTTTCAGTCAGCTAAAAAGAAAAAAATAACAGGAACAAAAGTTCGACGTGTATCGTCAGCAGATTTATCAACTATGAAAATTCCAGTGCCTTCCTTGTCAGAACAAGCCCGTATCGTCAAAATCCTCGATCACTTCGACACTCTCACGTCAGACCTGACAACGGGCTTGCCATATGAAATCGAACTGAGACAGAAGCAATATGAATACTACCGCGAGCAACTGCTGAGCTTTGGGAAATGAGGCTTTACTTTACCCAAAAAAAATGATATACTTAAAACCAAAGAATTGGTTTTAAGAACGGAGAAATTTAATGTTACTCTCAATCAAAGTCAAAAATTTTCGGTCTTTTAAAGATGAACAAGAAATTTCATTTGTCTTAAAAGATGGAGAACGCGCAGAAAAGTCCCGTCATATTGATGTTCAAACTAAAGCTGGCAAACTCCGCATTTTAAAAAATGCAATGATTTACGGTGCCAATGCAAGTGGGAAGTCTAATCTCTTTCAAGCAGTGATTCAACTTAGCAATCTGGTACTTTTTCCAACAATGAGTGATGAACAAGGTCTTTATGCAGATACATTTGGAAATAATTTAGAAAATGTACGCTTTGAAATTCAATTTCTTCAAAATAAAAACGTTTATGATTATCGTTTGGAGTATAACCGCCAAGAAGTTGTTTTTGAGGAACTGAAACAAAATAATGAACTCGTATTTGAACGGCAGCTTCAGAAAATCAACTATCCGGCTCTTGCAGAGGAGTTACGGCCGCTACTTACAACGATTCGAAAAACAAATTTAGTCCTCTTCTTTGCTCAAAATAATAATCAACCGATTGGTAAAGAAGCCTTTGTTTGGTTTTATAACTATAGAGGCGGAAGAAGTCAAAATATTATTCAAAAGCTAAAAACAAGTCCAGAGCTTAAAGAACGAATGATTTACGCTTTGCGGTTTGCTGATTTTAATATTACAGATATTGAGATTGAGGAGAATGAACGTCCAGTTGTAGAATTTGGAGTAAAGTTTAATCCCAGTCAAGCAGACCAGCGTGATTTTGATGGCTTTCAGCAGCAAAAACAAACGCAAAAAATGACAGAAGTCTATTTCATTCATGAACATGATGGCGAACGATTCCGTGTCCTTCTTCAAAATGAAAGCGTGGGGACACAGCAGTATTTTAATATCATTTTGCTTTTACTCAATGCCAATCAAGAAAATAATTTTTCGATTTTATACGATGAATTTGATCTCTCCTTGCACCAGAAACTATCTCAAAGTCTCGTAAAACTTTTAAATAGCGAGTCCAATCATGTGCAGTTTATTTCTACGACTCATGACAGTAGCTTGATGAATCTTCTACAGAAACATCAGATTTATTTTGTTGAAAAAAGTCACAGTGGTGAAAGTGAAATTTTCAAGCTCTCTGACTTTGAGGAAATTGATAAAGTACGCCGTGATTCTGCCTATGCACCAAAATATGATGCCGGCCTCTTTGGTGCAAGTCAGATTGTCAATGAAGCAGGATTGGTAAGTATTTTAGGTGAAACAAGTGGCTAGAAGAATAAAGAAAATTTTCACGCTTTTTGTAGAAGGACAAACTGAAAAAATATATTTTGATAGCCTTAATCAACTTGATTTTGTACGTGATTCAAACTATCGACTTAATGTTATAGATTGTGCTGGAGCTGATAAACTCCTCAAAATTGCCTTTGGAAAAAAGAAAAAACGTGAATTTGGTCAATCAGATAAGGTTGCATTTGTAGTGGATAAAGATCAGATGACTAAAGCAGAGTTTGATCTATTAGTGGGACTTCCGTACATCATTGGATTTTCTAATCCTCAGTTTGAAATATGGCTTCTTGCACATTTTGAGCCTTTAAAAGAAAGTTACAGTGATGTCGTGGTAAGCCTTAGAAAATATATGCCGAACTATCAAAAAGCCAGCCCTGAAATTTCAAACCTTGTTAAAGACTATCAAAAAGCATTAAAAAATACTGAAAAACAATCAGAAGCCAAATTTGAACAGGTTAGTACTTCGATTGTAAAAATTATTGAAGTTATAGCCAACTAATTTGAATGAATTGGCGCATCGCCTATTTATAAGGAGTAAAGATGTTAGTTGAAGAAAATCTCCCCATCGCAGAATCCCTCAAATTCATCATTCTCAATAAATACACAAAAATTGAGCAGATGGGCATGGGGCACCAGTCAGAAGCAGAGCTGAACATGAACTTTTGAAGGATTTAGAGCCCAAGGCTATGAATTTATTACGCTTAAGGATAATCGCGCCATGCTTGATAATAGCCGCAAGCAGCATGAAGACCTGAATCACGTGACCTTCACAGATAGCGAATGGGCGCGCTTTGTAGCAATCTTTGACAAGTTCGATCAGATCACCACGAGCTTGACGGAAGGGCTTCCAAGGGAGATAGAACTTCGTACCAAACAGTGCGAATACGATCCTGATCGGTTGATGACGCTCGAGAAATGAGGTATAGCGATGGGAAGCACATTAGATGAAGTTGCTAAAGAACTTATAAATAATGGTAAGAAAGTCAATTTAATTTATGCCTTCAACGGCACGGGTAAAACTCGCCTTTCAAGAACTTTTGTTGAATTGTTGAATAATAGTTAATAGTAATACCCCCGATGAACTAACTCGAGATAAAATACTCTATTACAATGCCTTTACCGAGGATTTGTTTTATTGGGATAACGATTTAGACGATGATATAGAGCGAAAAATGATTGTTCAGCCAAATTCCTTTATTGACTGGATTATTGTTGAACAAGGGCAAGATCAAAATATCATCACGCATTTCCAACACTATTCAAATACTGATTTACTTCCAAAATTTGAAATCGAGAATAACCACGTTAAAAGTATTATTTTTTCTTATAAGAACGAAAATAATATCAAAATATCTAAAGGAGAGGAAAGTAATTTCATCTGGTGTATTTTTTATGCTTTGATTGAGATGATTATTGATATTTTGAATATTGATGAAAATAGAGAGACCGTTGAATTTGATAAATTGCAATATGTTTTTATTGATGACCCTGTTTCTTCGTTAGACGAAAACAATCTCATTGAGATGGCACAAAATCTTGGTGATTTAATCAAAAAGAGTACTTCAGATTTGAAATTTATTTTAACAACGCATAATCCCTTATTTTTCAATGTTTTATTTAATGTTTTAAGAAAAAGTGATATGCATTTTCTGAAAAAACTTGAAGATAATACATTTGAATTGGTCAAGCAAAATAACGATTCACCCTTTTCATATCACTTGACCTTGTTGAAGGAAATACACCAGGCAATAGATGAAAATCGACTCAAGAAATATCATTTTAATTTTTTGCGAAATTTGCTTGAGAAAACTTCTACTTTTCTTGGGTATCCAAATTGGGCAGATTTAATTCCAGAAGAAGACCCCAAACCATATGAAACAAGAATACTTAATATTTCTAGCCACTCGCATCATTCGGCAGAAGAAATATCTGAACTTACCCCACAAGAGACTGCACTTCTACAAAGACTTCTTGAGGGAATTGAGGAAGAATATAAATTTTATAGGAGTTGATTCATGACTGAACACTTGACCCAAACCAAGCCTATTGCTGACTTCGCCGACCAGGGTATCATCTTAGCTTCATTTGACGCCCCCACCCATTCGCGGCGCAGCTTCCAAAGCGAAAGCGAGCTTGAAGCTCTGTTCATCGAAGGCCTCAAAAGGCAAGGCTATGACTATCTTGACGTACATACGCCTGACGACCTCCTTGTAAATCTCAAAACTCAAATTGAGCGCCTCAACCATCTGACTTTTTCGGCGGCAGAGTGGGAGCGTTTTTGTTCGTCCTATTTGTTGCGGAAAAACGACGGCATCATCGAAAAAACACGAAAAATTCAAGAAGATTATATCTTTGATTTTCTATTTGATGATGGGCATATTCAAAACATCATGATACTTGACAAGCAAGCTCTCGCTAACAATCACGTGCAGGTCATCCATCAAGTCACCCAAGTCGGCACGCACACCAATCGCTATGACGTCAGCATTCTCGTCAATGGCCTTCCCCTCGTGCACATTGAACTCAAAAAACGCGGTGTCGATATGCATGAAGCTTTTGCACAAATCCAGCGCTATCAGCATGAAAGCTTTGATTCACTCAATTCCCTTTATCAATACGTTCAAATTTTTGTGATTTCAAATGGGACGTTCACGCGCTATTTTGCCAATACCACAGCACGCAATAAAAATAACTATGAGTTCACGATGACCTGGGCGGATTTCAAAAATCACACCATTCATGATCTCGAAGACTTCACTGCGACTTTCTTTGAAAAGCGTGTCCTGCTTGAGATTTTAACCAAATATTGCGTCTTTGACGCAAGCAACGCCCTGCTCATCATGCGGCCTTATCAAATCGCTGCGACCGAGCGGATTTTGAGACAAATCAATATTGCGCATCAAAATAAGTTAACTGGACAAGCGGCCGGCGGCTTTGTTTGGCATACGACAGGCTCAGGAAAGACCTTGACCAGCTTCAAAGCGGCGCGACTTGCTACCGAACTCCCTTATATTGATAAAGTACTCTTTGTCGTGGACCGCAAAGATCTTGACTATCAGACGATGAAAGAGTATGAGAAGTTTGAGGCAGGTAGCGTTTCAGGCAGTAGCAATACGCAGGCGCTCAAGCGTAGCCTTGAGCGTGATGACCACAAAATCGTCGTGACGACCATTCAAAAACTCAATCAGTTCATGAAGGGAAATAGCAACCACCCAATCTATGAACAACAGGTTATCTTCATTTTTGATGAATGTCATAGAAGCCAATTTGGCGAGGCGCAAAAGAATCTCCAAAGGCTTTTCAAACACTATGCGCAGTTTGGCTTTACAGGGACGCCAATCGTAGATGCCAACCGCATCGATGGAAAAACGACGGCAGATATTTTTGGCCGTCAGCTTCATGCCTACACGATTAAAGACGCCATTCGTGATGGAAAAGTCCTAAAATTCAAGGTTGATTATCAAAATGTCAAAGCAGAATACGCTTTTGCGGAGCTTGTTCCTGAGACAGATAATCTCAAAAATCATGAAAAAGAGTTCCTCCTTCATCCTGATCGCATCTCAAAAGTGGTGGCACACATCCGTCGGGTTTACAATCAAAAAACCCATCGCAATGAATATTATGATTACAAGAAAAAGCGCCTGAATGGCTTTAATGCCATGTTTGCTGTCGCTTCTGTGGATGCTGCAAAAGTTTATTATCAAGAATTTGCCAAGCAGCAACGTGATCTTCCTGATGAGAAAAAGCTGCGTGTGGCAACGATTTACAGTTTTGCGGCAAACGAATCGCCAAGTGCGATTGGAGAGATAGATGAGGAGGAGTTGGGTGCCGATGCGCTCGATCAGACGGCGAAAGAATTTTTAGATGGCGCGATTGCAGATTATAATGCCACTTTTCACACTAATTTCTCCACGAACGGGAATGATTTTCAAAATTACTACAAAGATCTTTCAAAGCGCGTGGAGGACAAGGATGTCGATTTGCTCATCGTCGTTGGGATGTTCTTAACCGGCTTTAATGCACCGACCTTAAACACCTTGTTCGTCGATAAAAATTTGCGTTATCATGGCTTGATACAAGCATTCTCCCGCACCAATCGAATTTTGAATAAGCAAAAAGCGTTTGGAAATATCGTTTGTTTTAGAGAATTAAAACCCGCGACGGACGAAGCTATCAAGACTTTTGGCGATGAAGAATCGGTCAATATTATTCTCGAAAAGTCTTTCAAGGACTATATCGAGGGCTATGATGATGAGGTCACGCAGGAAAAAGTCGCAGGTTTCGCACAAATCAGCGAAACGATATTGGAAAAGTTTCCACAAGTCACTGAAATCGAAACAGATGCAGATAAAAAGGAATTCGCAGAGCTGTTTGGTGAGTTTTTGAAGCTTGAGAACAAGTTGCGCAATTTTGACGAATTTCAGGATTTTGAAAAGCCGATTGATAGCGGGCTGAGGCAGGATATGCTTTCCGTTTATCTGGATATCCGCGAACAAGTCAAACGCAGGGAAAATGACGATGCCAATCAAAATGCGATTGACTTTTCAGAAGTCGAATTTCAAATCGAACTCTTGCAAACCGATGAAATTACACTGGACTATATTCTAAAACTAATTGCAAAAAAAGCTCAAGAGATGAATGACATCGAGGTGATTAAAAATATCGCTCGGCGTGAGATCAGATCAAGCCTTGAGGCCCGAGCGAAAGAAAGCTTAGTCGAGCAATTTATTGACGAAAGTTCGATTGACGTTTTGAAAAATCAAGACGATATTTTGGAAGCTTTCAAAGCCTTTTCTAAAAAGAAAAAAGCGGATGAAATCAAGCACCTCTTAGAAAATGAGCACTTAGAATCGGAAGCAGCGAATCTCGTCGATGAAGCGATTAGACGCGGTTATTTATCTGAGCATGGCTTAGAATTAAATGCCATCATGCCGGCCACTTCAAGGAGACAAGGCGCACGTGAAACACTCAAACGCCGCATTTTTGAGACGATCCAGGAAATTGTGGAACGTTATCGGGGAATATTGTAAAAGAAAGGGTTACAGGTGGCGAAATGAACATCAAAATTTGTGGGAATCGAAGTGCCGAGTCGGTTGAGGCGGCGGTGGAAGCTGGGGCGACGCACCTGGGCTTTATCATGAGCCTTGGCTTTAAGCGGACGGTACCTTTTCAAAATCTTCAAATCTTGAAGCCCTGACTTGTGGTATAATATGGCTATGTTCACAGTAAAAGATTTGACAAGTCGTATCAAATTTGACGAGATCTATTCGTCAGAAAAGGCTTTGGCGCGCGAGATTACAACAGCTGATATTACACGTCCTGGGCTTGAGATGTCGGGCTACTTTGACTTTTTCAGTCCGGAGCGAATCCAGCTCTTTGGCATGAAGGAATGGTCCTACATGATGAAAGAAACTGGAGATGAGCGCTACGACTTGCTCAAAAAAGTTTTTGCTCCAGAGACACCTGCGGTAATCGTAGCACGCGATCTTGAAGTGCCGCAAGAGATGATTGATGCAGCCAGACACCGTGATGTCGCCCTTCTTCAGTCAAAAGAACCTACAAGTCGTTTGTCAGGACAGATTTCGAGCTATTTGGATGAGAAATTAGCGCCTAGGACGAGTATTCATGGGGTTTTGATGGATATTTATGGGATTGGTGTGCTGATACAGGGAGCCTCAGGGGTTGGGAAGTCTGAAACAGGGCTAGAGCTCATTCGTCGGGGACATCGAATGGTTGCAGATGACCGTGTTGAGGTCTATAAGAAAGATGAGTTCACGGTCATCGGGGAGCCACCCGAGATTTTGAAGGCACTGCTTGAGATTCGTGGTGTCGGCATTATTGATGTCATGGATCTCTTTGGGGCAGGGGCATTGAAGGACAATGTTGCCGTGGAGCTCGTCGTGAGCCTCGAAGAATATGACAACAACAGAGCTTATGACCGTTTAGGTACAGGCGAATACAGTCTTGATCTCGCGGGGGTTACTGTCCCCGAGATTCGCATCCCCGTCAAAATTGGACGAAATGTCTCCGTCATCATTGAGTCGGCCGTCATGAATTTCCGTGCCAAACAGGCTGGACATGATGCAACAGCGGACTTCGAGTCCCGACTCACGAACCTCATCGACCGCAATTCCGTCCCAGACTGACTTTGTCAAATTTGACAGGCTCAATTTTTCTCAGAACTTACTCTATCAAATTTGACAACACTATGCACAGTCATAATCCTACTTTGTCAAATAATAGAATTGCCGTTTTACAGCCAAAATCTCTTTCCATCAAATTTGACAACTCCTCTTTTTAGAAATAATACTTATGATTTCATTTCACGACATTTTATACGTTTCTCCAGCAGCTATCAGCAAAATCGCCTTACAGCTAGGTCCATTCGCCATTCATTGGTACGCCATCCTCATTGTCATAGGCGCCGTGCTTGCTGTCATTGTGGCCATGCGCGAAGCACCCAGAAAAGGCCTCACAGGAGACGATGTTATTGACCTTCTTCTTTGGGCTTTTGTCCCTGCGCTGATTGTGACTCGCGCCTATTATGTGGCTTTCCAATGGGATTACTACAGCCAAAATCCGAGCCAAATCATTGCCATCTGGGACGGTGGTGGTGCCATTTATGGCACCATCATCGGCGGCGCGATTGTACTCGTCATATTCTGCCGAGTGCGCCACATCAATATTCTTGATATGCTGGACATCGTGATGCCAGGTGTTCTCCTCGCACAAGGCATTGGTCGATGGGGAAACTTTATCAATCAAGAAGCCTATGGTGGCGCCGTGAGTAATCTCAACTGGCTCCCCTCATTTTTGCGCAATCAAATGTATATCGACGGAAGTTATCATCTCCCCACCTTTCTCTTTGAAAGCATCCCAGATCTTGTGGGTGCCATTCTCATCATCGCTTTTCGCCATAAACTCAAGCTTCGTCGTGGGGAAGTCTTTGCCTTCTACCTCATTTGGTACGGCATTACCCGTTTTATCGTGGAAGGTATGCGCGATGACAGCCTTATGTTCCTAGGTGCTAGAGTGTCGCAAGTCTTGTCTGGCGTACTTGTTGTCATTGGCGTCCTCTATATTGGCTACCAACGCCTGACACAAGACCCTGAAAAGCTAGCCCAGAAAGAGCAAAAATAGCCCACGCCTTTGTTGCAATTTTTTGCTATAATAGTGCCAAGATTACTTTTTAGGAGTTATTATGCAAAGCATACTCATCGACATACTTTACGGCGCGCTGATTCTTCTCGTGTTGGCACTTGCCATTCTCGTCGTCAACCTGATTCGCACAACTGGTCATATCAATAAAGCAACCAAGCTCGTTGCAAGCGACGTGGATGTACTTTTACATCAAGCAGACACGCTCATGAGCAAAGTCAACACGCTTGTTGAAGATGTCAATGGCAAAGTGGCCACGATTGATCCGCTCTTTACCGCGGTTGCAGACCTTTCTGAGTCCGTGACGAAGATTAACAAAACGGGTAACGACTTTGTCTCACGCTTCTCAAAGAAAAAAGCACGCCATCTCAAACAAAAAAGTATCATTAAAATTGGCCGCGCAGCGAATTTCTTCAAACGCGGTGACAAATACGAAGAACAATAAAGGAGGCCTTCCATGGCTAAAAAATCACACTTTCTCTTAGGTGCCGCAGTTGGTGCCGTTGCAGCACTCTTCCTTGCCCCTAAAAAAGGCAGCGAGTTCCAGGAAGATGCGAAAAAAGCCTATAGCGATTTTAAAGAAAATCCGCAAGAGTTTGCAAAAGCACGACTTGCAGATGCCAAAGATTTTTCAGTTGAAAAATTCAATGACGTTAAAGGAAAATTTGACTCTGGCGAATATTCTGCGGATAAAGCGCGCGACTATCTCCTAGAAAAACGAGACCAGATTCGCGAACGTGTTGAGTCTGGCGACCTATCTGCTGACAATGTCAAAGACTTTTTCAATAAAACAAAAGATAGCTTAGTGAGTCGTTTTCAAACAACAAGCGACAAAGAAGCCTCAGAACAGGCGAGTGACCTAGATGAAAACTACAGCTGGACAGACAGCGAAGACAAAAAAGACGACTGGTAAACAACTATCCCCATCTGGGGATTTTTTCTTTCCCTCAAAGCAGATTTCTGCCAGCTTTCAGTAAAACTTGTTACAATAAAGCTATCACATGATAGAAAAGGATCTAGTTATGACTCAACAAGCAAACTTTGGTGTGGTCGGGATGGCCGTCATGGGCAAGAATTTGGCGCTCAATGTCGAAAGCCGCGGCTACACTGTGGCGCTCTACAACCGCACGACGTCTAAGACCGAGGCGGTGATTTCAGAGCACCCAGATAAAAACTTTATTTTGACAAAAACGCCTGAGGAATTTGTGGCGGCAATCGAAAAGCCTCGCCGCATTATGCTCATGGTACAAGCTGGCAAGGGCACGGACGCCACGATTCAGACCCTTTTGCCTTTGCTTGATAAGGGCGATATCCTCATTGACGGAGGCAACACGCACTTCCCAGATACGATGCGCCGTAACGCTGAGCTCGCAAACTCAGGCATTAACTTCATCGGTACAGGCGTGTCTGGTGGTGAAAAAGGCGCACTCCTTGGTCCATCCATGATGCCTGGCGGGCAAAAAGAAGCTTACGATTTAGTGGCCCCTATTTTTGAGCAAATCGCAGGGAAAGCACCTCAAGACGGGAAGCCTTGCGTGACTTACATTGGACCGAACGGCGCGGGACATTATGTCAAGATGGTACACAACGGCATCGAGTACGGCGATATGCAGCTGATTGCGGAGTCTTATGACCTCTTGAAGCGCGTTCTTGGCCTCTCAAACGCTGAAATTCAGGCGACTTTTGAAGAATGGAACAAGGGAGAGCTCGATAGCTACCTCATCGAAATTACCAAAGAAGTCCTCAAATGCCAGGACGACCTTGAAGGTGAGACAGGATATATTGTCGATAAGATTCTCGATGCGGCTGGAAACAAAGGTACAGGTAAGTGGACGAGCCAATCTGCGCTTGATTTGGGCGTGCCACTCCCACTCATCACAGAGTCCGTTTTTGCCCGTTATATCTCGGCTTACAAGGACGAGCGCGTGAAAGCAAGCGGCGTTTTGGCAGGTCCTACAGCGACTTTTGACGGCGACAAAGCTGAAATTATCGAAAAAATTCGCCAAGCGCTTTACTTCAGCAAAATCATGAGTTATGCGCAAGGGTTTGCACAGCTTCGCAAGGCCTCAAAGGACTTTGACTGGAATTTGCCTTATGCGGACATTGCAAGCATCTGGCGTGCGGGCTGCATTATTAGGGCGCAGTTCTTGCAAAAGATCACGGATGCCTTTGATAAAAATGCGGAGCTTGAAAATTTGCTCTTGGACGACTACTTTGTCGGCGTGACGGCGAAATATCAAGAAGCAGTGCGTGAAGTGGTGGCCCTTGCAGTCAAGACCGGCACACCTGCGCCAACCTTTAGCTCTGCGATTGCCTATTACGACAGCTATCGGAGTGCCAATTTGCCTGCAAACTTGATCCAAGCGCAACGCGATTACTTCGGCGCGCACACCTACGAGCGTGAGGATAAAGCACGAGGTGAGATGTATCATTATGACTGGTACACGCAAGAATAAGGTGCGCCTCGCCTGACTTCGTCAGGTCTTCGCCCTTTGGACTATGCTGTCCGTTTTGTCTAGCAACTGAAGTTGCTGACAAAAAGGCACTTCGGCGCGCACACCTACGAGCGTGTGGATAAAGCGCGTGGTGAGATGTATCACTATGACTGGTACACGCAGGACTAGCGAAACCCTGAATCCTCGCATTTGTGGGGATTTTTTGATATACTAAAGCCTATGGAACTTTCAGAAATTCGCCGTATTCAAGAGGAACAAGCGGCAAAAATCAAAGCGATTCAAAATTCTTTGGATTTGGAACAACTCGAAGAAGAAATTGCCTTATTAGAAAATGACATGACAGCTCCCGGCTTTTGGGATGATAATGTCGCAGCGCAAAAGGTCATTGATGAATCGAACGCCAAAAAAGCCCAGTATGACGGCTATCGAGAGATGGAGAAAATGCTTGCCGATAATGAAGCGCTTCTTGAGATGCTCCAAGAAGAAGCAGACGCTGACTTACAGGCAGAGCTTGAACATGATACCGAAGAACTCGACAAGAAAATTCAAGCCTATGAGCTTGAAGTCCTCCTCAATCAACCCTATGACCACATGAATGCCATCATGGAAATCCACCCAGGCTCAGGTGGTACAGAGTCGCAGGACTGGGGAAGTATGCTCATGCGCATGTATACCCGCTGGGGCGAGGCGCACAACTTCAAAGTCGAAATCGTCGATTATCAAGACGGTGACGTGGCGGGGCTTAAGTCCGTGACCATTCGTTTTGAAGGGCATAATGCATATGGCTTCTTGCGCTCTGAAAAAGGGGTCCATCGTTTGGTACGCGTATCACCTTTTGACTCACAAAACCGCCGTCACACGAGCTTCACGTCCGTCGATATCATGCCTGAGCTTGATGACACGATAGAAGTTGAAATCAATAAATCCGATCTCCGCCGTGATGTCTTCCATGCGGGAGGTGCCGGTGGCCAGAACGTCAATAAAGTCACAACAGGTGTCCGCTATACGCACATCCCGACAGGTATTGTCGCTCAATCCACGCAAGACCGCACGCAATATGGAAATGACGCCATTGCGATGAACCTCTTGAAATCCCGCCTCTATCAGCTGGAGATGGAAAAGAAACAAGCAGAAGTGGATGCACTAAAAGGCGACCAAGCAGATATAAGCTGGGGCTCACAAATCAGAAGCTACGTCTTCATGCCTTATCAGCTTGTGAAAGACACCCGAAGCGAGTACGAAACCTCTCAAATTGACAAAGTCATGGATGGTGATTTAGATGGCTTTATTGACGCGTATCTCAGGTGGTTTACGGCAAATCAAAATTAAAAAGAATCCCAAGTACCAGCGTTATACTGGTGCTTTTTTAGACATAAAACTTTAAACCGAAAGTAACAGACTTGAAACATTTGCCTTCTACCTATGTGATATAATAACTCAGACAGTTATTAGAATGGAGTAAAAAACGATGGGAATTGTTGAGTTGAACAATGTTACCAAAAAATATTCAAATGGAACCACCGCGCTTCGCAATATCTCAATTGATATCCCAGCAGGTGAGTTTGCTTATATCGTAGGACCGTCTGGAGCGGGCAAATCAACCTTTATTAAGCTACTCTACCGTGAGCTCAAGATTGACAAAGGCACTGCGAAGATTGCAGGCTACAATCTCTTAAAAATAAAGAACCGTCAGGTCCCACTTTTGAGGCGTGCAGTTGGCGTAGTCTTCCAAGACTACAAACTCTTACCCCGTAAGACGGTTTATGAAAATATCGCCTATGCCATGGAAGTCGTCGGAAAGCGTCCCTATGAAATCCGTAAACGCGTTATGGAAGTACTAGATCTTGTCGGCCTCAAACATAAAGTTCGTGCCTTCCCCAATGAATTATCCGGTGGTGAGCAACAGCGTATTGCGATTGCACGCTCCATTGCCAATTCACCCAAGCTTTTGATTGCAGACGAGCCTACGGGGAACTTGGATCCCGAAAACTCTTGGGAAATCATGAACCTCTTGGAACGTATCAATCTTCAAGGCACAACGATTTTGATGGCGACACACAACTCGCAAATTGTCAATACCTTGAAACACCGTGTCATTGCGATTGAAAACGGCCATATTGTCCGTGACCAAGATGAAGGAGAATACGGCTACGATGATTAGAACATTTTTTAGACACCTCTGGGACTCGCTCAAAAATCTCAGGCGTAATGGTTGGATGACGATTGCAGCGATTACTTCAGTCACAGTAACCTTGATATTAGTAGGGATTTTTCTCTCATTGATATTAAATACAAACAACCTCGCCAAAGAACTTGAAAACAATGTCCGCGTCGTTGCATATATGCGCCTTGATGTGCACGACCAGTCTCAAACCATACAAGACCCAAATAATGCGGGAAAGACAATCACTAACCCAAATTACCAGCAAGTTTATAACGAAATCAAGCAAATTCCTAACGTAAAATCTGTTACCTTCTCAAGCAAAGATGCGCAGCTCAAACAGCTGACGGACTCACTCGGTAAAGCGTGGACCATTTTTAAGGGAGATGCAAATCCCCTCTATGATGCCTATATCATCCAAGCTGCTCAGCCCAAGAACGTTGCACAGATTTCAGCAGATGTCAAAAAACTGAGCCAAATCAGTCAGGTCAACGATGGGGGCGCCAATACGAAGAAAATCTTTAGCCTTTCAAACGTTATCCAAACTTGGGGAGCTGTTGGAGCACTACTCTTAATCCTTGTTGCTGTCTTCTTGATTTCAAACACAATCCGAATCACAATTATTGCGCGCTCACGTGAAATTCAAATCATGCGACTTGTGGGCGCAAAAAACAGCTATATCCGCTGGCCATTCTTTCTTGAAGGAGCCTGGGTCGGCCTTGTAGGGGCTATCATTCCAGCTTTCCTTGTCGGCTTTCTTTATCAAGTTGCCTATCAGGGTCTTGAAAAAGGCCTCGAAAGTCAGGCGATGTCGCTTCTAAAGCCAGCACAATTTATTCCTTTTATGACCATTTTGATTTTTGCCTTAGGGATTATCATTGGTGCCTTGGGCTCGGTCATTTCCATGCGCCGTTACCTCAAAGCTTAAAGGCTTTCAGAATATATATAACCTAATTTCGATTAAGTTTCTGACTGAAGACTAACCCTATTTTGGACTCAAAATAAGGTTAGTCTTCATTTTTTGAAATTTAGGAAGGCTTAGCCGTAGGCTTTTTAGAATCAGTTTCCAATTCTTTTACAAAAATACTTCTTAACATTTGATTTTGTCTATATTATTCTGAGACAAAGTGCTCAGAACTTTGTCTTCAATCTGAGATACAGCTCTCATCAACTGTATCTTTTTCTATGTTATAATATGCACATAAACTCAAAGGAGAATCTTTATGTTTGATTCAACCGACCAATTAGCCGTGAATACCTTGCGTACCTTGTCCATGGACATGATCCAAAAGGCAAATAGTGGTCACCCAGGACTTCCCATGGGAGCTGCTCCCATGGCCTATGTGCTCTGGAGCCAATTCTTAAATATCAATCCTGCAACTTCACGCAACTGGACGAACCGCGACCGCTTTGTCTTATCCGCAGGCCACGGCTCAGCACTGCTGTACAGTCTTTTGCACACAGCGGGCTACAAGCTAAGTCTCGACGATTTAAAGAATTTCCGTCAATGGGGCTCGAAAACCCCTGGACATCCTGAAGTCAACCACACGGATGGCGTTGAAGCAACGACTGGCCCGCTTGGCCAAGGGATTGCAAACGCAGTCGGCATGGCGATGGCAGAAGCTCATCTCGCAGCACAGTACAACAAGCCTGGTTATGACATTGTCAATCACTATACTTTTGCACTGAACGGCGACGGTGACCTTATGGAAGGCGTCTCACAGGAAGCGGCAAGCCTTGCGGGCAAACTCAAACTTGGTAAACTCATCTTGCTTTACGATTCCAATGATATTTCACTCGACGGCAAGCTCTCGCAAAGCTTCACCGACGACGTGCAAAAACGCTTTGAGGCCTACGGTTGGCAACATCTGCTCGTGAAAGATGGCAATAATCTCGATGAAATTGCTAAAGCTATTGAAAGCGCAAAAGCAGAGACAAGTAAGCCAACTATCATCGAAGTCAAGACCGTGATTGGTTTTGGCGCACCCGACGAAGGCACAAACAAAGTCCACGGCGCACCTTTAGGTGAAGAAGGTGTCGCTGCCGCAAAGAAAGCCTATGGCTGGGATTATCCTGAGTTTTCCGTACCAGAAGAAGTCACAAAACGCTGGGCAGAGACTTTGCAAACCCGTGGCGCAAAAGCAGAAGCCGACTGGAATGACCTTTTTGCCAAATACAAAGCCGACTATCCGAAAGAAGCCATGATTTTTGAGCACAGCTTTGCGGGAATCGTCCCACCAACGCTCAAACTCACACCACATGAACTCGGGGAGTCGAAAGCTTCGCGCGTGACCTCGCAAGAAGCCATTCAAGAGCTGGGTGCCCAGTTACCAAACTTCTGGGGTGGTGCCGCAGACCTCTCGGCCTCAAATAACACCATGAATAAGGTAGAACAAGACTTTATGCCCGAAAACTATGCCGGTCGTAATATTTGGTTTGGCGTGCGCGAGTTTGCGATGGGCGCCATCATGAATGGCATTGCGCTACATGGTGGGACGCGCGTCTATGGCGGGACTTTCTTTGTCTTTAGTAACTACATGCTCCCAGCCGTCCGCATGGCGGCGCTCCAAAACTTGCCTGTGACTTACGTTTGGACACATGATAGTATTGCAGTTGGCGAAGACGGTCCGACGCATGAGCCTGTCGAGCAACTCGCAAGCGTTCGCTCTATGCCGAATCTCGATGTCATTCGACCTGCTGACGGCAATGAAGTCGCTGCCGCTTGGAAACATGCCGCAACAGCAACTTCACGTCCAACAGCTCTCATCTTGACCCGCCAAAATCTTCCAGTCCTTGAAGGTACTGCAGAAAAAGCAGCAGAAGGCATCGAAAAAGGCGCATATATACTCGTGGAAGAGACTTCAGACCTTGAAGGGATTTTGATTGCAACAGGCTCAGAAGTGGGACTCGCTGTCGAAGCTGCCAAGCAGCTCGGCTCTGGCGTGCGTGTGGTGTCGATGCCAAGCATGAACCGCTTTGACGAGCAGGATAAAGCCTACCAAGAAGAAGTCTTACCAACGCGCACGGGGACGAAATTAAAACGCCTTGCGATTGAAGCAGGTACAAGCTTTGGATGGGGCAAATACGTGGGGCTTGCGGGTAGCACAATCACGGTTGACAAATGGGGCGCTTCAGCACCAGCCAGCAAGGTCCTACCAGAATATGGTTTCACGGTTGAAAATGTTGTTGCAGAGTATAAGAAGTTATGATTTTACTTCTTTTAGCGCTCCTGACGGTGGCCGTCCAAGTGGCGAATTTTTTTACAATCAATAATCTCGTCATTGCGATCGTTGTGATGCATCTAACCTTCATCCTTGTGGGACGTCATGCCAGACTCACCCACAAAGCTGGGATGCCGGTCTGGCGCCTACCATTTCTTGTCATTTGCCTTTGCAGTGCGATAAATATCGTTTTCGTCTTCAACTTGCTCTTTCACTGGTTTTAAGTAAAAACTGAACATTTTTGCTATAATCAATTTATGCGATGAGCTGACTTTTGGACTTCGGTCTAAAATTTAGAGCATGGGAGCGGCTAGATGATGCTGACTTTGCGTAATTGTGTGAACCTTTTACGTGACAGGAAACTGCCCAAAAGAACCAGCTTTGGCTGGTTTTTTAATAAAAAAGCTATTGACGAGTAAAGTAACAAAAAAATAGAAAGAAATATAAAAATGGAGAAGCACTGGTGGCACGGCGTCACGATGTATCAGATTTATCCACGGAGTTTCCAGGATAGTAATGGCGATGGGATTGGCGATATTCCAGGGATTATCTCACGCTTGGATTATTTGCAGGAGCTGGGAATTGGCGGAATATGGCTTTCGCCCGTCTATGCAAGCCCCATGGTGGACAACGGCTATGATATCAGTGACTACGAAGCGATTGCACCTGAATACGGTACAATGGCGGATATGGAACGCTTGATTGCTGAAGCGGACAAACGTGGGATTAAGATTGTCATGGATTTGGTCGTCAATCACACGTCCGATGAACATGCATGGTTTGTGGAATCCAGAAGCTCCAAGGATTCTGAAAAACGTGATTTTTATATTTGGCGCGACGAAGCAACGGATATTCGCTCGGGTTTTACTGGCGATTTTCCAGGCTCCGCTTGGCAACTGGATGAAACGACGGGACAGTATTATTTGCATATTTTTGCGCCAAAGCAACCCGATCTGAATTGGGCGAATGAGAAAGTGCGAAAAGCTGTCTATGACATGATGAATTTCTGGGTGGATAAAGGCATTGGCGGCTTTCGAATGGACGTCATTTCCCTGATTGGTAAGGATATTGACCAGCTCATTACAGATGATGGACCGATGCTCCACCCTTATCTGAAAGAAATGAATGCGGCTGCCCTTGCGGGGCATGATTTATTGGCCGTTGGGGAGACTTGGTCTGCGACCCCAGAGCGCGCAAAAATGTACTCTGCCCCTGCCTCCAAAGAACTTTCCATGGTTTTCCAATTCGAGCACATCACGGCGATGTGGGAAAACGGCAACAAATGGTTGGGGAATCACTTTGACGTGGCAAAATTCAAGACCATCATGGCCAAATGGCAGACAGAGCTTGGCTTAGAAGACGGTTGGAATTCTCTTTTCTGGGATAATCATGACTTACCACGTGTGGTATCAGCTTTTGGAAATGACAAAGACTACCGGGTCGAGTCCGCGACGGCGCTCGCGATTGCTTTGCATGGCTTACGCGGGACACCTTATATTTACCAAGGTGAAGAAATCGGCATGACGAATTTCGATTTTCAATCTGAAGCGCAAATTGATGATGTCGAAGAAAAAGCGCATATTCAAAACGTCCTGCGGGAAGGTGGAAGCGTTGAGGATGCTTTGGCGGATATCCGCACAGTTGGCCGTGACAATGCACGGACGCCGATGCAATGGGATACGACTGAAAATTCAGGCTTTACAAATGGGAAGTCGTGGCTTGCGGTGAATCCGAATTACAAAGAAATTAATGCTGCTGCCCGCGGCCCGATTTTTGAGATATATCAGCAGTTAATTGCGCTGCGCAAAGCAGAAGACTGGGTAAAATTTGGAGAATTTGAGTTGCTAGACTCGCCAGAGAATGTCTTTGCGTATTTGCGTAGCTCTGAAAATAGGCACTATCTCATCGTTGCGAATTTATCGGATCAGGTAAATCATTTTTCTTCTGAGTGGGCAGAAGTGAAGGCGATTATAGGCGATGCACCAATCAATCTGAAAGACCTCACGCTGACGCCTTGGCAAGCATTTATAGTGGAAGTTTCCTAAAAGTAGCCTGTCTTGACAGGCTTTTTAATATTGAAAAATCAAGGAAATGAGTGTAAAATAAAGACGTAAAAGTTTTAGGAGGCTCTTATGTGGCTTGTTTATGCAATTTTATCTGCTCTTTTTGCTGGGCTGACGGCAATTCTCGTAAAAATCGGTGTATCGGGGATTTCAGCAAATCTCGCAACTGCGATTCGTACAATCGTCGTACTCATCATGGCTTGGCTTGTCGTCTTTTTATCGGGGCGTCCAGATTTTACCACCCTCAATAAGAAAAATTTGATTTTCCTAGGGCTTTCTGGCCTCGCTACTGGCGCCTCATGGTTGACCTACAATCGTGCCTTGCAACTTGGCCCAGCTTCCAAAGTAATTCCTGTGGATAATTTAAGTGTGGTTATTGGGATGGTGCTAGCTTTTGTGGTGCTACGTGAACGCGTCACACTCCCTGTCGTCATGGGTGGTGCTTTCATCGCCACAGGAGTCATGGTTATTGCGCTAAATAAATGATGACCCATACACTTGCTTTGAAGCTTTCTACATACTTATGATAATTGGATACAAGGAGGATGCATGGTTACAGGAATTTTAATAGTTATTGCACTACTCATCATTGCCTTCTACATCTATGCGATGATTAAACGGCGTGACTTAGAGATGCAAATTGAAGCTTTACGTGCGCAGGAAAAAGAGACCAATTTGACAAGCTCAGAAGATGAAGAAGAGTTTGAAAATACACTTTTTGAGGCTGAGAGGTACTCGCAGTCTTTTCGTTGGGGACTCGCGCAGGAGAGAATCAATCAAGCGCAGGCAATATTAGCACATAGTTCCCAAGAAGATTACGCAGGCATTGAACATGACTAAAGCCCACTTACGGGCTTTTTGTTATACTTAGCCTATGGAGAATTCTCTGACGCAACTTTCGACGTGGCCAAAAATCTTACGTTTTGCTCTGCCTGCGATTGCGGAAAATGCGTTGCAAACACTCATGGGTTTCGTAGATGTCTGGCTCGTTGCACGTGTGTCGCTTGCTGCGGTCTCTGGTGTCTCCTTAGCAAATGGCGTCATGGCAGTCTATCTCGCACTTTTTGTGGCTCTGGGCGCGATTATCTCAGGACGACTTGCAGGACAATCAAACCTCACGTTTATCGCCTCAAGTCTCAAATTGACAGCTCTCATCAGTGTGATTTTAGGACTTCTGACAGCAATTTTTGCGCATCCTTTTCTCCAGCTGTTGGGTGCACATTCGGGCGTCCTTAAAGGGGCGACGCTTTATTTGACCTGGATTGGTGGTCTTGTGTTTGTCCTCGCGCTCATGACGATTTTAGGCGGTATTCTTCGTGCCAAAGGCGATACGAAAACGCCGATGTTCATCACCTTTGGCGCTAATATTCTCAATATTCTTATTTCAGGCACTCTGATTTTGATGCTTCATTGGGGCGTTGCGGGGGCCATTACAGGGACCTTGATTGCACGCTTCCTCGCCTGTGTGCTCCTGGTTCTCAAGCTCTATTCCAGAGGTTTTGCACCGACCCTTGGGCAAATCATTCATGTCCCACTTGATGCACAGCTCTTCAAGCAATCCCTTCCTGCCATGGGCGAACGCCTAGCCATGCGGGCTGGAGATCTTATTGTGATGGCCTTGATTATTACTTTTAGCCCTTCGATTTTTGCGGGGAATGCCATTGGCGAGACCCTGACGAGCTTTAATTATGCACCCCTATTCGGACTTGCTTCGATTACGGTCATCCTCGTTGGTCAGCAGCTCAAGCAAAATAACCCGAAGGCAATCAAGCGTGACGTGCATATCACCTACTGGCTTTCAAGCTTTGCAACGCTTGCTATCGGGGCAATCGTCTGGGGACTATCTTCTTTCCTTAATCCTTTATTTACGACAAATGCCATCGCCCAGCAAGCAAGCACACTCGTGATCATCATTGTTTTTGCTTCGAGTTTTCTTTTTGCAGGCACCGTGACTTACACCGCTGCTTTTCAAGGCCTCGGCAAAGCGCAACTTCCTTTTATCGCAACGCTTATTGGGATGTTTGTGGTACGCATTGGAGGAGGTTTTTTCTTGGGTCATACGCTAAATCTCCAACTGCTTGGTGTCCAACTTGCTATTGTGCTGGATAATGTCTGGCGCTTCGGCTTTCTCGCTTTTCGTTTTAGAAAGGAAGTGCAATGGTAATACTCTGGATCATTCTTGCGCTCATCCCCTTTTATGGTTTGATTCTCCCTTATTTTTTGATGCTGATTGCGCAGCACAAATGGCGTTTTCTCGTGGTCGGTGCACCAAAACCAGGCGAGATTCATTATGAAGCGTCGCAAAGCTATCTCAAAGCGCCCAAAGAAATCTGGGAAATCCATCGAGAGAAATGGACGCTCTATGGTGATTATCTGCCCGCAGAGATTCCGACGCACAAAACGATCCTTATGGCTAATGGCTATCACAGCACACGAGCAACTTTTTCACCACATGCCTGGCTTTTTCATCGTCTTGGTTACAATGTCTTAAATCCAGAGCACTTTGGGGATACAGAAGCGCAGGGACATTACGTGGGCTTTGGCTGGCCGGACCGTGCGGACTATAAAGCTTGGCTGCAGCTTATTTTGCAAAAGGATCCGGAAGCTGAAATGGTCATGTATGGCGTTTCCATGGGGGCGGCGAGTAGTCTCATGCTCTCAGGCGAACCGGATTTACCTCAAGCACTCCATGCCTTCATTGCAGATTGTGGCTATACGAGTCTGTGGGATGAAATGGCGCACCAAATCACGCAGCTCTATCATATCCCCACAACTTGGCCACTTTTACCTATGATGAGCTTTTACAGTAAGTTGTTTGTAGGTTATGGCTACAAAGAAGCCTCCTCACTCGTACAAGTACCTAAGAATACACGCCCCATCCTTTTAATCCACGGGGCGAAAGACAATTTCGTCCCCTTTTGGATGCTGGATAAGATTGCGCAAGCGATTGTATCGGAAAAACAAGTCGAAGTGTTTCAAGAAGCAGGGCATGCCATGAGCTTCTGGAGTGAGCCTGAACGCTATGAAAACAGCATTCGAGATTTTTTGAAAAAGAAGCTGTAAATTGTCAGAAAATATCAGACATTTCTTGACAGACACCTGAAAATAGGCTATAATACGGACATTATGACGAAAGAAAAATACAATGTTGCGGTCGTCGGCGCAACAGGTGCTGTAGGCACACGCATGTTGGAGCAACTTTATGCCTCAAAAATCCCATATGATAAAGTGGTTGCTTTGGCGTCTGCCCGCTCAGTTGGCAAGAAGGTTTCCTTTGGCAGCGCAGAATTAACTGTCGAAGAACTCACGGAAGATAGCTTTGAAGACATTGACATTGCGCTCTTTTCAGCAGGGGGCTCTGTTTCCAAGAAATTTGCACCTTATGCTGTGAAAGCTGGCGCGGTAGTCGTGGATAACACGAGCTATTTCCGCCAAAATCCAAACGTTCCTCTGGTTGTTCCTGAGGTCAACGCGCATGCGTTAGATGCCCACAATGGGATTATTGCATGTCCCAATTGCTCGACCATTCAGATGATGTTACCACTTGAGGCAGTGCGGCGTGTTTATGGGCTCAAGCGCGTGATTGTCTCGACCTATCAAGCGATTGGTGGTGCGGGACAACAAGCCATGCTTGAAGCTGACCGCGAGCTTCGTGAAGTCCTCAACGACGGCGTGAAACCAACAGACCTGCACGCAGACATCTTGCCATGTAAAGGCGATAAAAAGCACTTCCCGATTGCCTACAATGCCCTCGCACAAATCGACGTCTTTACAGACAACGACTACACTTACGAAGAAATGAAAATGACCCATGAGACGAAGAAAATCATGGAAGACGAGAGTATTGCAGTCTCTGCGACTTGCGTACGTATTCCTGTCCTGATTGGTCACTCAGAGTCGGTCTATATCGAGACGGAGAAAGTTGCGCCGATTGACGATGTAAAGCGCCTGATTGCCGAATTCCCTGGCACCGTTTTGCAAGATGACGTGGCGAACCAAGTCTATCCTCAAGCGATTGAAGCCGTCGGGAAACGTGAAACTTTCGTCGGCCGCATTCGTCGCGACCTCGACGTCGAAAATGGCATCCACATGTGGGTTGTCGCAGATAATCTCTTGAAAGGCGCAGCCTGGAATTCGGTTCAAATCGCCGAAAGCCTGATTGAACGCGATCAAGTTCATGCGACTACTGAAATGAAGTTTGAGCTAATTTAACCATGACAAAATTATCTGAAACAATCGCAAAGCTCCAAAAAGCAGAGATTATTACTGCTCTGATTACGCCCTTTAAGGAAAATGGCGACATCCATTTCGATGCCTACCCAAAGCTTATTGAATACCTCTTGGCGCACCATACTGAAGGGCTCATTTTAGCGGGGACAACAGCAGAAAGTCCCACACTCACACATGATGAGGAACTTGAGATTTTTGCCTATGTCAATAAACTCGTGGCTGGGCGGGTGCCACTCATTGCGGGCGTGGGGACGAATGATACACGGGATTCTGTGGCTTTTGTTAAAGAAGTCGCAGCTTTAGGCTACATTGATGCAGGTCTTGCAGTCACCCCTTATTACAATAAACCTTCACAAGAAGGTGTCTATCAGCATTTTAAGGCGATTGCTGAAGCGAGTGAGTTACCGATTATCGTCTATAATATTCCGGGGCGTGTTGTGACGAAGATTGAGCCAGAGACGATAGTTCGCTTGGCACAGTTACCAAATATTATCGCGGTAAAAGAATGCACGACGGTTGAAAATATCTCTGAGATTATTGAAAAAGCACCAGCAGACTTCATGGTTTATACGGGAGAAGATGCGCAGGCCTTTCATGCAAAAGCATTGGGCGCACAAGGGGTTGTCTCTGTGGCAAGTCACATCTTAGGTAATGAGATTTTTGCGATGTACGAAGATTTGGAAAATGGGGATATTAAGGGGGCTGCAGCGATTCAGCGCGTGATTAGTCCCAAGATGAATGCGTTGTTTAGTTTCCCAAGTCCTGCGCCGATTAAAGCAGTGCTTAATGCGCGTGGCTTTGAGGCGGGACCATGTCGCTTGCCTTTAGTAGCTGCGACAAGTGAAGAAGCGCACAGTGTGATTGAAATATTTGATGAAAAATGATATACTCTAAGGAGTGTATTTCAGTGGAAGCTGGAGACAGCTTCTTTCTTTTTTCTTGGAGGAGACGCTACTATACGAGCGAACCAGGGATGATAACATGATTAAAACTCGTTTAAACGAGCAGAAAGGTTTTTTACAATGGCAAAAATACAAGTAGCGGCGCTTGGAGGTGTCCGTGAGTTTGGTAAGAATATGTATCTTGTGGAGATTGATGAAACAATTTTCGTGCTGGATGCAGGTTTGAAATATCCTGAGAACTCCATGCTGGGTGTGGATTTTGTGATTCCTGAGATGACTTATCTTGTGGAGAATGCTGAGCGCATTGCGGGTGTTTTCTTGACACACGGGCATGCGGATTCGATTGGAGCTTTGCCTTATCTGATTGCTGAGGTTGGAGATGTGCCTGTTTTTGGGAGTGAGCTCACAGTGGAACTTGCAAAACTCAATACGCGGGCCTATGAGGACTCTAAAAAGTTTGATGATTTCCATGTCGTTGATGAAAAGACAGAGATTGACTTTGGTCAGGTTGTGATTTCATTTTTCCCAACAACGCATACGATTCCTGAGTCCTTGGGAATTGTTTTGACGACGAAAGACGGGAGTATTGTCTATACGGGCGATTTTCGTTTTGATCCAGCGGTTGAAAAAGGCTATAAGACAGATATGAGTCGTTTGGCAGAAATTGGGCGTCAAGGTGTACTAGCGCTTCTCGCTGCTTCGGCAAATGCCCTTGCGACAGAGCAATCGGCGAGTGAATCTCAGATTTATGAGAAAATCTATGATACGGTCGATGACTGGGAAGGGCGCGTCATCGCGGCTTCAAACTCAGGGAATATTGGGCGTATTCAGCAGTTGGTGGATGTGGCGGAAGCCCTAGGTCGACGTGTAGCCTTTACGGGCGAAGACATGGAGCAGATTGTTGAGACAGCCCAGCGTTTGAAGAAGCTCCATATTGCGGATAAACATCTGCTAGTGAGTCCAAAAGAGATTGATAAAATCCCTGATCAAGAGTTGTTAATCATCGAAACAGGTCGGATGGGTGAGCCGTTGGAGGCCTTGATGAAGATGGCTTCACGACATCATCACCATGTGAAGATAAAAGATGGGGATTTGGTCTTTAGCGTGACATCGCCATCGGTTGCTTTCGAGACAAAAGTGGCTCGAACGACAGATGCGATTTACCGCGCGGGGGGCGTAATGAAAACGCTAGGCAAGGATTTGCGTGTGTCTGGGCATGCCAATGGGCGCGATTTGCAATTTATGCTGGATATTTTGCGACCAAAAAACTTGATTCCTGTACAAGGAGAATATCGCGAGCTCAAGGCTCATGCGGACTTGGCGATGGAAGTGGGGATGTTACCAGAGCACATCTTTATTGCAAAACGTGGCGAAATGGTGAGCTTTAAAGATGGTGATTTGCAACCCAACGGGACGATTCCCGCGGACAATGTGATGATTGATGGCTCAGGTGTCGGAGATATTGGTTCTGTTGTTTTGCGTGATCGCAAGGTCTTGTCTGAAGATGGGATTTTCATTGCCGTGATTACCATTAGCCGCCAGAAAAATAAGATTGTAGCGAAAGCACGTGTGCACACGAAGGGTTTTGTCTTTATCAAGTCGTCGCGCAATCTGATCAATGAAGCAAGCGAGCTTGTGAATACAACAACGGCAGCTTATCTGGAAAAAACGGGGCCAAAAGATTTTGATTGGGCAGACATCAAGGGGGAGATACGCGATGCTCTTGGGAAGTTCCTCTATGATCAGACCAAGCGAAAACCTGCTGTTTTGCCGATTGTGATGGAGGCAAGAGCACCACAAAATACTTCTGCTGGAAATCATCGAACTAAGAAAAATTGAATTGTAAACTGAGAATCGCAAGAAATTGCGATTTTTTTGTAACAAATGACATTTTTTTGCGAATAATAGGGTAAGACTAAATTTTGGAGGTTTCAGATGAATTGGAAAGATATAGTGGAAGTGCTTCGTGCAAATAAGCTGCGCTATACGATTTTGATTGGGATTGCTGTGATTTTAACGTCGATTTTGATTTTTATGGCATTCACAGGGAAAAAGGCACAACCAGATAGCCTGTCAAATTTGACAAGTTTATCTAGCACTCGGACGATAGCCTCGTCAAATCTGACAGAGACTTCTGCAAAATCAGATAAGATTACCGTTGACCTCAAGGGCGCTGTGAAAAGTCCTGGTGTCTATAAAGTCTCATCAGAAGCGCGCGTGACAGATTTGGTGCAAGCGGCAGGCGGTTTGACGACAGAAGCAGATCAAAAAGCCATTAATCTTGCAGCCAAACTTACGGATGGGCAAGTGGTCTATGTGGCATCGAAGGGTGAAAATGCACCAGCCGCTGCAACAGCAGCATCAGCATCTGATACATCCTCAAGTGACGCATCCATCACGACTGACAAAGTCAACATCAACACGGCGGACGTGACACAGCTCCAAACTTTATCCGGTATTGGTGCGAAAAAAGCCCAAGACATCATCGACTACCGGACGCAAAATGGCTTGTTTAAGAGTGTGACTGACCTGACCAAAGTCTCGGGCTTTGGTGAAAAGACGTTGGAACGCTTGAAAGACAGCATCACGGTGGATTGATGCGACGACTCTTCAATTTTCCCTGGATTTATGCGGCTTATCTTGCAACGCTTTTGTATTTTACGATATGGCGCTTCAACTGGCTGGTGTGTGTCATCTTTGTAATATCCTGTGGGCTTGCATGTTTACGTAAATTTTGGGGAATTTTTATTGTACTAGCCTTTGTTGCTGGGATTTCTGGCTGGGCAAAGTGGCAGGAAACTATGACCATCAAAAGCCCTGTGACCTCGCTCACTGAATTACGCCCGATTGCGGATACGATTGACGTGAATGGAAACCTCCTCAGCTTTCGTGGGAAAGCGGATGGACGAACTTTTCAGGTTTACGATACGCTGAAAGACGAAAAGGAGCAGAAGTTCTGGCAAAATTTAGATAAAGATATCGAGCTGACTTTTGAGGGTGACTTATCCGACCCGCAAAGCCAGCGGAATTTCAATGGTTTTGATTACCAGAAATACCTCAAAACTCAGAATATTTACCAGATATTAAGCATTAAATCCATCAAAAGTATCACCCCAGAGTCTGGTCTTTTTGACTTGCATCTCTTACGACGACGACTTATTCTTTTTTGCGAGCAACATTTCCCGACGCCGATGTCAAGCTACATGACGGGACTATTGTTTGGGTATCTGGGTAAAAATTTCGACGAAATGTCGGATATTTATACAAGTCTTGGGATTATTCATCTCTTTGCGCTCTCTGGGATGCAGGTCAATTTCTTTATCGATTGGCTACGAAAAATTTTGCTGCGCCTTGGCATGCGACGCGATCACGTGGATAAACTACAAATTCCCTTTTCGATTGTTTATGCCTTTCTCACAGGTCTTGCGGTGTCAGTCTTGCGTGCACTCTTGCAAAAAAATATTCGAATGAAGGGCTTGGATAATTTTGCGGTGAGCTTTTTCGTCCTCATGCTTATCATGCCCAAGTTTCTCCTCACAACAGGTGGCCAACTCACCATGCTCTATAGTTTTCTGATTGCCATGACGACTTGGAAATTCAAAGAACGACAAGGCGTCAAGAAAATTCTTCTCGAGTCCACAGTGCTGTCCGTTGGTGTTTTACCTTTACTCATCTTAGATTTCCATGTCTTTCAGCCTTTGTCCATTTTGCTTACTTTTGCCTTTAGCTTTATCTTTGACGTTGCGATGCTGCCACTCCTTGTGATTCTCTTTGTATTAGGGCTCTTTGGCCTCAGCTTCACGTCATTTAACTTTCTTTTTCAATGGCTGGAGACCCTCATTAAGTGGGTGGATGGTCTCTTTCACTATCCGCTAGTCCTTGGCACGCCAAGCGTTTGGCAGCTCTTCGCAATTTTTCTTGTCACGGGTCTTTTGATTGACTTTTGGCGACGTCGTAAAACAAGGGTTCTTTTGCTTGCGGCTCTTGCTGCCCTCTTTTTCTTCGTGAAAAACCCGACGGCACCTAGTATCACGATGGTAGATATTGGG
This sequence comes from Streptococcaceae bacterium, assembly GCA_031253335.1. Classification (GTDB taxonomy): domain Bacteria; phylum Bacillota; class Bacilli; order Lactobacillales; family Streptococcaceae; genus Lactovum. The sequence goes on from JAIRWF010000027.1 coordinate 118,668, forward strand.
CAAGGTGATAGCTTTTTGTTGGAAGATAGCTTAAACCATGAGACGACTTTGATTGATACAGGGGGAAAAGTGAGTTTTGGGTCGCCTGCTAAATGGGCGCAGGCCGTGACGGATAGTAACGCTAATAAAACGCTCATTCCTTACCTTCAATCTCGGGGGATAGGGACGCTCGACCACGTGATTTTGACGCACTCCGATGGGGATCATTGTGGGGACATTGACGCTCTCGCTGATAAAATCAAGATTAAAGAAATCTGGGTCTCGGAAGGGAGCCTGACGGTGCCTGATTTTGTGCGAAAAATGAAGCTTGCTCACACCAAAATTCATGTCACACAAGTAGGCGACAGCATTCCCATTTTCAAAAGCCAGCTTCAAGTTCTATCAGCTGGCTATACGGGAAAAGGCGATAACAATGACTCTCTTGTGACCTATGGCAATTTCTTCGGTAAACGTTGGCTGTTTACAGGCGATTTGGAGCGTGAAGGAGAAGCGGAACTTTTGCAACATTACCCAAGTCTCAAAGTCGATATTCTAAAAGCTGGTCATCATGGCTCCAAGACAGCTTCTGACCCTGATTTTATTGCAGCAATTCAGCCGCAACTCGCTCTTATCTCTTGCGGTCTCAACAACCGCTACCATCACCCGAACGACGAAACCCTAGAAACCTTCACAGCGCAACATATCCCCTGGCTTCGAACAGATGAGCATGGCGCAGTACGGTTTGACTACAGGCAAGAAAGCTGGCAGGTGGAAACGGTGAAATAGAACAATACGAAAAAATAGAACAGACTTAGAATAAAAAGTACCTCTATAATTTTTGTTGGGGTACTTTTGTGATTTGAGAATCTCAGAATCCTAAAAAGTCACACGGATAAGATTGGAATAAAAAATTTTTTCACATTTTGTTGAAAACTTTGTGGAAAATTTTTTCAAAAAAGACTAAATATAGTAGTTTATAAACCCTTTTAAGGCTCATGACTACTAGATTTAGTCATTTCACAACTTTCACAAAATAGTTGACTTTAAGCTAGCTATGAGGTAAAATAGTTCATTGATGATTAGTTTGGAACTTTCTAACTTTTACGTCTGATAATGTGGGTCTAAAAAGCTCGGAAAGCGCAAAACACTATATATATATATATATAAGGAGTATCAAAATGGCAACTGAACACACTGCTGGCATGCATGTTAGCAATTCAAAGACACGGGAGCGCTATTTAGCGCTGCATGTTGGCGAAGAGACATCCACCCAGAAGACGACACACTACAGAACTTGGAAGGCTGGTAAAACCTGGCTTTACGGTGCAGCGACCTTCACGATTGTGGCGGGGGCTGGGCAAGCTACCGCAGTCAACGCGACGACGAATCTCGTACACGATGGTTTTGAGTGGGCTGAAGCCAATCTGGCTGTTAAAAATGTCTATGCCGACGTTATCACATCAAGCACCGCTTCATCAAGTGCTGATTCAACTTCGTCAACTCCTCAATCGCAGGCCTCAACGCAATCAACAACGCCTGTCGCATCATCAATAACACCTGTTACCTCCTCTAGTACGACATCGCTAGCCTCTGAGACACCTGCTTCGAGTACAGCTCCTGTTACAAAGACATTAGCTGCAGATACTGATTCAAGTTCTTCCACAACAAGTTCAAGCTCATCTGCTGAGGCATCGTCTCAGTCAGCTTCTACTACAAGCGCTTCCTCTACGTCAAGCACGACAAGCTCATCAGCAACCTCAAGCTTGACGACGCCTTCAACGGCGGATTCTTTGAATGTCGTTGCAAGCTCGCTCTATAGCAGTGCCTTGGCACAGAGCGAAGCAGCAGCCAATGTGATTCAAATTGTCAATAATTTGGCATCTTCCGCCAATGTTGCAGCCACCTCAATTGCTTCGATGACAGATGTGGCAAGTCAAGCAGCAGCTCTATCGAGCTTTGCGGGTGCGCAATCTACCTACATCAATACCGCCTCAAGCAATATGATAGTGGCGATTTCAAACTATCAAGCAGCTCTTGATGCTTATAATAGCTTCTTATCTGCCAATAGCATGGCGACAACTGGCGGTAGCAACTCTCTTGTTGCAACGTCAATGGATGCATCTAGCTATATGGCAGCAGTGAGCTCTTATAGTAGCGCTGTCCAGAGCTATGTGGCATCGGCACAGTCCTTGATTGCCTCAAACCAAGCCTGGATCGCTGCTCAGAATGCGGCCTCAAGCGCTTTAGCTGTTGTGAATTCTGATATTGCAGCTACTAAGTCGGCTGCAAGTCTTGTGAATAGCGCACTGAGTAATGAAGCAGCAGTGGCTAATAACGCACCTGTCATTGACTCGAACTCAGTTGACGCATTTGGGGCGCCAAAAGATCCATCTGCTTTTGCGGCGTCGATGTCTGCTGCCTGGGCAGCTTATAACTCTGCCGTTTCTTCAGCAGCTATCCCAGCAAGTAGTGCGCTTGCAGCTTATTTGAGCTCTGAGGCTCAGTTTGAAATCGATGCCTCAACCTTTAACTCGATTTATGCTACACAGCCTTCGGCTTTTGCGACTTATTCTGAAGTGGCTATCAGCTCGATTGCACAATCTTTCGCGACTGAAACGTCAACAGCTGATTCTACAATGTCTAGCATTGCAAGTGCTGGCTCACAAGCGCTGGATTCTGCAAGCTCTTATGGTTCAGCTTTTGCAAGTGCTGAGTCTCTCTACAAGGTTGCAAGCTCAGACGCGGCAGTCACAAGCTCTTACGTCGATCAGATCAAGGCCTTGGAGAGCTCTGCCGCGATTACAGCATCGTCCATTGCGGCCTTGCCTGCAGGTTCCGAGCAATCTTCTCTCATGGCAAGTTTCGCAGCAGCGACTGCAAGCTCACTTGCAGATTTGGAGTCTGCCTTTAGTGCAGCCGATAGTCAGTATGAGGCAGATCGCACAAGTTATACCGACTATCTCAGCCAAGAAAATATCCAACCCACTCAGTCTGATGGCAATATTGGCGTGGACCAAAGCTCTATGGCAAGTTTCGCCTCTGGGGTCAACTCTTACATTAGCTATTTGAGTTCTGCGACGCAGGTCACAGAGTCTAACTCAGCCAATAGTTCAGCCTATGTGGCTGCTTCAAATGCTGCCTCTGCAGTCACCTCGGACAATGCAGTTCTTTCAAGTCTTGCAAGCCTCGTCAATTCAGCGATTGCTGCGCAGTCTTCTGCAGTCGCAGGGGATCCGACCAACGCCAGCCTTTATAGTCTGCAAAATAGCATCGCAGCTAGCGCTGCTTCATCGGCCCTTGCAGCTTATAGCTCTGCCGCAGATACCTACAATACGGCGGTTGGCTCATACAATACGATTGTTTCAAGTGCGGGCAGCCTCTTATCAAGCTATGCGACGATTGATGCCTCCTCGGCTGCAAGTTCACTTGCCAGCTCATTGACGGCTGCAAGCTCTGTAGTCACTGCAAACTCGACCACAGCCAGTAGCTTTGCAAGTGCTACAGGGACAAGCCAATCTGAAAATAGCGTCGCAAGCTCCTACTATGTGACGGCAAGCACGGCTTCTAAGACAGCAAGCTCAGCGATTTCCTATGCGAATAGTCTCGTCGCAGCACTTAACTCAGAAGCAGCTGCTCTTTCAGGTGTCTCAGACGCCGCAAGCCTTTCTGCCTTCTCAAGTGCTGTCTCTCTTTACAATAGCTATGTGAATGGTGATTTGACCTCAGCAGTCACGGCCTATTCAAGTGCGCAATCGGACTATAATAGCTACTTGTCCGCAAATAGCTTGACGACGACGTCCACGAATAGCTCAGACGCTTCAACACCAACGCTTTCTGACTACCTTACAGCAGAAAACAGCTACTCGACAGCAGCTTCAAGCTATGTGGTAACTGCCAATAGTGTGATTGCTGATAATAGCTCAAATGTGGTTGCCCAATCGAATGCCTCTGCTGCCCTTTCTGCAGTCAATTCAGCGAATACGGCACTTTCACAAGCGGCTAGCCTTGCAAACTCTGCAATTGCTGCGCAATCGACAGCGGTCACAGGAGACGCAACCAATGCAAGCGCTTATAGCCTCGCAAATTCAATCGCTGCAAGTACAGCTGCCTCGGCCCTAGCAGCTTATAGCACAGCAGCTGATACCTATAATTCTGCAGCAAGCTCTTACGATGCGATTGTCTCAAATAATCCCTCTGCTTTCTCAAGTGCTGGGTCGATTGACACGAGTTCCGTCGCATCATCTCTTGCGTCATCTCTTGCAAACGCTAGCTCGGTCGTGACTGCAAACTCTACGACCGCAAGCTCCTACGCAAGCTATGTCGGTAATAGCCAGTCTGAAAATTCAACGGCAAGCTCTTATTATGCGACGGCAAGCACTGCCTCAAAGACGGCAAGCTCAGCAATTTCCTATGCGAATAGCTTGGTTACAGCACTCAACTCAGAAGCTAGCGCATTATCAGGCATCTCAGATGCAGCCAGTCTCTCAGCCTTCTCAAACGCTGTCTCGGCCTACAATAGCTATGTGAATGGTGATTTGACTTCAGCTGTCACGGCCTACTCCAGTGCACAGTCAGACTACAATAGCTACCTGTCCGCAAATAGCTTAACGACGACATCTGCGAATAGTTCAGACGCCTCCACGCCGACGCTCTCAGACTATCTCACGGCGGAAAATAGTTACTCGACTGCTGCTTCAAGCTATGTTTCTACTGCAAATAGTATTTTGGCAGACAATAGCTCAAACATTGTTGCACAAAATAGCGCTTCAGCTGCACTTTCTGCGGTCAACTCAGCAAATACAGCACTTTCACAAGCCGCAAGCCTTGTCAACTCAGCAATTAGCCAAGAAGCTTCACTCACGAGTGATACAGCGCTCCTGCAGACGACCGCTCAATGGGAAAATTACAATAAGCAAGTTTCGCTAGCTGCAAGCGTCGCTAATTCGTATTTAGTACAATACGCAAGCTCTGAAGCAACATATTCTGCTGCTGCAAGCTCATACAATGCGATTGTCTCGGACAATCCAAGCGCCTTTAGCTCTTATAGCACGGTTGATACAGACTCTGTCGCAAGCTCCATCGCTGCAAGCTCCGCTGCTGCAAGTACGGTTGTTTCACAAAATAGTGTTGCTGCGAGCACGGCCGCAAGCACCGCAGCAAGCCAAAACTCTGAAAATGCGTCTGCTGCAAGTCTTTACAGCTCAGCGGTTGCTGCATCACAAGCGGCAAGTTCAGAAATCTCGACAGCAAACAGCATGGTTGCAGCCCTCAACAAGTCCGCTGCTGCACTCTCAGGCATTTCTGAGACGAGCTCTCAAGCCTCAGCTTTGTCAGCCTATTCAGATGCTGTCGCAAGTTATTTAACAGAAGTGGATGGCAACTTGTCATCGGCTGTTTCAAGCTATGCGACAGCCCTTTCTGCCTACAGCGACTACGTCTCTGCCAATAGCTTATCGACAACGTCGCTCAATAGTTCTGACGCGACGAGCTCAACCTTTGCAAGCTACGCAAGTCTTGCAAGTTCTTATAGTTCAGCAGTATCAGCCTATGAAGCCTCTGCCACAGCGACGATTTCAAGTAATAGCTCAAATACCGCTGCGCAATCTTCGGCAAGCTCTGCTTTGTCTGCATTGTCTTCAGCAAATGCTGCTTTATCAAGTGCGGCAAGCTCACTCAATTCAGCAATCGCACAAGAAGCAAGCCTTACAAGTCTTGGCTCAGGCGATAATAGTGGCTGGACGCAAGCCGACTGGAACAACTATCAAAAGCAAGTCTCTCTTGCTGCAAGTACAGCAGCAGTGTTGCTTTCATCCTACGAGACAGCACAGACAGCTTATAATGCGACAGCATCAAACTTTGATGACGTTTTATCCAGCAACCCAGCGGCCTTCTCATCAAGCTCTAGCGTGGATCTTACTAGTGTGGCGACGAGCTTTGCAAGTGAAAACGCCTCCGCACAGTCTGCAATTTCAGGAAATAGCTCTCTAGCCGCCTCAGCTCTCGCCTCAGCAACGGTAACTATCACCAATAACGGTAGTAACAATGCGGCACAGACCCAAGCGTCTCAAGCGAAGGCTGCACTCTCGATTGCAAATACAGCGCTTTCCAACGCTGCAGATAATCTAAACTCTGCGATTGCTTCTGAAGCAAGCCTGACAGCACTTGGCACGTCAGATAATGCCGGCTGGACACAAACCGACTGGAATAACTACGATAAACAAGTCTCGCAAGCTGCAAGCATGGCGACTGCTGCCTTAAATAGCTACGAAGCAGCTCAAGCAAGCTACACGACGGCAGCTTCAAGCTTTAATGCAGTCTTATCAAGTAATCCAGCAGCCTTTAGCTCAAGCTCGAGCGTGGATCTCTCAAGCGTTGCTTCAAGCTTTGCTACAGAAAACGCCTCCGCGCAATCTGCAATCACGACGAACAGCACTGCAGCAAGTTCAGCTCTTTCATCTGCAACGACGACGATCAGCAGCAATAATTCAATGGCCGCTGCGCAAAGTAGTGCAAGTGTTGCTTCAGCCGCTGTGGTCACGGCAAATACAGCCTTATCAAACGCAGCAAGTGCTTTGAATGATGCGATTGCAAGCGAAGCAAGCCTCACAAGTCTCAATTCATCTGCAACATCTGGCTGGACACAAGCTGATTGGAATAACTATCAAAAACAAGTCTCACAAGCTGCAAGCTTGGCGGCAAAAGCATTGACAAGTTATGAAGCAGCGCAGACGAGTTATTCTTCAGCCGCTTCAAGCTTCAATGCGATTCTCTCAGCGAATCCATCCGCCTTTAGCGCAAGCTCGAACGTGGATCTCTCAAGCGTTGCCACAAGCTTCTCAAGCGAAAACGCTTCTGCGCAATCTGCAATCTCTGGCAACTCAAGTCTTGCAGCATCCGCTCTTGCTTCTGCAACGTCCACAATTGCAAGTAATAGCTCAAATGCAGCCGCACAATCCTCTGCCTCTGTTGCAAGCTCTGCCGTGGCAAGTGATAACTCTGTCTTGGCAAGTCTTGCAACGAAGCTCAGCTCTGCGATGTCGCAAGAAGCCAGTCTTGCAAATACCACACCAAGTTATACGTCGGGCATGAACCTTTCAAGCTTTGCAAGCTCCCTTGCAGCTTATAGCACAGCGGTTTCAAATGCGGCAGCTTCGGCAGCTAATATTCTCGAGCAATATAACTCTGCGCAGTCTCAAGCAAGCTCAGATGCGGCTAGCTTTACCGCTATCATCACAGCTAATCCATCGGCCTTTACAAGCTCTCAAGTGACGGATGCGACAAGCGTAGCAAATTCACTCACTAGCAACAGTATCACGGCAAGCTCTGCCATTAGCTCAATCGCCACTCTCGTTTCGAATACTGTCGCAAGTGGGAACTCGATTGTCTCCTTAAATAGCACAGCAAGTTCATACTACCTTGCAGCGTCTCAAGCTGGCGCGATTGATTCAACGGCAGCTTCCTCACTTAACTCTGTCGTCTCGTCGGCAAACACAGTCATGTCTTCTATTGCTGCGATGCCAAATAGTACCGTCTCACAAGCAGCCGCACAATCTGCTGCTATCACAAGCCTTTCAGCTGCAGTTTCTCAAGCGCTCAATATGGACCTGACGACTTTGTCCTCTGCAAATGCAGCTTATCAAAGCGCAGTCTCAAGCTACAACAGCTACCTTTCTGCGAATAACTTGACGACTTCAGGTGGGACGAATACGACACCAAGCTCCGCTTTGACGCCTACGATCAGCGATTATCAGACCGACGTCAATAATTACCAGACTTCTTTATCTTCCCTTACCGTTGTCGCCAGCACAAATAGCTCAAATGCGGTTGCAAGCTCACTTGCCTCTTCAGCAGTAGCGAAAGTAGATGCAGACTCGACTGCAGTGAGCAATGCAGCTTCATCACTCAACTCCTTGATTGCGATTGAAGTTTCCCTCGCAAACGTCGCAAGTGCGAACTCTGCAAACTGGACACCAACAAGCTGGGCAAGCTATAACTCTGCTGTGTCAGCAGCTGCTAAATCAGCTAATTCTGCACTCAATGTCTATAATAATGCAACCAACAGCTACACGCAAGATGCATCAACCTACATGAGCCTCATGTCTGCCAATAGCTCAGCGTTTACAAGCTACACGCAAATTTCTGTTGCAAGCTACGTGGCTGCCTTCTCAAGTGAAGCCACTGCCGCAAGTGATGCGATTGGCTCTATCTCAGATACCGCAAGTCAGACGGCTGCAAGTAACACGACTATCTATAGCCAGAATTCTACTGCAAGCTCTTATTATGTCGCAGCAAGCAACGCGCAAGTCACTGCAAGTAGTGTCGTTGCTGCGATGAATAATGAGATGTCAAGCCTCAACTCGACATTATCAAGTATCGCTGCGCTGCCTAACAGCACCGCTGCAAGTGCTGCAGCCCAGTCAGCAGCCATGAGCTCGGCAGTCGCTGCCTATAATAACTATGTCAATGTCAACTCAGCGGCTTTGTATGGCGATGTCAACGCCTATCAGGCAGCTCTTGATAGCTACAATAGCTATCTTGCAGCTAATAGCCTTACGACGACAGCTAGCACAGCAACGTCGGCCCTTTCGACACCGACTAATATCTCAAGCTACGCAAATAGCCTGTCTAGCTATGCAAGTAGCCTGGCAAGTATTTCAGCGGTAACATCAACCAATGCAGTGCAACAGTCTGCCTACTCGACAGCATCTGCCCTTGGATCAACTGTCAATGCGGATAATTCGTCCTTGTCAACTGCGGCAAGTTCACTCAATTCACTGATTGCTTCTGAGGTCTCGATTGCGAATGCGACGCCATCTTCAGACGCAAGTGGTGTTATCACATCTGCCCAATGGTCAAGCTACAATACTGCTGTCTCGAATGCCGCAGCTTCAGCAGCGACCGCTCTTTCTGCCTACGAGAAGCTTCAATCCTCTTATCAGACTGCGCTTATCTCCTACAATAACTACATCCAGACGAACTCATCGGCTTTGTCTGCGACGAGCTATGGTCCAATTGGAAATAGCGACTCAGCAAGTGGCACACCAGATCTGGGTGCGGTGATTACAAGCTTTACGAATTATAATATCTCAGCAAGTGCGACGATTTCAACCGTTTCTAGTACGGCAAGTTCTGCTGCAGTCTATGGGACCTCTGTCACAGCGTCAAACGCAAGCATGTCGGCTGCATGGTCACTTGCTTCAAGCCTTGAGACACGTGTCAATAACGACAGCACGGCCATTGCTACAGATGCGACAAACGTCAGCAATGCCCTCTCAGCTGAAGCCAGCTACGCAAATAGTAACACACCGAAATTCAGCTCAGGTGAAACGACAGCTTCATACAGTGCGGCTTGGTCGGGCTATAACTCTGCCCTTTCTAGCTACGCAAGTCTCGCAAGTACAGCCATTAGCCAATACAACTCAGACGTAGCGGTCTTTAATACAGACGCCACAAGCTTTAACTCGGCTATTTCAGCTAATCCATCGGCCTTTAGCACTTATACGAGTGTTGCCAATCTCTCGAGCCTCGTTGCGAACCTTCAGTCAAGCGCCACAGCTGCCTTGTCTGTCGCAAACTCGATTGTGGCAGTCGGTACATCAACTGCAAGCCTTGCAAACACCAACGACTCTGGCTACGCGAAAGCAAGTAGCGATGCGCAGGTCGTTAATACTGACGCCACTGCCTTGTCAACCGCAGGATCAAGCGTAGTTTCAGCGGCCAATGCACTCTCGTCCGCCGTGGCAAACTCGGCCCTTCTCATCAGCAATTCCTCAGCCTATCAGGCAAGTATCACGTCGCTTGAGACAGCATTGTCGAGCCTTAATGGTGTTTACCAGTCCTCGCTTGCCACCTATAGCGCTGCTGTATCGCAGTTCAATAAAGACGCTTCGGCCTACTCTGCAACACCAAGCAATACGTCACTTGACATCACAAGCTTCATGAACCAAGTGAATGCGGTTGTTTCAGGTGCATCTTACAATGCTTCGACGGTTGCCTCTGAACTGGCAATGGCTTCGCAAGTCGCCTCAGCCAACGGCTCAAATCAAGCAGCTTATAGCTCTGCAGTGGCCTCCTCTCAAGCACTCTCATCCACTGCAAGCCAACTTGCCACTGAAAAAACGGCCCTTAATACGGCCCTTGCTAGTCTTCAAGCAGCGATTAACAATACGTCAGATACCAACTACACCTCAGACGTCGCCACTGCTCAGAACGCTGTAACAACCGCTTATGCAAGCTATAACTCTGACTATATAGTCTATCTCTCAGAGGCGGCTGTCTATAACAAAGACATCTCGGCTTATGCCTCATCTGCAGGGACAACTGCCAATACACCGATTGACACCGTCACAGCAGGACTTTCCTCAACTGCCGCTAGCTCAACTGTGGCTTCCGCTCTCTCTGTTGCGGCACAAAATCTTGCCTCAATGGCTAGCTATGTGACGCTTTCAAGCCTTGCATCTACGGTCAATGCCGACTCGATCACGGTCAGTACGACATCAACAGCCTTTGGGTCAGCTCTCTCAAGCTATACGACCCTCGCAAATAGTAAGGTTGCGGCTGAATCAACTGTCTATGCGAATGTTTCTAAGACCATGCAGTCGGATACAGCTAGTTACATGAATTCTGTTGTCTCATCTGCCGTGGCAGCAGGTGTATCCAATACTGCTTCACTGAATAGCCTCGCATGCTCAGCTGCTTCATCCTATGCAAGCTCCGTCCAAGCATCACTTTCTAGTGCGATAGCAGCTGTAGATAGTAGCTATGCTGCAAGTCTCACCGCTCTTTCAAGCGCACTTGCAGCTGCATCGACTGCTTATAGCTCCGCCACAAATGCCTTCTTGAGTGATGCGGCAGCCTACTCGACAGCTTCCTCTCAGGCGATTAACGCCAAATGGCAAAATACTGCGGGCGGGATTGGCTCGGCGTCGCCAATGGATCTGGGGACTACAAGCTCCGGCATGACATCCTTGATGGCTTCTGCCAACTCGGCTGCAAGTCAGGCACTCTCGTCAGTCGCAAGCTTATCCTTAGCTAATAGTTCTGCAGACGCCGCTTACAATGCGATCCTCACACCGTATCTCTCAGCTGCGGCGAGCTATGCTGTCCTCTCAAATGCCCTCGTCACGCAAAATACGGATGCATCGTCACTTGCGAGCCTTGTGAACGGCTTCCCATTGCCACAAGGGACAACTGGCTCTGCGACTTATTCTGCAACAGGATCTTTGGCCTCGGACTCGGCAGCTCAATCAATTGCAGCTTCCGCCTATTCAAGTGCTTATACAGCTATTTCCTCTGCATCTGCCTATCTCGCAAACGCATCCTCCAATGCTATCTTGGTGGCCCTTCAGTCTGACGTAGGTGTGCCCCTTTCTTCCTTTTCAAGTACTACTTTTGGTTCAAGTGGCACAAGTGCTGCTGGCAAATTGGCTTATTATGATATAGTAAGCATCATGGGGAACATGTCAACTCAGTCTGCTCTCACTATTTATAATAATATTTCTACGGCTGTTTTAAAATCAAGTTCAGCTTATAGCGTTTTAAGTTCTGCCACGTCGGCACTTTCTAGTGCAAACTCGCAAGCTCTTGCAGACTGGGAAACGAGCTATATCTCATTGGCTAACAAAGTTCAAAGTGATATCTCGGTAGTCAATGCTGATTCAACCGCTTATTCGCAGGCTCTCTCTACCTATAGCTCGGTGGCGTTATCAAATGCCTATACACCTGGTGCAGCCAATATTCCAACGACCGCAACGAGTCCGATTTCAAATACCGCGCAGAGTCTTGTGAATACCTTGCAGTCTGGGATGTCGCAGACTGTCACGTCTAGTAATCTTTCTAGTGGCACGGGAGTCGTTCCGTCTGATGTTTACAGTTATGCAGTCACCCTTCCTGCGTTAGATGGCTGGTCGGCAGTGAGTGTTGCAGCCGCACCACTCAATTCATTGATGCAGTCTGAAAATGCTATCTTTAGCGAAATGACAAGCGTCGCTTCTCAATTGAGCTCCCTAGCTCAAGAGGCTATAAATGATCAGGCTACCTTGAAAACTGCATCATCTGGACAAGATACTGGAGCCGCTTTTGACTTAGCCCAAATTCCTTCTAGTATGGCAGATTTAAGCGCTTCACTATCTGCACTTGCGCTGCAAGCAAGTGAAGGGAAAGCTGCAGTCTCTCTAGCTGTTTCTTCCTTCTCTGTGGTTGCTTCCAGCTATGATGCTACGACTGCAGTATCACTTGGTATTTTGCCGAAAGCGACTCAGATTGAACAGCTCGTTTCAAATAATGTCATTGCCTTAAATGGAGATTTGTGGATGTTTGGCGTGACTGGACTTAATGGGCAGAATGGTAGTGGTACGAGCTGGCTAGCCGATTCACAAACTGGTGAATATACGCTCATCTCTAAAGCAATTGTCTCGATTGAAGATGGTTTTAATGGTTTGACTTCCTATACGAATGCGGCAAGTAGCATGACTAGTTTTGAGACCTATGAAGAGTGGAACGCTGCAAATGGCGGCACGTCAAGTGATGCTGCAGTCGGAGATAACCTTGGCTCATACTGGGATTACGTCTTTACCGCAGTGTACGGTAAAGCTTACGACTCTTCTGCTGATAGTAATACTGGCTGGATGCTTGATGGTAACTGGATGGTAAACACAGCATATGGTAGTGCCTATGCAAATGGTCAATGGGGAACGCCAACAGCAGCAAATACCTATCAAATCGCAGTTGCTCTAGGCATGCCAACTGGTCTTAATACAGTCACTCCGATGACACCACAAGCTGGCGTCTCAACGTCCTTTACGGCAACAAAGGTGACAACTAGTTCTGAGACCACGACGCCTGCTCCTGCCCCAGGTCTTGTCAGTCTCACAAGCTATGCAACGTCTGGCGTAACACTCACTTTTGCGTCATCAGCAGCTGTCTCACTTACGACGCCAAATGTCACAATGGGCTCGACCGTAGCACCTGGGCCTGGCTCTGAGCTTGCTTCAGCGGCCTTTAGCTCGATTGCAAGTATTTCTCTTGCGACGCCTGTATCAGGCGCCGCGGTGAATAGTCCATCGGATTATGCAGTCTCTGTCGCAGGAAGCCAAGTCTCTGATGCGACGAGCGTGGCTTATACGCCAGCATCATCATCCGCTTATAGCTCAGTGGCTGTCTCTGGTACGACCGTAGGTAGTGCGCTTGATGTCGATCTCAAGAGCCTGGCAAATAGCGCCGTGACATCTGCCACAGGTCCTAGCCTTGCTGTGACCTCTGTTGCACCAAACTCTGCTTCGAGCTACCTTGCGACAAGTGTCTCAGGTGCGACGGTAGATTCTGGTGAGAGTGCGGCCTACACCTGGACTGGCGTGACGAGTCTTGGCGACGTCAGTCTTACTAGCGTTGCGGTAAGCTCCGTCTATCCATTGGCACAGTCTAGCTTCACATCCAGCCTTTCTGTTTCAACGACCTTCGTCTCAGATAGTATTGCTGTAGGCTATGCAGCTACCGCTAGCTCAACCTTCACGAGTGTCGGCTCAAGTCTCGCAACTGTGTCTGATGCTGTTTTGGGAAGCTATAGTGCATCAAGTGCCTCAAGCTTTAGCTCGGTCGGTTCTGTCACGGCGAGCGTTTCAAACGCTGTCGTCGGTGACTACAGTAATGCAGATAGTGCCGGCTTTGGCACGGTAGCAAGTAGCCTTGCCACTGTCTCAAACGCTGTCCTTGGTGCTTATACAAACATGGCAAGCTCCGCCTTTGGTGCTAGTGTCTCGATGACGAGCCTTATCGGCCAAAGCGTCTATCCAGCGTCGAGCCTGTCGATGGATAGCGTGACGGCCAGTACGGCGACTGTCTCAGACGCCGTTGGGGCCAGCTATACCACTGCCAGCTCTGAAGTCTTCTCGAGCGCCGATAGCATGAGTACCCTCTCTACGACGAGTGTCTATCCACTTTCGAGCTCCAGCATGGATAGTGTCACAGGCCAAAGTGCGAGTGTGAGTGATGCTGTGACGACAAGCTACACCAACGCAAGTAGCGAAGTGTTTAGCTCAGCAGATAGTATGAGTACCTTGAGCGCGACAAGTGTCTATCCACTCTCTAGCTCAAGCGTTTCTAGCGCAGTCGGTCAGACGGCGACGGTCTCTAACGCGAGTGATGCGAGTGTGGCGAGTCTCGCCCCATCTAGTCTTGACTCAGCCCCTGGCTTGCCTGATATTACTGTCAATGGCGTCTATGACCCTGTTGCCAATGCCTTTCCAACGGTCAGCGCAACGCCAACCACAGTTAGCTTTTCAGCGGCTGCAAGTTATAGTCCTGCTACACTGAGCACACTTGCCTCAGCGCCTTTGACAGATAGTCTCACGACGACGAGCGTTTATCCAGCAGGTTCCTATCTTGCGCCATGGATTGACATTGAAAAGACTTCAGGGTCTGGCGCAACCGCTGGAATCGGGATGAACTCAGATAGTTCAGACAATCTTGGCAATAGCACGACCTTGCAAGATGCCGATACGGAGAGCACGGCGGTTTATATCAAGTATGGCAACTCAACGGCGATTAACTTCCTCGTCACAAATAACGGGAATGAAGACCTGACAGAAGTCATGGTAAGCGATAAACAGCTCACGGGGTCGCTTGCTGTTGGGACGATTACGTGGACCTATAATGGCGAGACCTTGAGTATTAACAGCAATGGCTACTTGAGCTCGCCAAATGCAGATGAGAACGACGCCGATGGTAACTTTATCTTCAAGATTGGGGATCAAATCGTGGGGACCGCGATTCTTCCTGCGGATACTGCTGCAGGTGTCTATGAAGGCGATGAAGCTTCTGTCACGGGGATTGGCGTTACTTCTCGTAAGCCAGTTTCTGATACGGATGACTGGTACGGGATTACCGAGACGCCAAGTATTGATATTGAAAAAGTCTCTGGCTCAGGCGTTGTTGCGGGGAACGGTAACTATAGTGATAGCGACAATAATCTTGGGAATACTTCGAGTCTCCAAGACGCAGACACGGAAAGCACGGCGGTTTATCGTCCTGAGGGTGATACTACGCAGATTACCTTCCTCATCACAAATAACGGCACCGAAGCCCTGACAAATGTTGCTGTGAGCGATGAACAACTCACTGGATCTGTCGAAGTTGGCACGATTACTTGGACTTATCAAGGTCAGACTTTGAGTCGTGATGCAAATGGTAACTTTATCCTCCCTGATGGGACGGAGCTTGTCTTGCCTGTCGAAGATGGGACAGGCATTGGCCAGATTATAGGTACGGCGACACTTCCAGCGCTTGTTGCAGGAGAAGTGGATGGTGACGAAGCAGCGGTTACTGCGGTTGGCGTGAAGTCAGGTATTTCAGTCGGCGATAACGATAAATGGTACGGCATTACCGAAAAACCAAGTATTGATATTGAAAAGACGAATGATGCCCCTGGCCTTGCGGGTAACGGGATGAATACCGATACGGCTAATAACGATGGTGTCAATGACCATGATACAGAGGCCACTGCGGATCAAGTCGCTAATGGCAAGAGTACGCAGATTTATTTCCATATTACGAATAACGGGACAGAAAATCTGATTGATGTCAAGGCGAGCGACCAGCAGCTTGAAGGCGATAAGCAGGTTGGTCCAATCACGTGGACCTATGATGGCACCGTCCTCACGGAAGATAGCAATGGGTACTTCCTCTTGAATGGACAACCGTTTGTCTTCAAGGTGGGTGATAGTATTATTGGTACGGCGACGCTTCCTGCTTTGACGCCTGGTGTGATGGTGGGCGATAAGGCGACCGTCACAGGTATCGGGCAGATTTCAGGCTTACCAGTATCCGATAGTGATTCGTGGTATGGCGAGACGCCGAAAGTGCCTGCGAAAGCAGTGACACCAACACCTAGTCCTAAACCAACAAGCTCTAAACCGACGTCACGGACCCTTCCTCAGACGGGGGACGAAAATGGCGATGCTGCACTGCTTGCGGGTGAGGCCATGGCGATGGTTGCTATGGGCTTTGCGGTTAATAAGCGCAGACGGGCTAAGAAAAGTAAGTGATTACGTTAAGAAATGAAACTCCCTTCGGGGAGTTTTTTAGCTCGTAATCTTTGATTGAAATCGCTTTCTTGGCGTGCAAAAAATTGCTTTTTGAGAGAAAAAGGACTATAATTTTGGAGTATTAAAAATTGCGGAATTCCGCTACTTAGAAAGAGGTCAAACTTAATGACTATTACACTTGCAGCTTTAAAAGCAGTCGCAGTCGGTCTCGGCGCACTTGGTGCGTCTATCGGTGATGCGCTTGTTGTCTCAAGTTTCATCAACTCTGTGGCTCGCCAGCCTGAAATGGAGTCGAAGCTCCGTACGAACATGTTCTTGGGTATCGGTCTTGCCGAAGGTACTTTCTTCATCGCCCTTGCCATGGCATTTGTGTTTAACTAAGATGAGTAAAGCGCTTGAGAGCTACCTGATTGTAGCAATTGGCGCTGTTTATTGACTTGGACGAAGTCCAAGCAGTGCCGAGAGCAGCAACTTAGGTAGCTAGCGCTTGGCACTCAGTTAAAATTAAAACGAAAGGAGAAGTAGCAAATGGAACAAAATCCGATACTCAAGCTTGGGCCTTTGGCCTTTAATGCCACCTTGCTTTATATGACGGCTTTGTCGATTGTCATTGTCTTTGTGCTAGTCTTTATTGCAAGTCGCAAGATGACGCTCCGGCCTGCGGGCAAGCAAAATGTGCTGGAGTATGTGGTCGAGCTATCTTCTGGCATTGCGCGGGATAATCTCGGTGCGAAAGAAGCACCTCGCTTTAGTTTGTTCAACTTTGTGCTCTTTTCCTTCCTCTTGATTGCCAATAATATTGGACTTTTGACGCACTTGGAAGTCGCAACAAAGACGGGAGATTTGTCCTATTGGTCGTCTCCCACGTCGAACGCGACCTTAACCTTGACTTTTGCAATGCTCGTTTTGGTACTTGCAAATGGTCTCGGGGTGCAGCAATTTGGCTTTGGCAAGTATTTCAAGAATGCTTTCATTAAGGACCCTGTGGGCATTATGTTACCTTTGGGGCTTTTAGAAGAATTCACGAATACCCTGTCTTTGGGCCTTCGAATTTATGGGAATATCATGGCGGGCGAAGTCATGCTGGGTCTGATTTGCCAACTGGGTCTTTTGACTTGGTGGACGGGACCAATTGGTGTGATTTTAGCAACTTTGTGGATTGCTTTTTCCATCTTTATTTCCGCCTTGCAAGCCTACATTTTCGTCCTCTTGTCCAATATTTATATCAGTCATAAGATCCTTGAAGAGGATTAAGTAATCAAGTAGAAAGGAACATTGTATGGGACAAATTGATGTAGCAACAACCTCTACAGTACTTGGAAATGTCATCATTTCAACGGGTGGCTTTCTGATTTTAATTGTTTTGATTCGTGCCTTTGCCTGGAAGCAGATTACATCTATCTTCACGGCACGTGCGAAGAAAATCAATGACGATATTGATGCCGCTGAAGAAGCGCACAAGACCGCAGCTGAGCTTGTGGAAACGCGTCAGAAAGAATTGAACGGCGCCAAAGCAGAAGCCGCTGGCATTATTGATACAGCGAATGAAACTGCCCGTCAGAATACAGATAAAGCGACCAAGGCTGCACAAGCAGAAGCTGAGGCGATTAAAAATCGTGCTACAGCAGATATTGAGCAGGAGCGCAAGGAAGCGCTGGGTTCTGTCAAATCTGACGTGGCGAATATCAGCGTGCAAATTGCTGAAAAGTTGATTGGTAAGAACTTGTCAGCTGATGATCAGAGCGCATTGATTGATGAATATATTGCGAAGTTGGGTGATTGAGCATGGCATTAGAAACCTATTCCAAAGCTTTGCTCGAAGTCGCGCAGGAGAAAAATCAGCTCGACGCTGTGCTTGACGAGGTCCGTCAACTCTCCAAAGTCGCCACTGACAATCAACTCAAAGCATTCTTTAACAATCCGGCAATTTCTGACAGCGACAAATCAAGTATATTAGATAGCTTGAAGACAGGGGCGTCAGATTTGATGGCTAATTTACTCGATACGATCCGCGCGAACGGCCGTTTGTCAGATTTGACAGACATCTTGGACGAAGTCAACACAGAAGCCAACAAGCTGTTTAAAATTTCTGACGTCACTGTGACCTCTGCTGTCAAGCTGTCGGACGCTCAGACGTCGAAGCTGTCAAATTTGACGAAGCAAAAATTTGACCTCAATGAAATTACGCTGTCGAACACTGTGGATGAAAGTATCCTAGGAGGCTTCATCATCAACGCACGCGGCAAAATCATTGACGCTAGTATCAAAACACAACTGAGCAAACTCGCTCAGAGCTTAAACTAAAAGGAAGGGAGCTAATTAAATACATTGGCAATTAACGCAAATGAAATCAGCTCGCTGATTAAAAAACAAATTGAAAATTTCACGCCAGACTTTGAAGTCGCTGAAACAGGCGTTGTGACCTATGTCGGGGACGGGATTGCCCGCGCGTACGGTCTTGAAAACGCCATGTCAGGTGAGCTCGTTGAGTTCAGCAATGGCTCCATGGGCCTTGCGCAGAACCTTGATGCGACAGACGTCGGGATTATCGTCTTGGGGGACTTCCTCAGCATCCGCGAAGGCGACACGGTCAAGCGTACCGGTAAAATCATGGAAATCCCCGTTGGGGAAGAATTGATTGGTCGCGTCGTCAATCCTTTGGGTCTCCCAGTCGATGGTTTGGGCGAAATCAAAACGACACATACACGTCCTGTGGAAGCAAAAGCGCCAGGCGTTATGCAGCGTAAATCCGTTGACCAACCGCTTCAGACTGGGCTTAAAGCTATTGATGCCTTGGTACCAATCGGACGTGGCCAGCGTGAGCTCGTGATCGGCGACCGCCAGACGGGTAAAACCTCAATCGCGATTGACGCGATCCTGAACCAAAAAGGCCAAGACATGATTTGTATCTATGTCGCCATTGGTCAAAAGGAATCTACCGTCCGCACGCAGGTCGAGACTTTACGTAAATATGGTGCACTCGATTACACGATTGTCGTGACGGCCTCTGCCTCACAACCTTCCCCACTTCTTTATATCGCGCCTTATGCGGGTGCTGCCATGGGCGAAGAGTTCATGTACAATGGCAAGCACGTCCTTGTGGTCTATGATGACCTCTCGAAGCAGGCCGTCGCTTACCGTGAGCTTTCCCTCCTCCTGCGTCGTCCACCAGGACGTGAAGCCTACCCAGGGGATGTCTTCTACTTGCACTCACGTTTACTCGAGCGTGCCGCAAAACTCTCCGATGAGTTGGGTGGTGGCTCAATGACCGCCTTGCCATTTATTGAAACGCAAGCCGGCGACATCTCAGCCTATATTGCAACGAACGTCATTTCTATCACGGATGGGCAGATTTTCCTCGATTTGGATAGTTTCTACTCAGGCATTCGCCCCGCCATTGACGCCGGCTCTTCCGTCTCTCGTGTCGGTGGTTCCGCACAGATCAAAGCCATGAAGAAGGTCGCAGGGACTCTGCGTATCGACCTCGCTAGCTTTAAAGAACTCGAAGCCTTCAGCCAATTCGGCTCAGACCTCGATGAAGCCACGCAGGCGAAGCTCAATCGTGGTCGCCGGACCGTCGAAGTTTTGAAACAGCCTTTGCACGAGCCACTCCCAGTTGAAAAGCAAGTCTTGATTCTCTATGCTTTGACCCACGGCTTCATTGATGATGTGCCAGTTGATCAAGTCCTTGACTTTGAAAGCAAACTCTTTGATTACTTCGATGCCAATAGCAAAGCATTGCTCGATGAAATCGTTGAGACCAAGGATTTGCCAGATACGGACAAGTTGGATGCAGCAATTAAAGCTTTCAAAGCAACCACGAATTACACAGAGAGCAAGTAAGGGGGTCTAAAATATGGCCTCACTGAAAGAAATTAAAACCAAGATTGCGTCAACCGCAAAAACTTCACAAATCACAGGTGCCATGCAAATGGTCTCTGCAGCGAAGTTGCAAAAGTCTGAAAATCTCGCAAAGAGCTACCAAGTCTATGCCGACAAAGTCCGCCAAATCACGATTGACCTCGTCTCCCATGACCATGGTCCTGCAAAAAATCCGATGATGGTCTCGCGTGACGTCAAGAAAATTGGCTACCTCGTGATTACCTCGGATCGCGGCCTCGTTGGTGGCTACAATAGTAATATCTTGAAAGCCGTCATGGCAGAGCTTCGAGGCAAACAGCCTTCTGAATACGCCGTGATTGCCTTGGGTGGCATGGGGGCTGATTTCTTCAAAGCCCGTGGGATTGATGTGATTTATGAGCAACGTGGTCTTGCGGACCAGCCGACTTTTGAAGAAGTACGCGACATCGTAAGCCACGCCGTGGAGCTCTATCAACAAGAAGCCTTTGATGAGCTCTATGTCTGCTACAATCACCATGTCAACTCGCTCGTTGCCCAGCAACGTTTGGAAAAGATGTTGCCTATCTCGTTTGACGAGAAGCAGACTTCGGAAAATAGCAGCGCAGACTTGACAAGCTTCGAGTTGGAACCAGATCGTGATACGATACTTGACCAACTCCTCCCGCAATATGCGCAATCAACGATCTTCGGATCAATCATTGATGCGAAAACCGCTGAACACGCTGCCGGAATGACTGCGATGCGTACCGCAACGGATAATGCCAAGGACGTCATTGACACCTTGACCATCCAGTATAACCGCGCACGCCAAGCGGCCATCACGCAAGAGATAACCGAAATCGTTGCGGGTGCCGCGGCCCTTGACTAATCTGCGTTGCAATTTCCTCGCTTTTTCTCGCTCGTGGACTTCAGTCCACGTCGCTTGAAAAATCTTCGGAACTTGCTTAGCAGACCAACAGCGCATCTATGAAGAATAAAGAAAGGACACAAAATTTGAGTTCTGGAAAAATTACGCAAATTATCGGCCCTGTCGTGGACGTTGAGTTCGCTGCAGGCGAGACTTTGCCAGAAATTGATAATGCCCTCATCGTCTATAAAGACGTTGACGGACAAAAAATCAAGGTAACCCTTGAAGTTGCCTTGGAATTAGGAGACGGTGCAGTACGTACCATCGCCATGGACTCCACAGACGGTCTCGTACGTGGTGCTGAAGTCTTAGACACAGGCAAAGCCATTTCTGTCCCTGTCGGCAAAGAAACTTTAGGGCGCGTCTTTAACGTGCTTGGTGAGCCGATTGAAGGCAATCCTTTCCCTGAAGACTTCCCACGCTCTCCGATTCACAAGAAAGCTCCAACTTTTGACGAACTATCCACAGCCAATGAAATCCTTGTCACAGGGATTAAGGTCATCGACCTCTTGGCACCTTACTTGAAAGGTGGTAAAGTCGGCCTCTTTGGTGGTGCCGGAGTTGGTAAAACAGTCCTCATTCAGGAATTGATCCACAACATCGCCCAAGAACACGGTGGAATTTCCGTCTTCACCGGTGTCGGCGAGCGGACCCGTGAAGGAAACGACCTTTATTTTGAAATGAAGGAGTCAGGCGTTATCGAAAAGACCGCCATGGTGTTTGGTCAGATGAATGAGCCACCTGGAGCGCGTATGCGTGTCGCTTTGACGGGCCTTACGATTGCGGAATATTTCCGCGACGTCGAAGGTCAGGACGTCTTGCTCTTTATTGACAACATCTTCCGTTTCACACAAGCAGGTTCTGAGGTGTCTGCCCTCTTGGGTCGTATGCCGTCTGCGGTTGGTTACCAGCCAACGCTTGCAACTGAAATGGGGCAACTGCAAGAGCGGATCACGTCAACGAAGAAGGGGTCTGTCACATCTATCCAGGCCATCTACGTGCCTGCCGATGACTATACGGATCCAGCACCAGCGACAGCCTTTGCCCATTTGGACGCGACAACAAACCTTGAGCGTCGTTTGACGCAGATGGGGATTTACCCAGCCGTGGATCCGCTTGCTTCATCCAGCCGTGCCTTGACCCCTGAAATCGTTGGTCAAGAGCACTATGATGTGGCGATGGAAGTGCAGCGTGTGCTTCAGCGTTATAAGGAATTGCAGGATATTATCTCAATTCTCGGGATGGACGAGCTCTCAGACGATGAAAAGACCCTTGTGGGTCGTGCCCGTCGTATTCAATTCTTCCTCTCACAGAACTTCAACGTCGCTGAGCAATTCACGGGGATTCCAGGCTCTTATGTGCCTGTTGAAAAGACGGTTGCAGACTTCAAGGCCATCCTTGAAGGTAAGTACGACCATCTCCCTGAAGACGCCTTCAACGGCGTTGGCCCTATCGAAGATGTCATCGAAAAAGCCAAGAAAATGGGCGTTGATGTCAATGCTAGTGTATCCGCCTAAGGAGGAAATGGCCTATGGCAGATGAAAAATTAATGCAGGTGCAAGTCATCACGCCAAATGGCGTTGTCTATGACCACCATGCGACCTTTATTTTGGCGCACACGACGGCAGGCGATATGGGAATCTTGCCCGAGATGATTTCGACCATTGCAGGGCTCAAAATTGACGAGCTCAAAGTCCGTCGCCCTGAAGACCGTGCGATTCTCAACAAAGACGTCGATTATGTCGCTGTCAATGGCGGCGTCATTGAAGTCAAAGATTCCGTGATTACTATCGTCGCAGACTCCGCCGAACGCGACCGTGACATCGACTTGCCACGTGCCGAACGTGCTAAAGCACGCGCTGAAAAAGCTGTGCAAGAAGCAGAGTCCGAACACAATGCGGATGAAGTCAAACGCGCCGAAGTCGCTCTGCAACGTGCGATAAACCGTATTGGTGTAGTGAGTCATCAATAAAGCAAAGCAGCTTTTGAGAAGCTGCTTTTGTGTTATAATCAACTCATGCCACGTTACAAAGCAACGATTGCCTATGATGGTACGGATTTTGCGGGATTTCAGCGACAGGAAAATGCGCCACGTACGGTGCAAGGGGTGCTGGAAGATGTTTTGTATCGCCTGAATTCAAACATGCCTGTTTCTGTGCAGGGCGCAGGGCGGACAGATGCTGGGGTGCATGCACTGGAGCAGGTCGTCCATTTTGATATGCTAGAAGCGCGTGAGCCCGAGAAACTGCGCTTTGCGCTTGATACCCAGTCGCCTGATGATTTGGCAATTCTTGCGGTTGAGCCTGTCACAGACGATTGGCATGCCCGCTATAACAAGCATACCAAGACCTACGAATACCGACTCAATAACAGCCCGATTCGTAGCCCCTTTACCGTTCACACAGAGGCGTGGTTTCGCTATCCATTGGACTTGCAACTCCTCACAAGCGCATGTGAGCTTTTAGTCGGCAAGCACGACTTTGCAGGCTTCATGGCAAGTGGTTCGCAAGTCGAAAATACGATTCGGACACTTAGCGAGGCCCGTGTCCACACCGAAAACGAGACCTTTATCTTTACCTTCACGGGCAATGGCTTTCTCTATAAGCAAGTACGCAATATGGTAGGGACGCTGATTAAGATTGGTAATGGCAAGTGGCCCGTGACGCGCATCTCAGAGATTTTGGAGACAAAAAATCGCACGCTTGCAGGGCCAACTGCAGCTCCTGAGGGACTCTATCTCAAAGCCATTCACTACGAAGAAGGGAAATTTACACCAGATGACTACGCCTAATGTACTCGCCATTCACGACATCTCCTGCGTCGGGAAATGCTCGTTGACGGTCGCCCTCCCGATTCTCTCGGCAAAGGGTGTCGAGTGCCGTCTGCTGCCCACGGGCCTTTTATCTACGCATACGGGAGGCTTTGCGGGTTATACTTTTTTGGACTTGACTGACGAGATGCGCAAAATCTTGCGGGCATGGGAGCCGTTAAATCTGCACTTTGATGGGATTTATTCAGGCTACTTAGGCTCACCAGAACAGATTGACCTCGTCAAGGAGGTCATCGCAAGCCATCCAGAAGCCAAGGTCTATGTGGACCCTGTGATGGCGGACGGGGGGAAGCTCTACCCTGGCTTTGATGAGGCCTTCGTCGAAAAAATGCGAGAACTCCTGCCTTTTGCAGATGTCCTCATGCCAAATATTACCGAGGCCTGCTTCTTGACCAACACCCCCTACTCGGAAAATAGTGAGCCACAAGCGCTTGTAAAAAAACTGCAAGCACTTGGCGCAAAGCATATTGTTCTCACAGGCTTTTCAACATCGGATAACACGATTGGCGCAATGACAAGCGATGGTAGCAGCTATGAGACAGAACGCATCGGTGGCAGCTACCACGGGACGGGCGATATTTTTGGAAGTGTCCTGGTATCACACTTAGCAAAAGGCGCAACACTTCAAAAAGCGACGCATGCAGCATGTGACTTTGTCGTCTCTGCTATCAAAGCGACTCCGAAAGAAGCGGATAAGCGATACGGCGTAAATTTTGAAGCAATACTGGCGGAGAAATAGGAAGCTATTTCTTTTTAATTTGTGCTATACTTATCCCATGTCCACCCGTCGTTTGACATTTTTGGCACTTCTTGCTGCGGCGACGTTCGTCCTCGGGCGTTTTGTGCAAATCCCGATTCCTGCGGTCAATGGTTATGTGACCTTGCTTGATGCGGGAATTTTCGCGGTGGCGTTGAGCTTTGGAAAGCGTGAAGGAGCAGTCGTGGGCGGGGTGTCGGCGTTTTTAAGTGACCTCACGAGTGGTTTTCCTCAGTGGATGTTTTTTAGTCTCGTGATTCACGGGGCACAAGGCTATTTTGGGGCATTTTTCAAAAGTCGGCTTATAAATTGGCTCGTTTCGGGCGTCATTATGGTCGTGGGTTATTTTCTAGCCACCTGGCTTCTTTATGGCTTCGTTGCTGCGGTCAATCCGTTGACCAATATTCCTAATATTCTTCAAACAAGCCTTGGTTACCTCATAGGCAGCCTTGTTGCACCACTCATACAGAAAGCAGGACAATCATGGATTTAACAGAACTTGCAAAAGTGACCCAGTCGCTTATTCACGACGTGCTGGATAAAACGGGGATAGGGAAGGGACAGCTTTTTATCTTGGGCTTGTCCAGCTCAGAGGTGAATGGCGGCGTCATCGGGCATGCTTCGTCGGCTGAGATTGGTGAAGTCATCGTGGGGACCATTTATGACGTTTTGAAGAAAAAGGGGATCGCGCTGAGTGTCCAGGGCTGTGAACACATCAATCGGGCGGTGTTGCTTGAGGCGAAGACAGCTGAAAAGTTGGGGCTTGAACCCGTCAATGTCGTCCCTCAGCTTCATGCAGGAGGCTCTGGGCAAGTCGCGGCCTACAAGCTTTTCAAACATCCTGTCGAAGTGGAGTCCGTACAGGCTTTTGCGGGCCTTGATATTGGGGATACGGCAATTAGCCATTATGTGAAGGCTGTTCAGATTCCTGTGCGTCCCGAGATTCGTGAGCTAGGTGGCGCCCATGTCACGGCTCTCACCAGTCGTCCGAAGAAAATCGGTGGGGAACGGGCGAAGCATTTTTGATAGGTTGCAAAAAGCATTAAAAAGTATTAAAATTATTTCAAACCATTAAAAAGTATTAAAAGAAATGAGAAGCTTTAAAAATGGAGAAAAATCCTTTTAATTTACAGTTTGGTAAAAGACCTAAACAATTTTTGGCACGACAAGACGTCCTAGATACTTTTCTTAATTCACTTGATGATATGGACTCCGCTGAAAAGGAGAGTTTGCTTGTCGGAATTCGCGGGATTGGGAAAACAACTTTGCTTTCAGATATAGCTGAAAGTATGAAGGTAAATAAACAGTGGGTCGTAATCAATACTTTCGCGAGTGATCACATTACAAAAGATATATCTGATACATTGGTTTATGAATACCAAAAAAGGTTTCCTAAACAGAAGATTTCAGGCATTAATATCGGTGCTGCCGGGATAAGTGTCGGTTTAAATTTTAATAATCCATCTCAGAAATACGGATTTGCGACACAATTTCGGATTCTTATTGATGCTTTTACGAAAGAAGATATAGGTATTCTTTTTTTGGTGGATGAGTTAGTCAATGTGCCTGAAGTGAGAGATTTTCTCAGTAATTATCAAATCCTTTTGCGGGAAAATAAAAAAATGGCACTTCTTTTGGCAGGCTTACCCAACAATGTTTCATCTGTGCTGAATGATAAAGTCTTAACGTTTTTATGGCGTATTAACCGACTTGAATTGGGGGCAATAAATACTCAGATTATTTTATTTTCCTATGAGGATATTTTTGAAAACTTTGAAGTGAGCGCAGGCGTGCTTGAAAAGGCTGCTAAATTAACTCAAGGATACCCTTATTTATACCAACTCATCGGATATTATTTGTTTCAATTTGCGTCTGATGCAAAGAGGATTGGTGAGAAGGAACTGGATAGAGCTATTGAAGTCGCAAAAAATCAGCTATTTGATAAGGTTTTGAAATTGATGTATCTGGAAATGTCTCCAAAAGATCAAGAAATTTTTCTTGCACTTGGAAAGCTAGAGAGTCCTATTCATTTTTCTGATGTTGCTTCGCAAGTAGGGGAGACAAAGAATTATACTGCTCAATATCGCCTGCGCCTGATAGAGCTAGGAGTTATCAGAGAAGCGGGATATGGTTTAGTGGAATTTGTTGTTCCATTCACAAAAGATTTTCTAAAGACCTTGTAAAAGTTATCTCTAAAACCCCCTTTTTCGTACAACCACGCCACAGCGAATGGCGTAATGCCGAGTAAATGAACGCGTGGCTGAGTTAGCCTTCAAAAGTAACACGGTTTTTAGATATGCCTTAAAAGAAGAGAAAGCGAGATTGTCGCTTTTTTATTTGGAAATCGCTTTATCCTAGGATAACACAAATTGGTTTGTATTGACATACAAACCAATACTAAATTGGAGAAGATAAATTGTCTTACTTTGTAGATAAGGAATCCTGGCATCTTGGTTGGGATTTGAAAGAAGATACTTCAGGATACCAGAGAGCTATCAAAGCTTTTGATCAGATTCAAATTGGAGATATAGTCGTTGCGAAGCAAACAGGGGTATATGAACAAGAAACAAAAATCTTAGCTGTTGGCTTTGTGAAAAAGATTATTCAAAATGGTCATGATTTAAATGGCAATTGGGTAAAAAATTTTTACAGTCATCCAAAAGTATATAGTGGACAAGCGCAGTTATCTACAGTCGTTAAATTAAATCCAGAAACGGCTAGCTCGCTTGAATTGATTGAATTTGCACAAGATTTGTTAGTGGGGAAAGAAAAATGAGTTATGAAACAAATGCACCTCTTAACAATTCTAGGTATGGACTTTCAATATTTCTTGGATTGGTTTTGTCTTTGGCTATATTAACTGTGTTAGAGGTACTAAGCGCCCAATTCCTTAGACCATTTATAGAACGAAGTGATTCTTATAGTTATGGAAGCTGGAATTTTTTTGCCTCTCCTGATACTGATATGAAGTATATAGGCATTTTTGTCGTTATTATTTCATTTTGGATTGGCTTTTCTATTCTTATTCGTAGAGCAAATCGTAGGCATCGAATTTATAAGGTTAAGAAAGCGTTATACTCATGGATGGGGAAGAATTCTGATAATTTACTTCTTTCTTGGGGGAATCCAACCCGTGTGACTCATTTTAAAAATGATCAGACGAAAGAGATGTGGGAGTATCGAAATTCTGTAACAAATACATATACCTCCGGAAATGTGAGCGGGAATGCTAATCAATTTAGCCGCTCTGGAATGTATAGTTATGGGTCGATAAATACAACTAGTCGAACGATTACAACTGTTTACCGTAAAGAGTTTATTATTCAGGCTGGGAAAGTAATTGGTTACCGATACGAGATTGATTAATTTTTCCTTGCGCCTAGATGAAAAATTTGTTATACTTATTTCGGGCTCCCTGAAAGGGGAAGACGATTGGCTCCCTGTGGGAGTCGTTTTTATTTTTGAGAGACAGGTTCAGCTATAGAAAGAGGATACAATGGCGACGAAGTATATTTTTGTCACGGGTGGTGGCACGAGTTCGATGGGAAAAGGGATTGTGGCAGCTTCTTTGGGGCGTTTGCTCAAAAACCGCGGGCTGAAAATCAGTGTGCAGAAGTTTGATCCTTACTTGAATATTGACCCAGGGACGATGTCGCCCTATCAGCACGGCGAGGTCTTTGTGACGGACGATGGTGCGGAGACGGACCTTGATTTGGGGCACTACGAGCGTTTCATTGACATTAACCTCAACCAATACTCGAATGTGACGTCGGGGAAGATTTACGATGAAATCCTACGCAAGGAGCGCAAGGGGGAGTATCTTGGCGCGACCGTGCAGATGGTGCCACATGTGACGAATATGCTGAAAGAAAAAATTATGCTGGCTGCAACAACGACGGATGCGGATATTATCATCACCGAAGTCGGTGGAACGGTCGGGGATATGGAGTCGTTGCCCTTTATCGAGGCACTGCGCCAGATGAAAACGCAAGTTGGGGCGGATAACGTCATGTATATTCATACGGTGCCGATTTTGTACTTGAAGGCAGCGGGTGAGCTGAAGACGAAGATTGCGCAGAATGCGACGGCTCGTTTGCGGGAGCTCGGGATTCAAGCGAATATGCTGGTTTTGCGGACGGAGCAGTCGATTACGCAAGAAATTCGGGATAAGGTCGCGATGTTTTGTGATGTGACGCCTGAAAATGTCATTGAAAGTCTCGATGTGGAGCACATTTATCAGGTGCCACTCAATCTCAAAGCCCAGCACATGGATGATTTGGTCTTGGAACATTTGAAACTCGAGGCGCCAGAAGCGGATATGACTGAGTGGGAGGCGATGGTTGAGAAGGTCACGCATTTGTCGAAAAAAGTCAAAATTGCACTGGTCGGGAAATATGTGGAATTGCCAGACGCTTATATGTCGGTCGTTGAGGCCTTGAAACATGCAGGCTATGAATCGGATGCGGAGCTGGACTTGACCTGGGTGAATGCTAATGATGTCAATGATGCGAATATTGCGGAAAAAGTTGTGGGTGTTGATGGGATTATCGTGCCTGGGGGCTTTGGCCAACGCGGGACCGAAGGGAAAATCTCGGCGATTAAATATGCGCGAGAAAACGATGTGCCGCTTTTAGGGATTTGCCTCGGGATGCAGATGGCTTGTGTGGAATTTGCGCGGAATGTCCTTGGCATGAAAGGCGCCAACTCGAAGGAGTTGGATCCTGAGACGAAGTATCCGATTATTGACTTGATGCGCGATCAAGTGGATGTGGAAGATATGGGCGGGACTTTGCGCTTGGGGCTTTATCCTGCAAAGTTGAAAGCGGGCTCGAAAACGGCTGCGGCTTATGACAATGCGGAGGTCATCCAACGTAGGCATCGCCATCGTTATGAATTTAATAATGATTTCCGCGAGCAGTTTGAAGCGGCAGGCTTTGTCTTTAGCGGGGTGTCGCCCGATAATCGTTTGGTCGAGATTGTCGAGTTGCCCGAGAAGAAGTTCTTTGTGGCTTGTCAATATCACCCAGAGCTACAAAGCCGGCCAAATCATGCGGAAGAGTTGTATGCGGCGTTTATCAAGGCTGCAGTTGAGAAGTGAGCATGTACGCAAAAGTGTCGCGGTTGAGAAATAAAAAATCCGCGCATTGGCGGTGTAAAATTCTGGCTTTAGGCCGCAGTAGATGCGGTGGGGTAGGATATGAAGGAAGAATCAAGATGAAAGTCGCTTTGCTGCGCAAAGCGTTTGAAAAAAGAAGCCTTAGGCTTCTTTTTTTGGCTTGTCAATCGCAATCGCACCAATAATCCAGATGAAGACACCGAAGACAAGGGAGATGCCTGTGGTCCAGAGGTCAGGATCGGGGACGCCTGCGAGGGCGGTCATGATGTAGCCTACGACTTGGCCGACGAGGAGCGACCAAAATAAAATCACGATAAGTTTCATGGGTATAGTATAATACTTGTAAGGAAAATTTGCAAATGTTTGTGCCGCTGAATGTGAAATCGGAATATTCGTTTTTGTCGAGCTGTTTGCGGCTGGATGCTTATTTGGATGCTGCAGTTTCGCTTGGCTTTAAGACAATTGGACTTTGCGATGAGGAGAATTTGCACGGGGCGGTGAAGTTTGTGCGTGGTGCTAAGGCAAAGGGCTTGCAACCGGTGCTTGGGATGCAGGGGACGTGGCTTGTGGACGGAGTGCCGGTGCCGCTTGCGTTTATCGCCTTGGGGACGGTTGGCTATCATGGGCTTTTGCGGATTTCGACGCGAAAAAATCGCGGGGAGGCTGACTTTCCGTCAGATTTGACAGAAGATCTAGCGGTCGTGGTGCCGTTAGATTACGCGAGCTTGGCGGCAAATGGGGTGCTGTCAAATTTGACAGAGCTCTATGTAGGCTTGCAGCAAGGAGAAGTTGCGCCAGAGGGCGTCCGGGGATTGCCATTTCCATCAGTGCGCTATTTGACAGCTGCAGATGGTGAGACGCTGCAGGTGCTTGGGGCGATTCGGGAAATGGGTGCAGTGGATGAAAGCCTTGCTGCATCAGGTAAGGAGAGTCTTTTACGGCCTGAGATATTTGAGCGAGGCTATGATGTCACGGTGCGTGAGAATTTGCAAGCGCTTGTGGCAGGAATTCATTATGAATTGTCTAGTGAATTGCAGCTCCCACGCTTTAATCCAGTGCGTGATGCGGCTGATGAACTCCGTGAAAAAGCGGAACAGGGTCTTGAAGTGCTTGTCAAATCTGACAGCACTGCACAAGCACCGAAAAAAGTCTCACAAGCCCTTGTCAAGTCTGACAATGACTATCGCAGGCGCTTGCAGCATGAGCTTGCAGTTATTCACGAGATGGGCTTTAATGATTATTTCTTGATTGTTGCAGATTTACTAGCTTATGCGGCGCGCGAAGGTATCTATTGCGGAATGGGGCGTGGCTCCGCGGCGGGTAGTCTTGTGGCCTACGCACTTGGTATCACGCACATTGATCCTGTCGAAAATGACCTACTGTTTGAACGCTTTTTGAATCCTGAGCGCGCGAGCATGCCCGATATTGACATTGACATCCCGGACAATAGGCGGGCCGAGCTTCTTAGCTATATGCAGAATCGCTATGGGAGTGATCATGTCGCACAAATCGTGACTTTTTCGACCTTTGGGAAACGCCAAGCTCTGCGGGACGTTGGGAAAGCTTATGGCATGACAGAAGTTGAGGTCAATAGCCTCACGCGACTGACGACCACGCGCTTTAGTGACCTCGCCGCCGAATACGAGCAAAATCTCAAGTTTCGCGCAGAAATTCTCCGCAATCCCTTGCTGCAAAAGGTTTTTCGTATGGCACAAAAAATCGAAGGCCTCCCACGCCAGACCTCCATTCACGCCTCAGGCGTCGTCTTGACCGAAGAGGCGCTCTATCACTACACCCCACTAAAGCCCGGCGAGGACCTCTCTCTCACGCAATATGAAGCGCCAGATATCGAGTCTCTAGGCCTTTTGAAGATTGACTTTCTGGGCTTGCGCAATCTCGCCTTGATTGAAGACCTCAGACAACTTGTCAAAGAGCATCATAAGTTGGACATTGACCCGCTTGCGATTGACCTCGAAGATGAGAAAACGCTTGCCCTCTTCCGGGCGGGCGACACGATGGGTATTTTCCAGTTTGAAAATCCGCAAATGCGCCGCTTTCTGCGCAATCTCGCGCCCACACAGTTTGATGACATTGTCAATGCGACGTCCATCTTTCGGCCCGGACCTTCGCAGTTTATCCCACAGTTCATCGCACGCAGGCATGGCAAGGAGGCGGTACCTTCGATGGATGCCTCTGTCGATGATCTCCTTGCAAGGACTTATGGGATTATGATTTACCAAGAGCAAGTCATGCTCGTGGCTGTGCGGTTTGCGGGTTTTTCCATGGGCCGCGCCGATTCGTTGCGCCGCGCCATCAGTAAGAAAAAAGGCTCTGAGTTCGAGCGTTTGCAGGCAGAATTTATCTCGGGCGCCGTTTTAAATGGCCACACCACTGAAAAAGCGCAAGAAATCTATGACCTCATCGTCCGTTTTGCCAATTATGGCTTCAATCGCAGTCACGCCGTGGCTTATGCAGCATTAGCCTTTCAAATCGCCTACTACAAGGCGAACTTTCCAGCCGAGTTTTACGAGGTGCATCTCAAGGGCTACAAGCGTGAGACAATGCTCGCAGACGCCCTGGACAATGGCTACGAGATCTTGCCGCCTGATATCAATCGTATGCCCTATCATGATAAAGTCACGCCCGACAAAAAGATAAGTCTGGGGCTCGCCCATATCACGGGTTTTCCAAAAGATTTCGCCCTCTGGATTCTCGAAAATCGCCCTTTTACTGACTTTAGTGACTTCGTCAAGCGCACGCCCACGCCATTCCAGCGGGAAGATATACTTGCGTCTCTCGTACGCATTGGTGCCTTTGATACGCTTTCGCCCAATCGTGGCAAGCTCCTCGCCAATTTGACACGTCTTATTGATTTCTACCAGACCTTGCAGCTCGACCTGTTTGGTAAGACACAGCTCGCCTTCGCTTTTGAGGACGCACCAGACCTTTCGATTACTGAAAAATACAACGATGAGATGGCTCTCCTAGGCGTCGCGGTGACGCCCCACCCGCTAAAAAACTGGGCGACTCGTTTTCACGCTATTATCACACCGATTTCTCAACTCACGCCCCGCACGCAAGCAACCATCCTCGTACAAATTCTACGTATCCGTGCCCTCACGACGAAAAATAATGAACGCATGGCCTTTTTGGAAGTCACAGATACCCACCAAACGCTCACCGTAGTCCTCTTCCCCGAGACCTACCGCGCTGTCCTAGCTACCACCAATCTTGAAGTCGGCAAACTCTACCTTATCGCTGGAAAAACCGAACTCCGCGAAGAAGAAATTCAACTTCAAGCCACAAAACTCACAGAAATCACAGAAACCACTGAAAAGCTCTGGCTGTCTGTCACAGATGATACGGGCAATCAGCGTTTGGCCGCTTTACTTCGGAGATTTCCAGGCCCTGTTCCAGTTGTGCTCCACACGGATGCCACAAAAGAAACGCGCCAATCAAGTCTTTATGTCGCGCACTCTGAGAGTCTTCTCAAGCAGCTCCGTGGACTTGTTACCAAAGCCATCTACCAATAAAAAAGCCTCTAAGCGAGGCTTTTAATGCCCTAAAATCCCATAAATGGAGAGCCACATGAGAAAAGCTGCCGCAAGGACGAAGACATGCCAAACAAGATGTGCAAAGGGAAATTTATAATGGTAAATCGCAGCTCCCAATGAATACACCACGCCTCCGATGATGAGAAGCCAAAAACTTGTATGGGGCATGCTTTCCCAAAGTGGCCACATGGCAATGAGAATGATCCAGCCCATCACGACATAAAGAGCTGTTGCTAGCTTTGGAACCCGTTTCCAACGAGGTAAAAAGACACTGGTCACAACAAGACCTACGATGGCGCAAATCCAGACAATGATGAGAATGGTCGTACCCACCCAGCCTGCAAGAGGTAGCAAACAATAGGGTGTGTAAGTGCCTGCAATCAAGAGGAAAATAGAGGCGTGATCTAGCACTTGAAATGTTTTTGAGGCAGGCGTGAAAAAAAGTGCATGTCGCAAGCAACTGATGAGAAATAATAAAATGAGCGTCGCACTATAAATGCTAACTGCAACTCTCTCAAGCGTTGTATTCGATTTTGCAAGAAGTAGCAGGAAACCCCAGATAGCAAAACCTACACCCAGACCGTGCGTCACGGCATTTAATGTCTCATCAATGATAACAATCCCTTTTGAGCGCTTTTCGTAACGTTCGACCATGTGGCCTCCTTTTTGTTTGCAGGTTTAGCGAATTCCTTTCAGAACACCTTTTTTTCTGCTATAATAATAGCATATTTCCTTGTGAAACTAGAAATCAGGCTCTATGACCCTCAAAATTGTAACCGACTCGACCATAACGATTGCTCCCGAACTCATTGAAGACCTTGGCATCACGATTGTGCCGCTGTCTTTTAGCATAGATGGGGTGATTTACACCGATGGCGATTTGAGCCTTGCGGATTATATGAATAAGGTGGATGCAGCAGAAAATCTCCCTAAGACGAGTCAGCCACCTGTGGGTATCTTTGCAGACATGTATCAATCGCTTGTCGCAGACGGCTCAAGCGTCTTGTCCATCCATATGACGGACACTCTTTCTGGGACTGTCGAAGCAGCACGCCAAGGAGCTATGCTGACAGATGGAACGGTTGAGGTGGTTGATTCATTCTTTACGGATCAAGGCCTAGCTTTTCAAGTACTTGAAGCAGCCCGTCTTGCCAAGGCTGGCAAGGAACTCCCTGAGGTACTGTCTGCGATTGCACAGGTGCGCGAAAATACGCGTCTTTGGGCAGGGGTTGCAACGCTTGAAAACCTCATCAAAGGCGGTCGTATTGGGCGCGTGACGGGTATGATTGGGAATTTTCTTGATCTCAAGGTTATTCTCGAGCTTGATAATAAAGAGCTCAAGCAAATCGCCAAAGGCCGTGGTAATAAGACTTTTAAGAAATGGCTCGATGAAACAGCTGAGGCGATTGCAGCTTCTGGCCGTAAAGTCAAAGAAATTGGCATCAGCCATGTTGAGAACCTTGAGTTTGCTGAGACCATGCGTGCGACTTTACAGAAATTCGTTGAAAAACCCATTCAGATATTGGAGACGACGCCTATCATTGCAACCCACACGGGTCGTGGTGCATGGGCCTTGATGTTCTATTATGAGTAAAAAAAGAAATCTTTGGAAAGGCCTTTTTATTGGTCTTGTGGCTGTTATTGTGTTGGGCGTAGCTGGCCTTTTTATCGTGGTGACTCGGCCAAGTAGCACGAAAGTTACCCAGACGTCCGTTGCAGATGTACAAGCCGCAGGAACTTACACGGCAACAACGACTGAGCTCAATGCGCTCATTGCGAGTTATTTGGCGGCTCATGGGAGCGGTTATCAGTTCTCGCTGGACGCTTCAGGTGCAGTGTTAACGACGAATTATAACTTGCTCGGCCAGAGTGTCCCACTCGTCATTCGCATGACCCCTGTCAAATCTGACAATGGCAATATGGATCTTCATGTCACGCAGGTTGAGGCAGGTTCTCTCACGCTTCCGACATCCGTAGCACTGGGTGTGGCGCAACATTTGTCTGTGCCAAGCTTTGTCAAATTTGACAGCAATGCTGGCGTCATTCACGTAGAGCTGTCAAGCCTTGACGTCAAAGGTTTCACTGTCAAAGTCCAAACAATCGACCTTGCAAAGGGACAATACATCTTCGCCCTTCAAACACGCAAATAGCACCCTGGCTTGTCGCATCTGACAAGTCTTTTATTTTCTGTTATAATAGGCGCTATGGAAAACGAAACAACTGAAAAAAAAGTAAATAAAATGCCAGGTTCATCCGACGTCACAAAAACACGTCCTGAAAAGCCCAAAATGCCACGCGGCCAGAAGCTCTTTTTAGGAATTGGTGCTATTGTCCTAGCTCTTCTTGTGAGCTTTATCGTCTATATGGCAAACACTCCCAAGTTTGAAAATGTCTTGACAGGAAAGGCCAATACGCCTCTTCCACAGCTCTCAACAAGCGTTGCAAAAAATGAAGCAGAAGTTGAGTTTGTAACAACCGCAGGCAACATCACCGTGAAGCTCTTTCCAAAGCTCGCTCCTAAAGCGGTTGAAAGTTTTTTGACGCTCTCAAAAGATGGCTATTACAAGAACAATCAGTTCTTCCGCATCTTAGCCTCCTCAAAAACCAATATCGGGATTATCCAATCAGGCTCTGCAAAGAACTCCGCATCGGTGAGCAAATACGTCTTTGGCGCCCCTTTCAAAAATGAGATTAGTCCTTCGCTCTACAATATCTATGGTTCGTTGAGTCTCGCCAATAGCGGAACAGCAGCCTCTAATGGCTCTCAATTTTTCTTCAATACGAATAAAGTGGATATGAGTACAAGTCTCACGACCGACAACTGGCCTGCGAAAATCATCAAGGCCTATAAGACAGGGGGAAATCCTTCATTTGACGGGAGCTATACGGTCTTTGGGCAAGTCATCAGTGGCCTTAACGTCATGGATACGATTGCAAAAGGCAAAACAACCACTGTGACAGATGCTTCAACAGGTACGAGCGAACAATCAAAACCTGTCAAGCCTGTTACCATCAAAGAAGTCAAGGTTTTGAAAGACTGGAAATTTTAAGCTTCAGGCGAGAGATGCTTAAGCCATGCCTAAGGGACATCGCTTATACTATACATGTTTACAAATTAACCAAACTCCTAATTCAAAAGTAGCCCTAATGTGTGGGGGCTATTTTTGTTTTCCAATTTTTCCCTAGATTCTGCTATAATAAGGGCGATGTTGTCCTATATTCTGCAGATTTTGCCCGAGCTCTGGCAGGGCTTTGGCACGACACTTGAGGTATTTGTGGTTTCCCTTGTGATTTCGATTCCCTTGGGAATGCTCGTGGCATTTTTGCTGCGCGTACCTGTCCTCAAGTGGTTTTTGAATATCTATATCTGGATCATGCGGGGAACGCCCCTTCTCTTGCAGATTATCATTGCTTATTTTGGATTACTGGCTGCGGGAATTCCGATTTTTTCACGGGTTAGCGCTTGTATTTTTGCCATTACGATTAACTATGCGGCTTACTTTGCAGAAATCTTCCGCGGGGGGATTGCAGCAGTTCCGAAAGGACAAACCGAAGCTGCAGAGGTCTTAAAACTTAGCAAATGGCAGACGGCGCGGCTTGTGATTATCCCCCAAGTCATCCGTATCGTCATCCCAAGTGTGATGAATGAAGTCTTAAATCTCGTGAAGGACACGGCCATGGTCTACGTGGTCGGCGCACAAGACATCATGCAAAATGCTTTTACCGCCATGCAGCGAGACATTAATATGACACCACTCGTAATTGCAGGCATCTTTTACCTGATATTAACGGCTCTCTTGACTTTTGCCTCGCGCGGTGTGGAGCGGCATTTGTCTGTGGAAAGGAGGGCGTGATGTTAGAAATCAAACAACTCAGCAAAACCTTTGGCGCGCATCAAATCTTTGACGGCTTTGATCTGCGTGTGCCAGACCATCAAGTGCTCGCCATCGCAGGACCATCTGGCGGCGGGAAAACAACGCTTTTACGCATATTAGCAGGGCTTGAAACACTTGACTCCGGGGAAATTTATTTGAACGATGCGCCATTAGCTCTTGAAAAAGGGCGCCTCGTCAATAGCCCTCTAGGCTTTGTCTTTCAAGACTTTCAGCTTTTTCCACACATGACAGTTGCCAAAAACCTTTGGCTTTCCCCCGTCTATACGCAAGGCGTCGCAAAAGATGTGGCCCAACAAAAAGCCAAGGAATTACTTGTAAGTCTTGAGCTTCGCGCACAGGCGGATGCTTATCCCTATTCGCTTTCAGGAGGGCAAAAACAACGCGTCGCCCTAGCGCGCGCCCTTATGATGGCGCCAGAACTCGTCGGCTATGATGAGCCGACTTCTGCGCTGGATCCTGCATTACGAGACAATATTGCAGAGCTGATTTTAGCTAATAAAAGTCGAGGCATTACACAAATCGTCGTCACGCATGATATGGACTTTGCTGAAAAAGTAGCCGATACCATGCTTGAAATCAACCCAAGGAGAGAAAAATGAAAATCTTAAAACGCATTAGCCTGATTCTCGCAAGTATTCTCGTGCTCATTAGCCTGAGTGCTTGCCAGCAAACCGCAAAAGACACCTGGAGTAAAATCCAAGCCGAGAAAAACAAAACCATCACGATTGGTTTTGATGATACCTTTGTCCCCATGGGCTTTAAAGATACGGATGGGACCTACAAAGGCTTTGATATTGACTTGGCAAATGCTGTCTTTAAAAAGTACGGGATTACCGTCAAGTGGCAACCTATCAACTGGGCCATGAAAGAAACCGAGCTCAAAGCGGGTCAGATTGATCTCATCTGGAACGGCTATACGAAGACTCCTGAGCGCGAAAAGCAGGTACTTTTCAGTGAGCCCTACATGACGAACAAGCAGGTTCTTGTCGTGAAAGCAACGAGCGGGATTACATCAACCGCAGATATGAAAGGAAAAGCCGCAGGGGTCCAGTCAGGCTCCTCAGGCTTTGATGACTTTAGTGCTTATCCCAAGGTTTTGAAAAACATTGTCAAAGGAAACACGATTACGCAATACTCTACCTTTGATTTAGGCTTTATTGACCTGAAAGCAAATAAAATTCAGGGACTTCTCGTGGATTCGACCTATGCAAACTATTACCTTGAAAAGTCTGGCCAAAGGAAAGACTATAAGCTCGTCGCTACAGAGTACCCCAACGAAGAGTTCGCTGTGGGCGCGCGCAAGACAGATAAAACATTGATCGCAAAAATCAACAGCGCGATTAACAGTCTTCATGCAGATGGAGAATTCCAAAAAATCTCTGAAAAATGGTTTGGCAAAGACGTCTTTCCGAAAAATTAAAGGAGCTTAAAAGCTCTTTTATTTTTAAGCAAAAAAGAGTAAAATGAATGCAAGAAATTAAAGGAGGTTCCAAATGAACTTTGTAGGTATTGTCGGGACAAATGCAAGTTTTTCCTACAATCGCAAGCTGTTGTGGTACATGAAAAGCCACTTTGCCGAAAAAGCCACTATCGAAATCGCAGAGATTGCAGATATTCCGCTTTTTAACGAGGACATCAAAGAGGTCCCCACGCGTGTGCGGGAGTTGGCTCATGCGATTGAGGCGGCGGATGGTGTGATATTTTCAACGCCTGAGTATGACCATTCAATCACAGCTAGCTTGAAATCACTCCTCGAGTGGTTGAGCTGGGGTGATTTACATCCCTTGACAAATACACCTGTCATGATTGTCGGTGTCTCCTTGGGAAATATGGGAACGGTCTTTGCCCAGGAAAATTTGCGACAGATTTTATCAAGCCCTGGTCTTGATGCCTTTGTGCTGCCAAGCCATCAGTTTTTATTAGGACACGCGGCTGAGAGCTTTGATGAAGCGGGCAATCTGACAGATACACGTACGATTGATTGGCTCAATCATTGCTTTATGGGCCTTGTGCACTATACGGAGACGCTCAGACCCTTGCGCCATGCAGGCGAAAACCGTGGGACGGCTACCAAACAAGCTTTCCCAGTCTTGGAGCAAGGAGAAGGCTGGCAGGTTTTGGATGTGACCTTGAAATGAAGCTACCGCATTTGATACAAAGTAAAATTGCTTGAAAGGCTTGAAATTAGGGGATTTGGAACATTGAGTGTTCTGAATCCCTTTTTATTTTGCCCGGCAAAATTGAAATTCTTGTTTAGAGAAAACTCTCAATTCGGGAAGGGGGTAAAATGTCTGAGTCGGGTGTCAAGGGGTGTCAAAAATTATGGCACCCTTTGAAAAGCTTGCAGTGCAAAAGTTTTCCAAGATGAGACCATTGTTCTGTATAACAACCTAATCCTCATTGGTTTTAAGATAATGCAAGTGCACAGTTCAATGGAAGGTAGCCTGACTGAAGGTCTTCTATTATAGGTTTGCAATAAATTGATGGAGTTAATGTTCATTTAAGACTGGTATATTATAATAAAAACATGGGAAAAATATGAAAATTTCCTTAGTAAAGGCCTTTACAAAATTAAAAATAGAGTTACTTCTAAAAAATAAAATTCAAGGATGACTCGAAAGACACATATCACTCGATTACCAGCATGTCATGCTGATGATCCCAAACTCAAAAAGAAAGAAGGTATAATATGCCATATGTAAATGTTCCAGAAGGCGAGCACTTGAATGCTCGCACAGGTCCCAGTACGGGATCAGCGATTGCTTACTACGTCCCTCGTGGAGATCAACTGACTGTATTAAGTAGTTCAGGTTCTTGGCGTAAAGTCAAACCAACAAGTTCAGCCTATGCTAGTCGTGGAGAAGCATGGGTCAGTCAAGCGTATCTCGTTAGTGCAGCACCGAGTGTTCGCCATGATACAAAAAACTATGCGCTCAGCAGCGATAGAAACCTTGCCTACAAGTCGTTTGGCCGCTACACAAAGAATCTCCAAAAAGGCTTGAATATAACCACGGACGGAGATTTTGGCCCTGCAACTTCATCTGCAGTCCATTCTTTCCAAGCATCGCATAGTAGTTTAACTGCGGATGGCATTGCTGGTCCAGCTACAAAGTCAGCATTATGGGCAAGCTCGTCTGCACAAGCAAGAATCATTAGTAGTGGTTTTTAACATAAGCATCCAGGCTTAAGCGACAATACTTGCTTAAGCCTATTTTTGTTTTACAAAAATTCTTCTGCCCATCGAAACACATTAGGCGGCATCCATTCATAAAGGCCACTTCCATCAGAAGTATACTCATTCAGAATTTGCCCAGTAATTGCATTCATGATTACATGGTATCCGTCTGCGTGATCCTCCTGAAGCGGTTCGTAAATCGCCGCATAAGAGATGTGAATTTTCCAAAGCGGTTGCTCCTCATCAGTAATATCATAGAAGGAATTGATTGAGCAGCGCTCCTCAATCATTTCTTCAGTTACCCTTGTAATCTCGCCGGTGAGATAGGAAAAACCTGTTATACCGCTGTTAAGATAAGCATCTTTTGCGATTTGAATTGCGGTTTCCAGAGGAATCGCTTTATCGGAAGGTACTCCGTAAGCATGTCGGGTGACCGCGATGGCGGTATATATCCCTGTGTCTTGTTCCAGCCATCTAACAATATCTGGACGCTCTGCGAGCCATTGGTCCAATAGCGGCTTCCATTTAGCACTGAATGCAGCTTTTTCCTCGGGCGTTGCTTCCAAAAAGTAACGGTATTCGTTGCCCGGTACTGCATCGCCGGGATACTCAGAAGTTGGTATTAGATAACCGAAAAAATACTCATTCAAACTCATTCCGATCCCGCTTCCATCGAGTTCGAAGTAATATGAAAGGCTGTATAATTCATTTGTTTCGTCGTAGTGAGCATTTCTTCGCTTTAAACTTTCTGTTGTCGCTTTTCTTAAATCATCTGCTTTAATTGATAAAGTGACTTTCCAATAACTCACGGTAGCTAGCCATTCAGCGACACTCGTTCCGTCCAGCAATTCAGCTGAAATAGTTGTTGAGTCTCTTTCATTTTCGCTGAATGACAACACTTCGGTCAAAAAACCATAGAAATGCCGAATCATCTCCTCCTTAGATAATATCTTTTCTGGATTGTCCGCCATTGCCCATACAGGCAAACTCGTTACACAAATTATCAAACAAGCAAGAATACTAGCAATAGTCCTTTTCATTACGCCTATCCTCCCTAATCATTTGTTGCGGATAATACTTTTGAATCATCCGCTTACCTTGATAAAACGCAAGCATAACCAGATATATTCCAGCAACTCAATATTTTATACCTATGATATAATGCCCTCAGTCGAATAAAGAAAGCTGGAGTCACACGCCTTGATCGACGATCGTCCGCAAAGATACCGACTCCACTATGACTCCTGTATAATGGCAAGGTCGAAGTGTATATGCCCTTTGAAGCGCCCTCCAAAGGCGTTGGTGGTCTTATCATTCAATCCCCCACTCCCATCCGTAAGAATTCCGCATGGATTTCACGCCTAGTTCCTTTTTTGCTTCGTCAACGGTTCGCTCGCTCAGTATGCCGGCTGTTTTGCAAGCAGCGTAAATATCAGTGCAGGGCTTTGAACCGTCCGCAAGCATCCTCAAAATGACGTCCTTGGCGGTTTCACGCTTTGTGTCATCGCTTGACATGACCTCCTCTCCAATTTCGCCATCATATCGGCCAATAAATTCGACGGTGGAATTATCGCCGATAGTAAAGGCGAGTGCGGCTCCCTCTTTTGCAAGGCTACTCTTGATGTGCGACATCACGCGAATATCCCTATCCTCCGCTGAGCGCCCAACGTGCAAAACACTTCTGGCCGAAGCCGCAATGTCAATAGAACCTAATCCGCGATACAATGTCTTTGACCGCTCAGCTTTGTTCATATGCCCGATTGCCAAGACTGCGCATTCCGTTTTGGCAGCGACAACGGCAAGCCCGCTCATCAGCCGGCGCATATCTGCGGCACGGGTCATGTCGTTTCCTTTTCCGATGAACGCCTGCAGGGGATCAAGCACAAAAAGAACTGCTCCGACTTCGCGGATGGCCATCTCAAGAAGCTCGCAGTCTTTTTCAATGTTGTTAAACGGTACGGAGATATTCGATATTTTCGAGCAGTCTGCGCCCATTGCAGAGAGTCGTGGCTCCAGCGTGTCGCTGACAGTATCTTCCGCGCTTTGATACAAGACTTCGCCTAGGATAGGCTCGGTCTCTGTTTCAGGAAGGGGCTGTCCTACGGAAAGTAAGGCGGATAAGGCTAAGGCGAGGGTTGTTTTGCCGTCGCCAGGGTCGCCTTGGATCACGCTGATTTTGCCACTGGGCAGATAGGGCTTCCAGAGCCATTTTATTTCGGTGCGTGGGTATGTGTTGAAACGACGGGTTAAAGTTCTCGACTCACTCATCTTGGCACTCCCTATTTAGCCTCCCGCTATCAAGTTAAGCATACTTTCGCCAAAAGGACAAGTACGTACACACAAAAAACGCTGCACCCTTGCATCCTTGATGATGAAATTCTTTGTAGTCAAAGAAATTCTTACCTAAACCAAGGATGCAAAGAAGAGTGCATTTGCCTATGTTGATGATTGCATCCTTGGCGACAAAAGCGGCTCCATCATCTCGTCGGAACACACGGTCTTAGCCGTAAATGGGGTGTTTTAAGGCAGACGACATCTGTGCTTTACTTTCCTGCCCTTTTATAATATAATAAAGGGCAGGAAAGTAAATGAAGGGATGTGATTGACTTGATGAAAAGTGAGAAGATCATTCAACTGGCAGAGGAAAACAATGGCACGGTCACTGCCGCCCATATCAGTAAAGCGGGGATTGCCCGCGGGAGTTTGAAAGATCTCGTGGAAAGAGGAAAACTCGAAAAAGTAGCCCGAGGTGTCTATATTTTGCCTGACCACTTGGAAGATGAATTTGTCAATTATCAATCCCAATTTAAAAAAGGAATCTACTCGGATGAAACGGCTTTATTCCTCCATGATTTAACGGATCGAACGCCGCTCTCCTTTTCAATGACATTTCCAGACGGCTATAATTTGTCAAAAGTGAAAGAGGCGGGTATTGATGCATCAAGAAGCAGAGAACCATATTACAGCATGGGGATTGATTCATTAGCCTCTCCATCGGGAAATGATGTGAGGGCATATGATATGGAAAAAACGCTTTGTGATATTTTGCGCCCTCGTAGTGGAGCGGATATTCAAGTGATTTCCGAGGCGTATAAACGCTATGTCAAACGAAAAGACAAGAATATTCCTAAGTTATCAGAGTATGCAAAAAAACTAAAGGTAGAAGAAAAAGTCCGTTCTTATTTGGAGGTGTTGCTATGAGAAATGCGATGCAACTAAAGTCAATTGTTAAGAATCTCTCAAAAGAGAAGAGGATATCAGCCCAGCTTGTTCTGCAAAATTATATGCTCGAAAGACTGCTAGAACGAATTGCCTTATCGAAATATAAGCAGAATTTCATTGTGAAAGGTGGATTCTTGATTGCGGCCATGGTTGGGCTGGATACCCGCGCAACCATGGATATGGATGTGACCATCAAGGGTGAGCCGGTCAACGATGAAAATATCAAAAGAATGTTTGAAACAATTCTGTCTATCCCAGTAGATGATGGCATCACTTTTGTGGTTAGAACCATTAGCGAAATTCGTGAAGGAGATGATTACACAGGTTACCGAGTTTCTCTGACGGGGAATTTCCCACCGATGTCTGTTCCTCTAAAGCTCGACGTGACAACAGGTGATAAAATCACACCTCAAGAAATCGAGTTTACTTATAAGTCGCTATTTGAGGATAAATCGATTTCGGTTCTTGCTTACAATCTGGAAACGATTCTGGCAGAAAAGCTGGAGGCCATTATTTCGCGAGGCGATCAGACGACTCGGCCAAGAGATTATTATGACGTTTATATTTTACGCAAACTGCAATTTGGGAATGTGAATACTGAGCATTTACGAAAAGCCATAGAAACAACAGCTAAAAGGCGTGGAACATCTGATATCATGAAGTCTTACAAAGAGGTGCTTGCGGTTTGCAGATCAAGTGATGCGATGAATGCTCAGTGGAAAAAATATCAAAATAGTTTTGATTATGCAAAAGACATTGACTTTTCCCAAACTTGCGATGCTGTAGCTGAAGTGATGGATGAATTGTACTAATACACTTGTGTATTAGCCAATGTGCTTTGTCGGGGAGTCCATCAAAAACCAAAGC
This sequence comes from Streptococcaceae bacterium, assembly GCA_031253335.1. Taxonomy (GTDB): domain Bacteria; phylum Bacillota; class Bacilli; order Lactobacillales; family Streptococcaceae; genus Lactovum. The sequence continues at coordinate 162,872 of JAIRWF010000027.1, forward strand.
AAGACCCGATGATGGGATAAACTGGGAAAACCGCCGAGAAATAAAACTCGTTGAATCCAATGCCATTAGAAATAAAGTCGGCTTTGACTTTTTAGTTCGTAATCTTGGTGATATTTACGAACGAAAAAGTCAAA